>SVIA01000001.1 GCA_015055535.1 Clostridiales bacterium
TGAATTGATTAAAAATGATACAATAATTAAAAAGGCAAAAATTATGTTTAAACTATATAAAACTGTCATTATTATTTTTCTTTTAATATCATCTAATTTGTAATCCATAGTTATATTATAACATAAAAATTTAAAATTTGCTAACAAATAAAATATATTAGTCAATAGCAAAAAAACTTAAAAAGGCTACAGGACGTGTGCTTGTCTTGAACAAGTGGCGTCGCTTCGCTCCGCCAGACAAGCACACTTTCTTTAACAAAACTTTTTAAACCCGATAAACAAAACGGCGACAAAATGTGGGTTCGCGCAGGCTTTCCGTACCTCACATTTTTTATGTCGCCGTTTTTTGTTAATTGCATTTTCTCATTTTGTTTATTGTATCTAAGCTTACTTTCCCTATATATTCCCCTTCGTCAAAACATTTAAAGTCATCAAACAATAATAGTTTTTTATCTTCTAATCCTATCCTAGATACAACATCCTCATCTAATATATCTGATATAAAGTACTGATATAGTCCTTTACTATAAACGATTTTTTCTTCGGTTTTTTCAATATATTTTATAATATATGATATTTCTCTATTCAAATCTTCCTTTGTATTGATTTTTTCAAAATCAGACCTGCCAAATTTTTTATTAAAGAAAGTATTTTGAATAGTTTTTGTTCTTCTATGAGTGTTTAAGTTATAATCGCTATTCTCAAACAATTCTCCAACCATTGCATTTTCTGGAATTTCAAATAAACCGTGAAAATGTAATCTTTTTGTTTCTGGTGCTCTTTCCCATACGCCCATATATTTCCAGTTTTTTCTTACGGCAAAATGTGAAATAGTCGTTTTAAGCTTTTTCTTAAATGTATGTTCATTGTGCAATTTATCATCATAAGTAAAAGTGCAAAAATAGTTAAAATTAACTAAATTTGCTTTTCTAACCATTCTAATTCTTCTACAAATTAGGTTTCGTTGTTTTCTCTCGAAGTTATTATTTACAAAATCTATACATTGTTGCTTACTTTCAAAATATGCTTCCATCTCTTTAACTATCATTTTCTTTCTTTCGTTCTTTTTTAAATCAATATATTTTCTATACAGTTCATTAAAAAGTTCTTTCTTTGTTGTTCTTCTAACTTTCTTCGGTTGTTCTTCTTCTATAACCTTTTCTTTAGTATCTTCTTCTAAATTCGTAATTTCTTTAATATCTTCCGTATCATTTTCAAGCGAAATAGAGGGCTCTACATTTTCGGTAGAGTCCTTTACTTCTTCTTGAACAGTTATTGTTTCTTCTATTTTGTATGGTCGTCTTTTGGTTGGTCTAGTAGTATGTGGTATTGCTATATAATGACTTCCATCAAAATATACTTTTGTTTCAGCAAATGGCATAATACTCCTTTAGGCGAGTATGCCGACTTTTAGATTTAACTGTTTTTGTTAGAGTCAGCGTTTGTTTTCTCGCCAACCTTTTTATTTTTTCTTCTAAACAATTTACTAAAAAATCCTTTCTTTTTGCTTTTACTTTTCAATAGCTTCTTTTGTTCTTTTTCTTTTAACTTGATATTCTTTCTAAACTTCCTTTGGAATTTTCTATCTTCTTTATCTAATCTCTTAAATGCTTTTTTCATATTTTTAAAGATATATTTTATAATCTTTTTGTTATATTTTTCAGGAACAAAATCAGCTGTATCTAAAGTAATGCTAAAGGTTTCATAGTATTTGTCTAGAGCTTGATTAATCAATTTATTCTTATTATAGTTAATCATTCTTTTTCTCCTTCTTTTTAGTTTTAGATTGATAAAAATTCTCTGGTAGTTCGTCATCATTATCTTTTAAATACTTAATATATCCTTCTAAACTTTCTTCCATTTGTTCGCTCTCATTAATATCAAAATCTTCATCAAAATGTCCGTCATAGAATTTAGGTTTACAACTTTGACTATCATATAAATTGAATACATTATAGTTAGCAACAACAGTTTCTTGTATATAACAAGATTTATCCTTTTTACCACTTTCAATATATCTATCAAAAACTGAAGAATTATCAATTCTTCTAATAGTCCATTTTAACTTGCAAACTCTATTAAAATCATCTTTATATATCTTTAACTTTACTATTTCAATAAATTGTGCTAGTTCTCTAATATTTACATCTATTAGCATTGGTCTTTGCGTATCTAAAAATATATCTAAATTATCGTGTCCGTGTTGTTCGTACCATCTACTTTGCCATTCAGGGAAATACAAACTCATCCTGCTGTTTAAATATTTTTGTGCTTCAGTTATTCCTATAACTTCATACGGGAAATTGAAATGCGTTTTTACAAATTCATTTTTAAAGCCTAATCTATATGGATTTATTCTCCGATTAAATCTCGGAGAATATCCATACTTTCTAAATTTAATATCATAGTTAGAAGAAACACAATGCTTTGGAGTAGAGAGTTTAAATCCGTGTTGATTTTTTCTCATAATCTCTTGTCGCATAAGCTTGTTTCTCTCTTTATCAAACGCATAACAATTTAACATGTGCGTCATAAAACAAGTTTTACCTGTTCTTGGTGGAGCAAAGATAATCGTTATCATTATTCTTCTAAAACATAGTTAAAATGTTTAGTAGCATTAAATAAGGCAGTGTTATCTGAAGTAGGTCCACCAACACTTGCAGACTCACTTGAAATTGTAATTTGATTCCATTGTTCTTCAGTTCCCATAAAATAAACATCTGTTAAAGAAGTACATTGTGCAAATGCAGCAAAATTAATTTTTGTTACACTTGCAGGAATTACTATTGAAGTTAATGAAGTACATTGTGCAAATAAATGAGTAGATAAAGTTGTTATTCCTTCAGGAATTATAATTGATTTCAAACTAGTACAAATATCAAAAGCTGCATCAGCAAATTCCTTTAAACTAGATGGTAACTCTAATGTTTCTAATGCATAACAACGCAAAAAAGCCATATAACCAATACTTTCTAATGTATTTGGTAATTTTACATTAGTCAAATTCTCGCAAAGATGAAAAGCATAGGTATATAAATGTGTAATTCCTTCTGGTATTTCTATTGAGGTTATATTAGATTTATAAAATGCATCATTTCCAATAGCTGTTACTTGATAATCCGTTCCATCAACATAAGTTGTAATTTTTCTTACAATCGTTGTTGGAAAAGATAATTTTGATTGATGGTCATATAATTCCATTTCGTGAGTAATTGTTACTACTTCACCAGTATTTAAAGTAATATCAAATGGGAAAATATCTTCTTCACTAAACGGAGCACATTTTTCTCTTAATTCTGTAAAACTATTATAAGTTTCTTCTTGTAATAGCGGTTCACCTATTGAATAAGAAGTAGGAATTACAATCTCTGTATCAGTTCCAACATAACCTGTTAAGATATTACCATTAAAAGTAAATTGACTAGCACTTGTTATCCCTAATTGTGATTGTAAAACCCTTATTTGTTCCCTCAATTGTTCTATTTGTTCTTCATATATTAAAACCGTGTGTTCTAATGCAATAACTTGCTCAATAAGAGTTGTTACTTCAGTCTCTAATGCAGTTTTCTCAGACAAAGCAAAATTTAATTCTTCTTGCAATTTATTAATTTTAATAGAATATGGCACAACAACATTTGTACTAGTTCGATAGTGTATAGTACCATCATTATCGTAATAATCCATAACAAAAGATTTAATTGTAATTTCATCCCCATTTTTAGTTAATTCGATATAGTTATATATCTCATCTTCGTTTACATCTGCAAATAAGTCGTTAGGACTTAACATTAGTTTGTTTCTTAACTTTACATAATTGTCAGTTTTTTCTATGCATTCATAGTCTAAACTTTCTAAATATGCTGGAGTTTCTAGTAATGCGTATTTTTGTCCCACAACATAATTTAAATCTTCTAAAATATTAATGTTTTTTACTTGATACATAGTATTTAAAAATTCTAAATATGTTTTGCCTGCTGGGAAATCAACTCCGCCAACTCTATTTGTTAAAAAGTATTCTACAAAAAGTTCATCACCATAGTATTGTGCATGAAAATCTTGTCCCTGTTCCATAAAATTAAAATCAATTCCTTTATATAATTCTTCACCATTTTCATATTTTGTCTTTAATTCTTCAATTCTTAAATTTGCTTCAGTTTCATCATAGAAATCTGCTATTAAAATGTGCATAGCTTCAACATTATTTTCTAATGTATAACTAACGCCTTTATTTTTAATTTTAATAATTTCTTCTTGAAGAGAATTTATTGCTAAATCCTTTTCAGTAATTTCATTTGTTAAAGTGTTTAACCTAGAATTAGCAGTATTCAAAGCAGTTTGCATTAATTGTAAATTATTTCTATATTCTTCTTTTTTTGCTATTTCTTCAGCTAAACTTTTTCTTAAGTTTTCATTTTCTGTTTTACTTGAAATATTAATTTCTTGTAAATTATCGAGTTTTATTTTTGTTTTCTTTAATTCAATTCCCGTAAGCGTACTAAAAGCGATAGAACCGCCTAAAAGTAAAGCACCAAGAGAATTGAATATTACTTTTATTGTTCCGCTCATAATTTTCTCCTTATATTAATTTTTAAGCACCCACTTTGTTGCCAATAATTGTTATTTCAATATTAGTTCCGTCTACAATATAACTAAAAGTCCAATTCCTTTGTGCTTGAGCAAATGTATCGACTTCCTCACCATCAATTAAAAATTTATAAGTTACATTGTATTCGCTTAAAACCAACTTATCTACTTTAGTAATTACAAGTCCACTTTCGCTATACTCTTCATAGTAGAAAGTCTCTAAAGTATCAAAAGTTGTTTCAAAATACTCTCTTACTGCATAAAAAGTCCTAGTACTTTGATTATTTAAAGCAGGATTATTAACATCATATAAATAATCAATTGTATAAGAGTTAACTAAATCTCCAACTTTTGGTGGTTGAACATTTAATCCAAGTCTTAATGCACATTCATCAGTTATAGTTACTACAAAAGTACAATGTTTAAAATATATATCAAATTCTGTTGATTTATCGTCTAATTGTAAATCTTCAATAGTCATATCTGAATAAATTAAAATCGTACCATTTTCAACATTACTCATATCTAAAACATTTCCGTAACTATCTTTAAATATCCAAGTTACAGTTGCATTATTTGGGTGCAAATCATGTCTTTTAATATTGTAATATTCAACTATTGAACTTAAATCTATATTAGTTTTTAAAGTTCTAGGAGTTTGGTCAACACAAGGTGTTTTTAGATAGTCGGTTTCTAGCATTGCTTTAGAGAATTTCCAACTATTGTTATAATTGCTGTTTTCGTGTATATATGCATTATTCACACTATCTCCTGCTTTTGTACTAAACCAATATTCTCGTTCGCCTTCTTCTAAATAGATATATAAAGCAGTTTCAGCTTTCAATTTATTTATTTCTTCAGTCAATTTTTCAATTTCTTTTATTAATTCTTCTTTCTCTAGTTCTAATGTCATTTTTTGATTTTTTAATTCGTTATTTTCTTCCGTTTCATTTTCTATTAAAACATTTAAATCTTGTATTTGAGTAGTCAAGTCAACTACTTCTTTTTCTAATTCTTGTTTTTTAAATTCTAATGTAGATACTACATCATTTAATTTGTTATTGTCATTTACTACTTCATTATATTGTTTGTCAGGAACGACATTCAATAGTTTAAAAACTTGTGTTCTAAAACCTTTAAATGCCATTCCTATACTAAACAATACAATTAGAGTTAAAAAAATAAATGCAATAACAACAAATACGTTTTTTACTCTAATATTCATAATAATCTCCTTTAGTTTTGAGTTACTTCATAAGTAATTCTGTAACCCGTATTTGAATTAAATGTAAATGTTAATATATCTGATAAATAGGTTATGGTTGAATCATCTCTGTCAGTAAATCTTAATTGTAACGTATAGGTTTCTCCGCTATTTAAACTACTAGCGTACCAACTATCACTACAAGTTCCTGAACTTAAATGAGTATGATTAAAAGTTTCCATTAATCTTCCGTCTTTATCATATATAACGCAAGTTACTAAATACACTTTATTTGCTGACAAATTCTCTCTAATTAAATCAACATTACTAGACGCACTATATAAACTAAATTGATTATTAGTGCTTCCGTTGTTTGTAATATTAATTGTAAAATCTAAAGCTCCATCATCAACATTTAAAGCATAGTTGAATAACATAATTTTATCTTTAGTTGTAATTGTTAACTTACCTGTAACACTTGCAAAAATTAATTGCTTTGAAAGAATTGTATATTCATAGTCGCCAAGTTCTACTAGCATACTTTGATATTCTTGTAATTCCGAATTACTATCAAATACAAATTGATAAGTATGTTCTGTATTAGACAATACAATTTTTACAGGGTTTGCTTGTAAGTCAATTTGTGAATTGTCTATTGTACCTATTGGGTTTAGTCCAACAGACGCAATAGTATAATTGTTTAGATAGTAATAACTAAAAGTAACTAAATTTCTATCATTTTGAATAGTGAATGAGCCTTTAAAATTTTCAAAAATTAAAGATTCACTGTCTATATAAAAAGACCAATTTGTGTTAGAGTTTAATAAAACGTCTATTCCAGAGTGAAATTTAGTAAAGTTATCAATTATTACTGTTTTTATTATTTTAAGTTCGTTATTAGTCAAAATTATTTTTACAGGATTTAATTTTAAATTTACATTAGTTAAATCACTATTTTTAGTGTCAATAAAGTTAATTTTTAATGTAGAAAAAGAGTGATTTGGTTTAACTTCTTCTACTACAACTTTATCTTTTGTTTCTTCATCTTCTTCTAAAGTATCAATATAATCTTGATTTTTAGAAGTATTATTGATTTCTTTATTGCCTTTAATAAAACTTAAATCTACCGCTATATTTGTTCTATAAACTCCATAATATTCTTTACCATCATACTCCGCTTGTTTATCTTTTGGAATAGGATAGTTCTTTTGAAGTTCTTCTGGAATTGGTAGGCACATACAATTAGTAGCGTCTATAAGTTTTGTAGTATTGTAATTTTGACCTTTAATTTGTTCGTATAAATAGTTATAAAAACTATTAATTTTTATAAAGCCAGTATTAGCTGTTCCGATTAACTCAACATCATTAAACTTAATAAAGTGTGAAGTTGCATTTGTTGCAGTAAATTCTGCTGCTCTTTTCATCACTTCATAATTTAATGAGCCTTTATTTGTTCTTAAACCTATTGAATATCTTAAGAAAAAAGCACTTTGTCTTGAAACAGAAACTAGATTATCGTAGTTATGTTTAGCATAACTTTCTTCTCTAAAATATTTAGGAGCAATATCTCTACCATCTATCCAAGTAAAAGTATTATAGTCAATTGCTAAAAACCATTTAATACCCGGAACATCGGCTGTCATATTTATAACACCATCTAAAATCAAACCATTATCCGATTTATAAAATATTACATTTTGATAAACATCGCCCTTTTGATATGAAAAACAAACGTATGTCCCGAAATCATAGCAATTTAATTTTATAATTTGGTCTTCAAAGCTAGGGCAATCATCATCTGACTGGGCTATTTTTATTTGCTCAAAAGTAAACCCACCATTTGTATTCTTCCAATTGTTTGAAATAGTTGTTGTTATATTTTCAATTTGGTCTTGTGGCGTTGGTACTTCTAATGCGTGAACACTGAAATACTTATTTTGAATTAATAACCCGCCTACTCCACAAATAATAAAGATAAGAACATAAAACAAAGTCATTTTTTTATCTTTAAATATTGTGTAATGCATTGTGATTACTAATATTAAAGCCACAATTAAACCTGTAATTAAACCTATAATATTATCTGTAATCATATTTTCTCCTTTAAAAAATTGTCGGGCATAAGAACATACCCGACAGTTCTTTTATTAATTTTATTTAATTAGCATTGTTAATAAAGTTTTATCTGAATTACGATAAGGTTTAACATTACATTCGTAAATTTCACCATTTTCGTCAGTTGTTCTTACTAAATAAGTGTTACCTTTAATAACTTTGCCAGTTGCTTCATCTTTAATTTCAAAAGGATTTAAAACTAAATCAGCTTTCATTTCATTACCAAATACAATATCTAAAACTGTATAACCGCCTTTGTCTGGTGGTACAACGGCAATTTTTACATCTTTGCCTCTTAATTTTCCTTTAATAAAGTATGAATAATACGTTTTATCCTCTTGTACGAAAGTTTCTCTTTCTACTACAATTTTATTTTTCTTTTCCATCTATTTCTTTCCCCCTCTTTCTCTTGAATATTTTTTAGCTTCTGCTTTTGATTTGCCTTCGTTTAATGCTTTCTTAAATTTGAAAATACCAATATGGTCGTTTTTCATTTGAAGTGAACCCATTCTAATTCCAACCTCTAAATCGGTTAATGGTTTGCCTTCTTTAGGTCCATGAGTATGGACTTTTGCTTTTAATTCTTCAGCATAACTTTTGGCTCTTTTGTTAGGACTAACCCAACGTCTTTCTCTTTTTTCTGCCATTTTTTAAATTTCTCCTTATTAATTAAATTTTTTAGTTTTTCTGCCCGTATTTGCCGTTAGCAAAGCATTTAAAATATTTAGTTGTAATTTTTGTAATATAAACTTAAGGACTTTATTAAAACAACTCGTTTTATTGCGATGTTTACGTAGGTGGCCACCTTTACGAAATTTCACGCAAATTCTACTCGCCGATAATTGCCTTTCCGTTTAATTACACAATCATTCTATAGCTTTTTTAAACAAAAATGAATGACATTACTTGACCTTTTATTGACATTTACTTGCCTACTTTTTGAACTAACTTAAACTTTACTTAAACAAAACTTGAACTAAGTTGACATAACTTAAACACATAAAAAACAGACCCGTAAGTCTGTTTAAAATTTTAATCTATATAAATTCTTGAGTACATTGTTGAATGTAAGCGTTTTCCATTTATATTATTTCTTTCTTTAAATATATGTTCGTATTGCTTGTCCCTTACATATGTTCTTTTATAAAAAATATCTTCACTTAAAATTGCATTATTTCTGTCTTTATATAGACCAAATGAAATGTTTTGAATAACGACAAAATGTTTAGTTCTATAAACATTTGTTCCATTTTTTAATAAATCTAAATATTTACCCATTTTAATTGTCTCCTTTTGATAATTTAGTATATAAAAATTTAACTAATTGACTATTTAATCTTGAAATGTATTCTATAGTATAACCTAATCTATCAGCTAGTGATTCTTGTGTTTGATTTCCTAAATATAGTGAAACATATAAATCATATAATCTTGGTGATGCACTTCTAATTGCATTATTATATAAATCAATTTTTTCTAATATTGTGTTTTCACCAACGCTATCTGACACTTTTTCAAATATTTCTTTTCTTGAATAATAATATCTTATATCTTTTAAATCTTCTCTAATTTTATTTAATGTTTTCATTTAATTCTCCTTATTAAATTGAATTTCATTAATAAAAAACTCTACCAACGAAATTCAAAAATTTTTATTTTGAAATTCATTCGTAGAGGTAAGTTTCCTTTGACACGAATCTTATTTATAAAGTAGTGAGCAAGGTTTTATAAGAAGTACTATTTCAACCCGACCTTAACTGTGCCTTATAAACGTTATTAATTTATGTATTAATTATTTTTATTGATTTTTCTTTAGGTGTAACTTGTCTTGTGTAAATTATTGCTTTGCACACAGAACAACTTCCTTTATAACTTCCTTTTTCAGTCCTTTTTGTTATAATATAATTTAAACATTGAGGACATTTTATTTTTTCAATTTCTAAAGCCATAAATCAAACCTCCTATTTCCCACGCACATAAAACTTAAATTTAAAAAACCATATTGTAAGGTTGGGAGTTCCTTTACCATAGTCCTTTAATTTTATGTACAAACCTTAACTGATAAAATGTAATGGGGCTTTTACTACAATTTATCAATGGTTAGTTAAAACAAATCTTTTATAACTTTTACCGCAATTCCTTGAATGATAATATTGTCAAAATATAAATCTTCCATATTATCATTTTCAGGGTGAAGTCTAACTTTTCTCTTTTTCTTATCAATATAGTATCTTTTAAGTGTTGCTTCACTTTCTATTAATGCTACTACTATTTGACCTTCTTCTGCATTTTCTTGCTGTTTTATAACAACTAAATCCCCATTATTAATTCCTGCTTTAATCATACTATCGCCACAAGCTCTTAATATGAAGAATTTACCATTCCCTAAAATTTCGTGAGATATTGGAATGTATTTTTCTATGTTTTCTTCAGCAAGTAAAGGAGTACCACAAGCAATAGCCCCAACAATTGGCACTAAATCCATTGAATTATTTGTTTTAGTCATTGTTGTTGTTCTTATACTACGAGATTTCGTGCTACTTTGTAAAAGTCCTTTTTCTCTCATTTCAGTTATATAATTACTTACACAACCCGAAGAAATATTGAACTCTTTTGCTATTTCTCTAAAAGTAGGAATTTCGCCATAGTTTTGATACTGACTGTCTATAAATTCAATCATTTTAGTCATAAGTATCTTATCTTTGCTACGCATTATTGTTTCTCCTTTGATTTATCATAAGCATTTGTTTACGATAGAATTATATAATATTGTTTTTTAATTGTCAACAAATTATATACAAAATTTAAATTTTTTTATGGTGGTAAAGAATTTCTTTTTATGTTATTCATATCACTTTGTCCTCCTCAGTTAAAAAAAGCATATACTAAATAATTTGAAAAGTGAATGATATAACTTGACCTTTACTTAAACTTTACCCAAACAAAACTTGATATTACTTGACCTTAATTTAAACTAACTTGATATTTCTTAACCAATAATCCCTCCTTTGTCTTTAGGTGGGGTTATTTAGTTTTTTAAGGAAGATTGTATCAGAGAATGGCTTGTTGTCAAAGGAAAAAAATTTACGAAACAAATTAAATTAAAAATTTTTAAGCAAATTTTTTTGCTATTTCTTTGACAACTGCACCATTCCCTGAAGTTTGAAAGGTGTTAAAAAACTTTTTTGACAAAGGAGGTGATTATATATGATTTGTTTAAGTTAGTTAAAGTTTATGTCAACTTTGTTTAAGTTAGTTCAAAAACTAGTCATATAAAGTTTAAGTAAAGTTTAACTAATGTCATTAATTTTTTTCTTAGCATTTAATATACTCAAAATGAAAATAACGAACAAAACAAAATTTACTGTTCAATAAAAAAGTTATTTTACATTTAAAAAAAGGGGGTATATCGAATGTTAAGAAGTGTTAAAAAAGCAGTTGAATATATTCTAGCAGAAGACCCAAATTCAGCAATAAAAGTACACACAATTCGTACTTGGTGCAAAGAAGGAAAAATTAAATTTCTAACTGTTGGTAATAAAATTTTAATTGATATGGATAACTTGCTTGAATATATCGGACAAAAAGTAAAAAAGGAGTAATTATGGCATATTTTAAAATTGAAACAAATAAAAAAGGTGAATTAGTAGCCAGAATTCAAGTATCAACGAAAGATATTGAAACAGGAAAAAATAAACTGGTTATTAAAAGAGTACACAATGAGAAAAACTTAACGGAAGCAAAATTCAGGAAAGAAGTAGAAAAAATATCTATACAATTCGAAGAAGATACTTTTAATGCTTACAAAGAGAGAAAAGATAATTTAAGAAATAATATTTTGACTTTTTATGAACTTTCTAATGAATTTTTAAATAATATTGAAAAACATTTATCTATTAACTACTATCAAAGAGCAATTTATGTAATAAATAAGTTTAATAAGTTTTTAGAAGAAAGAAATTTACATAAAAATCCTATTAATACTATTACAGTTAGAGATATACAAGTATATTTAAATTCGTTTAACTTTTATCAAATGAATGAATGTGGACTTGTAAAACTTAAAAAGGACTTCCCTAAAACTATTAGTTTAAGAGATTTAGATAGACAAAAGATAATAAATAGAAATACTAGTTATGAAATGAGAAAAAACGGAAGAAAAATTACAAAAGAAAAAGCAGAGCAAATTTGTGATTATCTTAAAATAAATTTTAATGAATACTTTGAAGAAGTTGAAAGCAAAAAAGTATATTCTAGTGAAACAGTAAAAGGTCAAAGAAGAGTTTTAAGAGCAATATTTAATGAAGCATATAGATATGACTGGATTACTAAAAATCCCGTTTGTGCGACTAAAATTAATGCTGGAAATTCAAATAATTCTTTAAGACAAATTGAAGGCAAAGAAGTATTTTCAGTAAAAGAATCGCAAGAATTTTTAAAAGCAATAGATAATTTGTCAGATGAGTTTTTAAATAAAAAAATAGCTTTAAAACTGATGTTATTAACAGGAGTTAGAAAAGGTGAATTAATGGGGTTAAAATGGTCTGATGTGGATTTTAAAAATAGAATATTACAAATTAGAAGAAGTAGGTTTTATTCTCCGCTTTGTGGATATAAAGAAAAACTACCAAAAACAAAAAATTCAATAAGAGATATCCCTATTCCCCAATCATTATTTAAAGATTTAGAAGTTTATTATAAATGGTACTCAAGATTTGATAAGAACTTTACAGATAATTTAGAAAATTATTATTTGTGCGTTTTAAGTGATGGAACACTAATTCACAACCAAACTGCCGCAAAATGGCTTTTAAAATTAGAAAAAGATAATAACTTAAAAAGAGTAACTTGTCATGGTTTAAGACACACATATTGTAGTTTATTGTTAACTCAAAATGTTCCAGTGCAAACAGTTGCCAATTATATGGGACATAGCGACTCTACTATAACATTAAAAGTTTATAGTCATTTCTTACCTGATACAGAGCAAAAAGTATTAAATGTATTGGATAGTTTAGGTTAAGATACAAACGACCTATTAATCTAATGCTTTTCAAACTGGCAAAATAATAAAAAAAAGAATTAGAATAAAATCTAGTTCTCTTTTTTATTGATTACCATATTTAATAATCTCAATATGTTTTGTAATTTATAAATAGTTATGTTATAATATTATAGAAATAAAATATTTTGAAAATTAGTAGAAAGGAGAAATTAATGAGTTTTCAATGTTTATTAGAATCTTCAACTTCTGAGTTTAATGTGAAAGGTTTTTATAGTTTTTTATATATAGCTTTACCCCTTATTTTGCTTGTTATTGTTATTGCTATAATTAGTCATTTTATCAAAAGCAAGTCTAAAATAAAAAAACATTTTTATGAGTGGGTTTTTAATAAGTATGGTGAAAAACAAATTTTAACTTTACATAATGCAACACCATCTGCGCAAAGTTTTAATGGTTTTTGTAGATACAACAGTATTGATATGAAATATCAAAAAAATGGAGTAGAATATATTTGCAAAACTATAACAACCTTTACATTATTAGAAACTCCAGAATTAGAATGGATAAAAAAACAAAAAAAAGGAATTGAAGGAATTGTTTACAAAAATTTCGCGATATTTACAATTCCAGACATAGAAGTTTCAGGTATTAATTTGGCTGAAGCTTATAAGGGTATGCCTATGCATAGCAAAATTAATTTTGTTGACCCGATAAATAACGAATTAAAAGAAGAATATAAAGAATATAAAACAACTGACGAATATAAAAAACTAAAAATTAAATATTTCAAGAATAAATAGTTAAGCAAATTGACGATTTATATTTCTTCTAATATTATTGAAAATGCGGACTTTTATTTGTTTGATTAATAAAAATAAGATACTATTAGCTAATAGTATCTTATTTTTTAGTTTCAAAGTTTGTAACCATAAGTCTAGTTTTTCGTTTGGTTTCATAACTTATCGACTTTAAAATTCGTTTTTTTGTGGTGTTCCGGAAGGGATTCGAACCCCTGACCCTTGGCTTAGAAGGCCAATGCTCTATCCTGCTGAGCTACCGAAACATATTAAATTGTTAAAAATAATTTTTTTAAAATTTTATACCAAAATTTATACCAAATTCAAATTTTAGCATTTTGCACTCTGTAAAAAGTGCGATTTTACTGGGGTTTACGACCTTTACTAGTGGATAGGACATTTCCTTAGAAGGGCGATGCTCTATCCAGCTGAGCTACGAACGCATATCTTTTGTAAAAAATTGGAGCGAGTGATGGGAATCGAACCCACGCAGCCAGCTTGGAAGGCTGGAATTCTACCATTGAACTACACTCGCACAAAAGACTTTATTATATTAACACAAAAATATAAAAAAGTCAACCATTAATTTCAATTTTTTTAATTGAATTTATCAGATAGTTTTTCTCCACCCAATATATGCATATGTAAATGATTAACTGTTTGCCCAGCATTAGATCGTTGATTTATTACTAATCTATAACCTTCTTCTAATTTTAAAGCTTTTTCTATATCATTCATATTTAGCATAATATTAGCTATTATTTTTGATTTTTCTTCATCTACTTCATTTAAATAAGCAAAATGTTTTTTTGGTATAATTAAATAATGTTTATTTGCCATATGTGAAATATCGTTTATTACAATAAAATCGTTTGTTTCATATAAAATTTCGCTTTTAATTTCACCTTTAATTATTTTACAAAAAATACAATCCATTTTAATCCACCTTTAATTTTATTAATTCAAAAACACTAGGATCATCTTCACAATATACTTTCAAAAATGTTTCGCCTTCATTTGTTGCTTTCAACATGAAAATATTTGACTCATATTGTATAAAAGAAGCATGTACACTATTTTCATCTAAAAATTCATAGTTTAGTTTAATACCAGTTTGAAGTATTGAATTTTCGTATATTAAAATTTCAAAATTAGCAACAACATTTTGTGTCATATATAAAATATAAAAATTATTTTCTTTTGTCAAATTTATAGTCAAATTTCTATAATTATTTTTGACATTTACTGTAAAACTTCTTGTAATAGAACTTTCTTCCGTAGAAAAAGTAACATAAACTATAGTCGTGCCTAATGATATTGGTGTAATTTTATTAGTAGCAACATTATATTCACAAATATTATTTACACTATATGTAATAACTGGAGTTACATTATAATTTTCATTACAAATTAAATTGTTTATTACAAATTCGGTATTTAAACTAAGCGTTATTTCAGTTTTATTAAAACTAAAATCTGTCGGAATTACTGGTGCTTCTACAACACTTAAATTTATATAATCTTTTTCAAAGTTTACATTATTTCCACATTTAAATAATATTTTTGTTTCTCCAACACTTTTTCCAGTTATAATGCTATCTTCTGTTATTTCCGCAAAAGTGATATCGTTAACAAAACATAAGATAGAAACATTTTTCGCATTTGTAACTGTATATAAATCTTTAAGATTTTTACTTTCACCAATTTTTAATTCTAAATAATGAGTTTTCAATTCAAATTTATAATCTTTTTTGCCAAAAATGTTAATATACAAAACAATAAACGTTGTAAATACAACTACAATTGAAACTATAGATAAAATAACTTTTGTTGTTTTAGTCATAATTTATTTTAAAGACAATTAACACATTTTTTTATTATATTCATATATATTTTTGGAGGTAAATATGTTTAAAATTTTTAATAAATCAAATAATCAAAATTACATAAATTTTTTAGCAAATCATTCCCCAACAGCAATTGCTTACATTAAAGGAAATAAAGATTTCCCAAATATAGATGGTAAAGTTGAGTTTTTTGAAACATCTTCGGGAGTATTAGTTTTAAGTAGCATAAAAAATTTACCCACAAATTTAAATAATGGAGATTTTTTTGCTATGCATATTCATAATGGTGATAATTGTAATGAAGATGCCAGCGGGAATTTTAATGATAGTACGCATTTTGACAAAAATAACAATTCTCATCCAAAACACTCTGGTGATTTCCCAAATTTACTATCTAATAATGGTTTTGCTTTTAGCATATTTTTAACAAATAGATTTAATGTTAATGATGTTATTGGTAAAACTGTTTTTATTCACGCCAATGCAGATGACGGACGAAGTGACCCAAACGGTAATAGCGGTAGAAAAATTGCATGTGGAAAAATTTTAAAAAGATATTAAAGTGCCATATACATTACACTATTACTATTAATTCTATCACTTTCTGTAGTTCCGTATAATATGTTATTAAGCGATGAACCTATTGAATTAAAAAATATTGAAATACCTTGCGTTTGTAAATTATTTTTATCACTACTTCGTATAATTATCGCACTACTATTATACATATAATTAAGGTTAGAAAAATTTCCTTTTGGTTTTTCATTTAAATATTTATAATTTAAATTGTTTAATGCAACCTTACTTATAGAGTTTTTATAAATATTAAGACCCGAATTTTCTTCTTTATTAAATGACAAATATATTCCAAATATATTTAGTTGTTTATTATTTTCAATAAATAAAACAGATTCGCCTATATTTGTAATTATATTTTTGCTAATTGACGAATTAGAAATAGAATTATTAATTTTTATCGCTCCTATTAATAAATTTTTAAAATTATTTGATGTAATATTCAAGTTCGAAGCAGTATTACCAATTATTCCATGACTATAACCAGTAAAATTACAGGAAATAACATTTAAACCTGTTATATCATCAAAATTAATAGCACCTAACTTATAATTAATATTCTTATTTTCAAATTCTATAATATTATTTTTAACAGAATTTTTAGTATTTAATGTTAAACCTATAAATGAAATATTTTCAATACCATTTACATAATTAATTTCACTATTGTTTAAATAACCACCCAAAATAAAAAATGTATTTAATTTAGTTTTGTCTTTGCCTTCTCCTCCTATAATGATATTTGAACAATCAATTTCAACAGGATTATCTAATAAATAATCCCCCTCTTTTAATAAGAGTATATCATTATCCTCGACATTTTCCAACAAATTTTTCATTTCTTCGCTATTATTTGCTACTTTGTTGGCAACATAAACATAAAAAGAAGAACTAAAATTCCCATATCTAACAGTTATTTCTATTTTTCCACTTTTAGTGCTATCAAATCCACTAAAACTAGCATTATTACTATTAATTCTAATTAAAGCACTGTCGGTTTTAATATTTCTTAATTCAAGTCCTTTTAAATCTAATTCCTCTCCAATTTCATAAACAAGTTTATTTGGCATTTTATAAATATAAAGACTGACCATTTCATGAGTACAACCAGACAAACTAAAAACTGAGAATAAAATAAAAATCAAACAAATTGTAATTTTTTTCATAATAATAAATTTTGACAAAATAAAAATAATTATACAAAAAAAAGAAGTAAACAAATTACTTCTTTTAAATATTAATCGTTAAAATTAATAATTTTTTCACCAAATATATAAGCATATATACCTAAAACAACTGGTGAAATGCTTAAGGCAATATTAATGAAATAAGTTATTTCATTTGTTCCAATAATTTCTAAGCTAATTCCTTGTACAAAGAATACAACAATTGCCATTATTGAACATAATACGCCTAAAATAAGGAAAATTAAACCCGAAAAATATTTCATTCTATGCTTCATAGTACAATAAACATCAAATAATAAGTTTAAAACTAAAGCAATAGTCCAAACATAATAAATAATTTGAATAATTATTGGAAGTGTGCTAAATGTTGTTCTTAAAAAAAATACAACACTAAATAAAATTGCCCCAATAATTAAAGCATAATATGACATATTAAGCAAGTTTCTTTTTTGATTATTCTCCATAAAATCCTCCTTTTAATTAGTTTGTATAGAAAATAATTTTTTATTCCACTTACTCTTCCTAAAATTTTCCAACATCAGATTGTGCATAAAAATATAATAAAAAATAATATTTTTAATTAATATAAAAAAATTAAATTATTTTTAAAAAAATAGTTGACAACTAATAAATATAGTGATAAAATAATATCGTTTATTCCTCGATAGCTCAGCGGTGGAGCACTCGGCTGTTAACCGATAGGTCGTAGGTTCGAATCCTACTCGGGGAGCCAATTTAAAGTGAACATATTAAAGTTCACTTTTTTTTGTTTATATTATGTACTAACAAATTCCTATAAATACTATTATTAAAAAATATTAAAAATATTAAAAAAGAGATGAAATAAAATCATCTCTTTTACATTGTAAAAATATCTTCAATAATATTATTCATTGTACCCTTTGATACTTTTGATATATTTGGTTGTGTTGGTTTTTTTGTTGTTGTTATATTTTCCGATTTATATGGCTTATTCTTTGTATCTAATTTTTGTTTAGCTTTTGCGGCTAACTTAAACAAACTATCCGTAATATGTTTAACAATAGTTTTTTGAACTCCGATATTATTTGTTTGAATTGGTTCTGGAACTTTAGGATAAATTGTTTCTACATTTTTCATTAAAAGGTCATTTTTAGATTTATAATCGTTTGATTCAACATTTAAATATTTTTTTGCAATAGCTTCATCTTTTTTAGTATTTTCTAATACTTTTTTACCTTCTTCTGTTTTATTTAATTCTTCAACATTTTTATTATATGCTATTTCATAATAATTGCTTTCTTCTTGTTCAATGTTTTGTTTTATATATAAAAGTTTAATTTTCCTTTCTATAATGGCTTTAAAATCTTCATCTGTATCTTTTTCTTCTAATTCTATTTTTGAGCCCTCGGTAGTAGTATTTACCAAAATATTAAAAGCTTTATAAACTTCTTGTCTAAAAATATCATTGTTAGCAAGCACAACTTTTTTAAGTTTTGTCGCTTGTGTATTTTCAATAAAGCCTTTTGCTTTATATATCGGTTCTAATAATTCTAATATTGCAGTTTTATAACCTGCTTTTTCATTATCAATAACTTTTACTGCAAAATTAAGATAACTGAAAGCATTAACTTTTGCTTCTGATTTTACAAATAAAATATTTTCATAGTTATCTTCTATTACTTTAGTACATTTTATAAGTTCTTCTTTAATATCGTCTTGAATAACATATTCGCCAAACTCATTATAATTACCAAGCATTAAATTATCAACAACATCAATATATTGTTCATATTTATATCTATCTATTTCATATTTTTCACTTAAATAACCACCATCTATATCTTTTCTAATATATTTAGGATTTTCTTTTTCTAAATCTGCAAGCTTTAATTCCATAAAACTTCTCCTATTTGTTTTATTATAACACAATTTTTCTGCTTTTACAAGCGCCTTAAGCACTATTTTATTTGTTTTATCCGAATTTAGAGAAAATTTAGTATTGACAACCATCCCCTTTTATGTTAACATAAGTTAGTAAAATTAGGAGAAAAATACAATGTTTATAGAGAAAGTTAAAAAAGAAGAATTAAAAAAATATTTTCATAAAATTACTAATGATTTTAGTATTGGTGAATTTTATGCTGTTAACAATAATATATATTATTTACAACTTTTAACCGATAGTTACGGCTTAAAACCAGAATTTTATTTAACTGATTTTAGTGTAAGAGGTATCAATGCTTACGGAAGAATGAATGAAATGGTTTTAGCGAAGTAATTAAACAATTTATGATAAATAAATTCGGTGAAGAATATAAAATTGCTTATAACGAAGATTTAAAAAAGAATTTTGAAGAACAACTAATTAAATAAGGAGAAAAATTATGTTTATTGAAAGATTAACACAAAGTGATATTAATGAACTAATTAAAATATTTGATATTACTACTTATAAAAATACACAAACAACTGGGACACATATTACAATAAAAAACGATAAAATTGAAATTAGATCTTTTGACCGTTCTGGCTCTCATTTTTCTTATTATGATGACCAAGAGTTATCAATTAGCGATTTTTATGCACACTTTTGGTCAATGAATAGATCTAAATTTGATTACAATGAAATAACTAAAATGACTTATTATACCTTTATGTATAATAAATTTGGTGAAGAATATTTACAAGAGTTAAAAATATACTTGCAAAATGAAAAGCAAAATAAATTAAAAGATATTAGCAAAAAAATTGATAAAGAAAATGATAAATTAATTGAAAATTTAACAAAATAATTAAGGAGTACAAAGTATGTTTATTGAAAGATTAACAAGAGAAGATATTAATAAATTTATAGATTTAATTAATAAGGAATGCCCTGATATTACTTTAATATGTGCTGAAATTACAAAAAACAAAAAAAGTTTAACAGTAAATCTTCAAAATTATTATGAATATAGTGGAGATGTTACAGAAAATTTTAACATTAAATTAACCGACTTTAACGTAATAGATAAAAATATGAAACCAGAATTTAAAGCAAAATTTAAAAAAGTTTGGGTTAATTTTCTTTACTCTAAATATGAAGATGAATATCTATATGAAATTATTACAAAATTAGATAAAAAAGAAACTAAAACATTAGAAAAATAATTTAAAAATAAATAAACGGCAAAAAGCCGTTTTTTATTTAACTTTTATACAATTAATTTGGTTAAAATTCATTAATGAATATTTTAAATTAAAAAAGAAGGTAATTTTACCTTCTTTTTTTATTATAAAATTATTATTTAATAACTTTAGTAACAACGCCTGAACCTACAGTTCTTCCGCCTTCACGGATAGCAAATCTTAAACCTTCTTCAATAGCGATATCAGTGATTAATTTAATATCCATAGTGATATTATCACCAGGCATAACCATTTCTACGCCTTGAGGTAGATCGATTGTTCCAGTAACGTCTGTAGTTCTGAAGTAGAATTGTGGTCTGTAACCATTGAAGAATGGAGTATGACGGCCACCTTCTTCTTTTTTAAGAACGTATACTTGAGCTGTAAATTCTGTATGAGGATTAATTGTACCTGGTTTTGCAAGAACTTGTCCTCTTTCGATATCTTTTCTTTCTACACCACGAAGTAAAGCACCGATATTATCACCAGCTTCTGCTTGGTCTAATAATTTTCTGAACATTTCAACACCAGTAACAACTGTTGATTTTTTAGCACCCATACCAACGATTTCAACAGTATCACCAACTTTAACTACACCTCTTTCTACTCTACCTGTAGCAACAGTACCACGACCAGTAATTGTGAATACGTCTTCAACTGGCATTAAGAATGGTTGATCTACATCTCTTTTTGGATCAGGAATGTAGCTATCTACAGCATCCATTAATTCGAATATTGGTTTACATTCTGGAGCAGTTGTAACATCACAACCAGCTAAAACAGCGTCTAGAGCTTTTTGAGCTGAACCTCTAATAATTGGAGTGTCATCTCCTGGGAATTCGTATTTAGAAAGTAATTCTCTTACTTCCATTTCTACTAGGTCTAATAATTCATCATCATCAACCATATCGCATTTATTTAAGAATACTACGATATATGGAACGCCAACTTGACGTGCTAAAAGAATGTGTTCTCTTGTTTGAGGCATTGGACCATCAGCAGCAGATACTACTAGGATAGCACCATCCATTTGAGCAGCACCAGTGATCATGTTTTTAACATAGTCTGCGTGTCCTGGACAGTCAACGTGTGCGTAGTGTCTTCTGTCTGTTTCGTATTCTACGTGAGAAGTATTGATTGTGATACCTCTAGCTTTTTCTTCTGGAGCTTTATCGATATCATTGTAATCCATACCTTGTGCTTTACCAACTTTAGATAAAGTCATACAAATTGCAGCAGTTAGTGTTGTTTTACCATGGTCAACGTGACCGATAGTACCAATGTTGCAATGTGGTTTGTTTCTTTCAAACTTAGCTTTTGCCATTTTTAAATAATTCCTCCTAATTTTATGAAATATTAATTTCTTAGCTTAATTTTATCATAATATTAAAATTAAAGCAAATGAAAATAACCAATTTTAATTTTTTTTACAAAAGTTCCCAATTTTCCTAAGAATTTTGGCTATTATTATTCTTCTGTATTTCTTTTTGCTCTTTCGCCAATTATTTTTTCAGCGATAGATTTTGGAACTTCAGCATAGTTACTAAATACCATTGAGAAAGTTCCTCTTCCTTGAGTTGCACTTCTTAGGTCTGTAACGTAACCAAACATTTCTGATAGTGGTACTAAAGCTGCAATTTTTTGAATTCCGTAAGCTGCTTCTGTACCTTGAAGTATACCACGACGACCAGTTAAACCACCAATAACGTCACCTAAGTAATCGTCAGGAGTTTCAACATCAACTTTCATAATAGGTTCTAAAAGTACTGGGTTTGCTTTTCTAGCACCTTCTTTAAATGCCATACTACCAGCAATTTTGAACGCCATTTCTGATGAGTCAACATCATGATAAGAACCATCGTAAACAGTAACTTTAAAGTCAACAACAGGATAGCCTGCTAAAATACCATTTGCAGCTGCTTCTTGAATACCTTTATCGATAGCTGGTATATATTCTTTAGGAATAACACCACCAACAATATTATCGATAAATTCATAACCACCGTCTGTTGGTTCTAATTTAATCCAGCAGTGACCATATTGACCTTTACCACCTGATTGACGGATATATTTTCCTTCAGCTTCAATTGGCATTCTAATAGTTTCTTTATAAGCAACTTGTGGTCTACCAATATTAGCTTCAACACCGAATTCTCTTTTTAATCTATCAACAATGATATCTAAGTGTAATTCACCAACACCTGCGATAATTGTTTGACCAGAATCTTTATCTGTCCAAGTTTTAAATGTTGGATCTTCTTTAGCAAGTTTAATTAATGCAAGAACCATTTTTTCTTGGTCTGCTTTAGTTTTTGGTTCTAAGCTTTGTTCAATAACTGGATCTGGGAAATCCATACCAGAAAGCATAATTGGATGTTCTTCATCACATAAAGTATCAGCAGTAATAGTGTCTTTTAAACCAACTAAAGCTGCAATATCTCCAGCAAATATTTCATCTATTTCTTGACGAGAGTTAGCATGCATTCTAACAATACGTCCAATTCTTTCTCTTTTTCCTGTTCTTGGATTATAAACATAAGAACCTGATTTTAAACTACCAGAATAAACACGGAAGAATGTTAAGTTTCCAACAAATTTATCATCCATAATTTTAAATGCTAAACCTGCAAATGGAGCATCATCGCTAGATTCTCTTTTTTCTTCTTCGTTAGTATCTGGGTTTATACCTGTAATATGATCAACATCAGTTGGAGCTGGTAGATAATCTACAATGGCATCTAGTAAAGGTTGAACACCTTTATTTCTTAATGCAGTTCCGCATAGAACTGGGTTGATTTTTAATTCTAGAGTTGCTTTTCTTATTGCTTTTTTAATTTCTTCAATAGTAAATTCTTCACCAGCAAAGAATTTTTCTAATAATTCATCATCAGTTTCAGCAATAGATTCAATCATTTTAGCTCTATATTCTTCAGCTTTTGCTTTTAACTCTGCTGGAATTTCTACAACTTCATAATTTTTTCCATCGTCTTCAGCGTAAATTGTAGCATTCATTTCGATTAAGTCAATGATACCTTTAAAATCTGCTTCTTGTCCGATAGGAATTTGAATAGGAACTGGGTTACCTTTAAGTCTTGTTTTAACACTATCACAAGCTTTAAAGAAGTCAGCAGCATCTCTATCCATTTTATTAACAAATACCATTCTTGGTACTTTGTAATCGTTTGCTTGTCTCCAAACAGTTTCACTTTGTGGTTGAGCACCTTCACGAGCTGATAATACTGTGATAGCACCATCTAAAACTTTTAAGCTTCTTTGAACTTCAACAGTAAAGTCAACGTGCCCCGGAGTATCAATAAGGTTAATTCTTTTGCCTTTCCAAGTACAAGTTGTACAAGCAGAAGTAATTGTAATACCTCTTTCTTGTTCTTGTGCCATCCAGTCCATTGTTGCGCCACCTTCGTGAACTTCACCAATTTTATGAGTAATACCTGTATAATACAAAATTCTTTCACTTGTTGTTGTTTTACCAGCATCAATGTGAGCCATAATACCAATATTTCTTGTATTTTCAAGTGTAAATTCTCTTGGCATAATTTTCTCCTTTCTTATTTTTTAATAAAAATAAAATTTTAATATCTGTAATGAGCGAAAGCTTTATTAGCTTCAGCCATTCTATGCATTTCTTCTTTCTTTTTAAATGCTGCACCTGTTTGATTATTAGCATCAACTAGTTCTGAAGCAAGACGATTACACATTTCTCTTTCACTTCTTTTTCTAGCAGCATTAACAATCCAACGAATTCCTAGAGTTTGTCTTCTGTCTGGTCTAACTTCGATAGGAACTTGATAGTTAGTACCACCAACTCTACGAGCTTTACATTCAACTACTGGCATAACGTTTTCTAATGCTTTTGAAAGACAGTTAGCGCCTTCTAAGCCTAGTTTTTCGTTAGCAATATCAAATGCTTTATATACAATGCTTTGTGCTAAACTTTTTTTACCATCTAGCATAATTTGGTTAATTAATTTTGCTACTACTATGCTATTAAATTTTGGATCTGGTAAAATATCTCTTTTAACAGCTTGATTTCTTCTTGGCATATTATATTCTCTCCTTTTTAGATTTTTAAATAAGTTCAATTCAATTATTTAGGTTTTTTAGCACCATATTTACTTCTGCTTTGATTTCTTTTTGCAACACCTGCAGTATCTAAAGCACCACGTACAATATGATAACGAACACCTGGTAAGTCTTTAACCCTTCCACCACGAATTAATACAACGCTATGTTCTTGTAGGTTATGACCAATACCTGGAATATAACATGTACCTTCTTCACCAGTAGAAACTTTAACTCTTGCAATTTTTCTTAAAGCTGAATTAGGCTTTTTAGGAGTTGTTGTTGTAACTGATAAACAAACACCTCTTTTTTGTGGACATTCTTCAAGTAATGGAGATTTACTTTTCTTTTCTACTTGTTTTCTTCCGTGCCTAATAAGTTGGTTAATTGTTGGCATTTTTCTTCCTCCTTTAAATTTTGAACTTACCTAAACAACCCTTATAGGTAAAATTCTAGAAAATAATTTATAAAAACCACACACTATAAAATTTTTATAAATTAAAACCTGCGTAAAAAATTACTTTACACAAGTAACTCATTTAGTTTACCAAATCGTTTTAATTTTGTCAACACAAAATATAAAATTTTTATTAAAAAACTGGCAAATGCCAGTTATTTATTTTTTTTGTTCGTTTTTGAAGTTTTACTACTTTTATTTTTTTGTTTTTTTAACTCAGATTTCTCTTTTTTAAGCAATTTTTTTTCTTCTTCTTTCTGCTTTTTTCTATCTTTTAAACTGTCTTTTACTATTTCTGAAATATCTTTTTTTCTTTCTTTTATCTCTTTTATTTTTTCTTTTGAATATTTACCATTTTTATAATTTTCTATAACTTTTAAATAATCTTCATATACTTTTTTAGTAGCCTGTTCCCAAGTTACATATAAATTATTGTAAGCTCCGTCTTTAATTTTTTCATATTCTTTTTTATCATTAAAAATTTCTATAATTCTACTTGCAAAGTCTTCCACGTTATATTCACAGAAAAATGCATCTACACCCTCTGTACAAGTTCCGCTTGTAACAGAGCCTCTAATAAATATTGTTGGGGTTTTTTGACTAGCTGCTTCAATTTGAACTAAACTACTACAATCGTAAACCGATGGAAATAAGAATAAATCTGCTAGTCTATAATGTTTTACAATTTCATTTCTATCTGCAATTTTACCAGTTACAATAACTTGATCTGATAAATTATATTCTTCAATTTTTTCTTTTAATTCATTTAAATCTGGGCCATCACCCACATAAATCATTTTATATTTAAAATTTTTATCTTTTAATATTTTTAGTGCATCTAAAATAAAAAAAATATTTTTTAGTTTAACCATTCTACCAACAAAAAATAATATTTTTTCATCTTCTTTAACTTGATATTTTTTTCTTAATTTATCTATTTCTTCTTCGTTATCATAATAAACTAAATCTGTACCATTATTTTGAACTTTAGGTTTCTTTTTTAAACCATATTCTTGAGTATAAGCTCTACCCACTTGTTTATTAACAGCATAACATTCATTACATTTTTCATAAACAGAATTAACATTTTGTGCCATAATATCTGTAATAAATTCAGATTTTGTTGCATCAAAAAAATCTATTTTATATCTACTATGAATTGTAGCAATAACTGGAATATTTTTCTTTTTAGCAAGTGCTAAACCCACTCTTCCCATAGAAAATGGGGAATGAATATGAATAATATCAAAATCACTATTTTCCATTTCTTTTATAAACTTTCTATCAATTTTCGGAAGTGGTAAATCGTAATCTAAAAACGATAATTTTAATCTTTTACTACATCTAACAACTTTATATGGTAGTTTGTTATCGTCAAACGTTCCTCTTCCTTTTGGCGCAAAAACGGTAACATCTGCGTAGTTATTCATTATTTTTGCATGATTATTAACAACATTTACTACTCCATCTATCATAGGAAAAAAAGAGTCTATAAATATACCAACTTTTAATTTTTTATCTTCTTGCATAACATCTCCTATTTTTATTATAAAGATATTGATAAATTAATGCAAATGATTTTTTTAAAAAAAAAGCATTTTAAAATTGACAATATATTAATTATTTTCTTATAATTAGAATATGAAAATACATAATGAACAACTTTTTGAGAATTTTTATAAACATGAAAAATTAAATGTTGCAATTTTAACTGATATTTATTTGCCTTTTGTTGGTGGTGCTGGAATGGTTGCTGATAAACTAGCAAAAGGATTATATGAAAGTAATAAAGTTAACGTTGTTGTAATTACTGGAAATGTTAAAGGATATGAAGATAAAGTTAATTATCCTGTTATAAGATGTAAAAGTATGGCAATACCTAAAGCTTGGGGAGATAGTTTACCACTTCCAAATTTAGACCCTAAACTTAAAAAATTGTTAATAAATTTAAATATAGATGTTATACATATACATAGTATTTTTGGGCTTTGTAATTATGGCTTAAAATTTGCAAAAAAACATAATATTCCAGTTGTAATGCATTGTCATAGCAAATTTTCTGAAGAATTTCCAACAATAATTAAATTTAAACCACTTTGTAATGCCGTTATTAAAAGAAATTATAAAGTTATAGATAAAGGAAATTTAATAATTGCAGTTAGTAATAATACTAAAGAAAATTTATTAGCTCACAATATTAAATCAAATATTGAAGTTATTCCCAATGCAACAGATTTAACAGAATGTTTAGAAAAAGAAAAAGCCTTTGAATATATTAAAGAAAAACATAATATTGAAACAACAGAAAAAAATATTTTAATGTGTGCTTGCAGAATTAGCATTGAATGTAAAAATTTAGACTTTTTGTTAAGAAGTTTAAAAATTGTAAAAGAAAAAAATGTCAACTTTAAATTTTTAATGTTAGGTAGTGGAAGTGATGATAAAAAATTTAAAGAATTAGTAAATGATTTTAATTTAACTGAAAATGTTATTATGACAGGTTCAATTACTAATAGAGAAATTTTAAAATATTATTATTTAAGAAGCGATTTATTCCTTTTCCCTTCAACCGTTGATAATTGTCCGCTTGTAAAATCTGAAGCAGCAAGTCAAAAAACTCCAACAATTGCAATAAAACACACCGGAAGTAGTGAAGGAATTATTGATGAATTTAACGGCTATATATCTGATTTAAATGAAGAAGATTACGCAAATAAAATTATAAATGCTTTATCAGATTATGAAAAATTAAAAAACACTTCAATAAATGCACAAAAAACCTTAGCAACAACTTGGGACATTGTAGCAGAAAAATGTATAGAACTATATAAAGATGTTATAAAAAACAATAAAAGTGCTTAAAGCACTTTTTTATTTTTTAATATAATTAATTGTAAATTGAATTAGTGTCTAAGGCACAAAAAAAAGGTGTTTAACACACCTTAATCATCAAAAATATCATCAACAAATATTCCTTCTTCTTTTTCTTCATCAACTTCACTATCTATAAGCAAAACAATTTCAGACTCATGTTTATTTTTAACTACTATATAACTAGTTGCATTTTCAACATCGGAATTAACATGAAGCGAACACTTTAAATATGCAAACAAAAATTCTTTCGCACTTTTAAAAGCATCTTCTACAGTGTCTCCTTCTGTAAAAATGTCTAAATCATGAAATGCTAAAGCATAATTATTATTATCTTCATCAAAATATAAAATCGCTGGATATACAAATTGTTGTTTCATATTCGCTCCTAATTAAAATAATTTTATCACATTTTTACCCTATTGTAAAATTATTTTTAAATTTATTTTAATTAGTGAACATTTTCTTGAACTTTATTGAATTGTTGTAAAACATATTCAATAGCAGCTTCAAACTCTTCTTTATTTACAACTTCTTCATGAACAAGATTTAGCATATTTTTTCTATAATTTTTAACAATTTCTTTTTGGCTTTTTGCGTCTTCATTAATGTAATAAACATTAATAAAATCTTTTATTCTTTTTGTAAAAGATAATTTTTCATTGTTTGCATCTAAATATGCTTTATATTGTTCATCAAAAATTTTCTTTTCAAAAGCATTTATTCTATTTAAAGCAATTTTATCACTAACAACTTTTGTGCTTGTAATATAAACTGGTTTAATATTTTCATTCTTGTTAGTTTCTTCTTTATTTGAAGTATAACATAAATATGTTAAATCATTTACTATATGTTTATAATCAAATTTTCCTATTAAAGAAATATACATTAATTCTTCTAATTTATTTTTTTCTATTGCCATAATTTACCTCTTTGTAATTTAGTTACAATATAATATCACATAAATTCAAGTTTGTAAATACCTATTTTTAAAAAATATTATTTTTTTTATTTTCATAAAAATATAAGTAATTATAATTAAATTAATTATTATATATATTTTAAATTTTTTATTATAAAAAAACAAAAGGCACATTAGTACCTTTTGTAAACAATTTTTATTTTTTATTATATTTATAACAAAATTTATTCTTCAACATAGTTATATGTTACAGTATAGCCTTCAGCAAAAACTCCAGGGCTTGTTATAGTAATTTTATCCCATTCTTCTTCACTACCTCTATAATAAACATGAGATACGCTCCCAAAATTTGCTCCAGCAATCACCTTCATACTTTTAGGAATAACAATTGTAGTCAAATTTGGATTACCATTAAAACAAATAGATGAAATTGTTTCTATGCCTTCATTTAAAATAACATTGGTTAAACCACTTACATCCCTAAAAGCATAGACTTCTACTTCTTTAACACTACCTGGTATGTTTACACTTGTCAAATTTTCACATCCGTAAAAAGCACTATTTAAATCTTTAACACTACAAGGGATAATTACACTTGTGATATTAATATTATTAAAAAAAGAATTATCTCCTAAATATGTTACTGGAACGCCATTAATTGAATATGGAATAACAACATCACCTGTTGCATTAGCTCCTCCGCCAGCAACATTAAACGTACCCGCTGTTACACCATAGCCACCATTTGTTATGCTGTAGGTATATTCTATATTATTTACTGTAATAGTAGAAGCATCAGCCGGGTTTAGTAATTCGTCTAATTTACTGCGTGCATCTTCCATTTCTAAATTTGCTTGTTGTATTGCAAGAACTGTTACATTTACCGCAACTTCTCTACCCATTAAATCGTTTTCAAAATCTTTTGTTACATCTCCACCAACAACATGTTCAAAACTAACGGTACTATTTTTAGCTATTGTACCCGCTGTAATGGTATCAGTTTCTGTGTCTAGTTTTGTAATTCCATTTTGTAAATCAAAGAAATATACTCCTTCTATTGCTTCTAGCGATGGCACTTCTCCAGTTGAAAACAAATTTACTTTTACCAAATAATATACAGCTTCTCCCAAATTTTTTAGTGAATAACTTATTTTAAATTCATCCCCTGGCATAAATTCAGAAGTTGTACCTGATACACTTTCTGTAACAACTAAGTTTGTTGTTTCTAATTTTACATTAATTGTTCCAAATTTAATGGTATCACTTGAATTATCACTATCGGTAAACCATGCTAATGTTATGTTAAAAGTAGTTAGTGCTATTACTAAAATTAAAAGTGAAATTATAAGTGAGTTTATTTTCTTTTTTCCTTTTTCCATAAAACCTCTCTTCGTTTAGGTCTTTTGACCTATAATTATTATCATTATATTAGGTTAAAAGACCTAAGTCAAGTCTTTTGACCTAATTTTTGGTAATAATTAATGTATGAGTTATATAGATGTTTTAAAAGATATTATGCAAGAAAATAATTTAAGCCAAGAAAAAATGGCAAAAATACTTGGAGTTAATCAAACTACAATTAGCCAATGGTTACTTGGAAATAAAAAACCAAATTTCGATAGTATTTATACAATTTATAAAAAGTTTAACATAACCCCTAACGAACTTTTTGGTATTGATAATTAAGTTTAAATAGATTATTTGAAATATATTAATAAAAATAAAAAAGACAAGCAAATACTTATGCTTGTCTTTTTATATAAAATTTTATTTAATCTAAATTAGTAACATCTGAATCAGTATTAACTATTTCTTTATTATTAAATTTAGGATAAACATTAACGTGATTAAAGTTACCTGTACCAGCTGGTATTAATTTACCAATGATAACATTTTCTTTTAAACCTTCTAGTTTATCTACTTTTCCTTTAATAGCAGCTTCAGTTAATACCATAGGAGTTTCTTGGAATGATGCAGCTGATAAGAAGCTTTCACTATTTAATGCTGCTTTTGTAATACCAAGAAGTGTTCTTTTAGAACTTGCTGGAACTTTGCCTTCTCTTAATACTTTATCGTTAGCTTCTTCAAAAGCAAAAATATCAACGTAAGAACTTGGTAAAAATTCTGTGTCACCTTGATCTTCAATCATAACTTTTTTAAGCATTTGACGAATGATAACTTCTAGGTGTTTTGTATTAATATTAACGCTATTTTTAGAATAAGCATATAGAATTTGATTAATTAAATATTCTTGTACAGCTTTTACACCTTGTGTTCTTAAAATATCATTAGGATAAATTGAACCAGCAGAAAGTGGAGTTCCTGGAACAACAGTGTCACCAGTTTTAACTTTTAATACGCTACCATATGGAAGCAAGTATGATACATCACCTTCGCTTGAATGAACAACAACTTCATCTAGTTTATCAACTTTGTTAACAGTTACTTTACCAGCTACTTCACAAAGCATTGCCATACCTTTTGGTCTTTTTGCTTCAAATAATTCTTCAACACGAGGAAGACCTGTAGTAATATCGACAGCAGTTGCAACACCACCTGTATGGAAGTTTTTCATTGTTAATTGGGTACCTGGTTCACCAACTGATTGAGCAGCTATAATACCTACAGCTTCACCAATACCAATCATTTTGTCACTACTCATATCTTTACCATAACATTTTGCACAAACGCCATTTTTACATCTACAAGTAAGAACAGTTCTAATTGCTACTGATTTAATTCCACAAGCTTCAATTAAATCTGCTTGTTTTTCAGTAATCATTTCGTTAGATTTAACAATTACTTCTTTTGTATTAGGATTAATAACATCATCAACTGCTACACGACCAACAATTCTTTGTTTTAGTGTACAAACTAAAGTATCATCTACAGTAATACTAGATACTACTGCGCCTTTAATTTTTTCATTGTTACTTGCAAAACAATCTTCTTCATTTACAATAACAGATTGAGAAACGTCAACAAGTTTTCTTGTTAAATAACCAGCATCGGCAGTTTTTAACGCTGTATCGGCAAGACCTTTTCTACCACCACGAGAACTCATGAAGTATTCGAATGGTTTTAATCCTAGTCGATAGTTAGATTTTACTGGGATTTCAATTTTAGCACCACCAACTGCTGCAAGGATTCCACGCATACCACAAACTTGTTTTAATTGGTCTGGGTTCATACGCGCTTTACTTGTTGCAATAATGTTAAGTGGGTTAAATTCGCCAAGATTTTTTCTAACAGCTAAAGAAATATCTCCTGTAGCTTTTTCCCATAAAGAAATATTTTTGTTAATTTTTTCATTTAATGTAATTAAACCACGATTATATAATTTTTCGTTTTGTTCAACTAATTTTTCAGTTTCAGCTATAATTGTTTGACGAGCTTCAGGAATACTCATATCAAATAGATTCATAGTGATACCACTAAGTGTAGAATATTTATATCCTAGTGCTTTAATTTCATCTAAGAATTTTGCTGTTGGAGTTGTTCCGTGAATATTGTAAACTTTCGCAACAATATCTCCAAGTTCATCTTTACCAACAATCTTATTAATTTCGTATTCTAAGAATGTTTCTTCGTTTTCTCTATCTACATATCCTAAATCTTGAGGAACTACATTATTAATGATAATTTTACCAACTGTAGTTTTAACTAGTTTTTGATATGTTTTACCATTTAGTTCACCTTTTCTTCTAACTAAAATTGGAGCTTGTAAGTTAATATCTCTTAAAAGATATGCATTTAATGCTTCATCTTCATCTACAAATACTCTGTTAGCACCTTTAGCGTTAGGATTTACCATTGTTAAGAAATATGTTCCTAAAACAATATCTTGTTGAGGAGTAACAATTGGTTTACCATCACTTGGTTTAACAATGTTGTTAGATGCTAGCATTAAAAATCTTGCTTCAGCACATGCTTCTGCTCCTAGTGGAACGTGAACAGCCATTTGGTCACCATCGAAGTCGGCGTTAAAGCCGGCACAAACTAATGGGTGAAGTTTAATAGCATTACCTTCACAAAGTACTGGCTCAAATGCTTGAATAGATAATTTATGAAGTGTTGGAGCACGGTTTAATAAAACTGGATGATCTTTAATAACTTCATCTAAAACGTCCCAAACAATAGGTTTTTCTCTTTCAACCATTCTTTTAGCACTTTTAATATTGTATGTTTGATTCATTTCAACAAGTCTTTTCATAATAAATGGTTTAAATAATTCTAAAGCCATTTGTTTTGGAAGACCACATTGATAAATTTTTAATTCTGGTCCGATAATAATAACGGCACGACCTGAATAGTCAACACGTTTACCAAGTAGATTTAAACGGAAACGACCTTGTTTACCTTTTAATGAACTTGTAATAGATTTAAGTTCACGGTTTTTACTACCACCAACTACTGGTTTACCTCTTTTACCATTATCGAATAATGCATCTACAGATTCTTGTAACATTCTTTTTTCGTTACGAACAATTACATCTGGTGCACCTATTTCTAATAATTTTTTAAGTCTTGCATTTCTTTGAATTACTCTACGATATAAATCATTTAAATCGTTAGTAGCAAATCTACCACCATCTAGTTGAACCATAGGTCTTAAATCAGGTGGTATTACTGGAATACAATCTAAGATCATCCATTCTGGACGATTTCCAGATTGTAAAAAGCTTTCCATAATTTCATATCTTTTAATAATTTTAAGTCTTTTTTGACCTTTAGAAGTTGCCATTTCAGCTTTTAAAATACGGCATTCTTCTTCAATATTAATTTCTTTTAATAATTCTTTAATTGCTTCAGCACCCATTCCAGCTTTAAAGCTACCTGCGCCAAATTTTTCAACAGCATCACGATATTCTCTATCTGTAATAACTTGTTTTTTCTCAAAATCAGTATTACCAGCATCTATAACAATGTAGTTAACATAGTATAAAACTGCTTCTAGATTTTTACTACTAATATCTAGACATTGACCAATTTTAGAAGGATTTATTTTAAAGAACCAAATATGAGAAACAGGAGTAGCAAGTTCAATATGCCCCATTCTTTCTCTACGAACAGAACTTACAGTTACTTCTACGCCACATTTATCACAAATTACGCCTTTATAACGAATTCTTTTATATTTACCGCAATGACATTCATAGTCTTTTCTTGGTCCAAAAATTCTTTCACAAAATAAGCCATCTCTTTCTGGTTTTTGTGTTCTATAATTTATAGTCTCACTTTTTGTAACTTCACCATAAGACCATTCTCTAATTTTTTCTGGAGAAGCTAGACCAATTTTCATTGCATAAAAATTGCTTAATTCAAACATTTAATTTACCTCTTAATAAAATTTTGTAGAAAGATTAATTTTAGTCATCAAAGTCATCAAATAGACTAGATTCATCAAATTCTTCTTCACTAACTGCTTGTTCTTCTTCGATACTTGAAAGATTAAATACATCTTCATCAATATCTAGTTCTTTTAATTCTTCTTCAACATTACTTGAAATATTTGTGTTAATTTCGCTTGGAGCAATATCATTAACATTAATTTCTTTATTGTTTTCAGTTAGAATTTTAACATCTAAACCAATACTTTGTAATTCTTTAACTAAAACTTTAAAGCCTTCTGGAACACCTGGTTCTGGAATTGGTTCACCTTTTACTATACTTTCATAAGCTTTAGTTCTTCCAATGTAATCGTCTGATTTTACAGTAAGCATTTCTTGAAGTAAGTGGCTTGCGCCATAAGCTTCTAACGCCCAAACTTCCATTTCACCAAATCTTTGTCCACCGAACATAGCTTTACCACCAAGTGGTTGACGAGTAACTAATGCATAAGAACCTATACTTCTTGCGTGAATTTTAGTTTCACTCATGTGTTCTAGTTTAATCATATACATTGTACCAACTGTAACTTTGTTTTCAAATGGTTCACCAGTTCTACCATCGTATAATTGGAATTTACCATCTTCAGGAAGTTTGTTTTGTATTAACATTTCTTGAATGTCTTTTTCTGTTGCCCCATTAAAGTTAGGAGTAGCAACTTTCCAACCAAGAGTTTTAGCAATTAAACCCAAGTGAACTTCTAGTATTTGTCCAATGTTCATACGAGAAGGAACGCCTAGTGGATTTAATACAATATCTACTGGTTGACCGTTTGCCATAAATGGCATATCAGCTTCTGGTAAAACTCTAGATACAACACCTTTGTTACCATGACGACCTGCCATTTTATCACCAACAGAGATTTTTCTCTTTTTAGCAATAAATACTTTAACTAAAGTGTTAACGCCTGGATCAAGTTCATCTTTATTTTTTCTGCTAAATACTTGAACATCTACAACAATACCGCCGCTACCATGTGGAACTTTTAAGCTGTTATCTCTAACTTCTCTTGCTTTTTCACCAAAGATAGCACGAAGTAGTCTTTCTTCTGGAGTAAGTTCAGTTTCACCTTTTGGTGTTACTTTACCAACTAGGTAATCACCACTTCTAACTTCACTACCAATTCTAACAATACCATTTTCATCTAAGTTTCTTAACATTTCTTCTGAAACATTAGGGATATCTCTTGTGATTTCTTCATCACCAAGTTTAGTACTTCTTGCTGCACATTCTTCTTCTTTTAAAGCAATTGAAGTAAATGTGTCTTCTTTAACAAGTTTTTCACTAATTAAAATTGCGTCTTCGTAGTTGTAACCTTCCCAGTTCATAAATGCGATTGTTACATTTTTACCAAGAGCAAGTTCACCGTTTTGAGTAGAATAACCATCTGCTAAAACATCGTTAGGTTTAACCATTTCACCTTTTTTAACAATAGGTTTTTGATTATAACAAGTTTCTTTGTTTGTTTTTCTAAATTTCTTTAATTCGTAAGTTCTATATCCGCCAGCATTTTCTTTAACAATAACTTTGTTAGCATCTACATAACTTACAACACCTTCGTTTTCACACAATACCATTGCGCCACTATCCATAGCAATACTGTGTTCTATACCAGTACCAACAATTGGAGAATCTGCTTTTAGTAGAGGAACTGCTTGACGTTGCATGTTTGAACCAGTTAGGGCACGAACTGTATCGTCGTTTTCTAGGAAAGGAATTAAAGATGTAATAGCTGAAATAAATTGACGAGGAGAAATATCCATATAATCTACTTGTTTTGGAGCAAGTTCATATAGTATTCCTTTTCTTCTACAAAGAATTTTATCGTTTAATAATTTTCCATTTTCGTCAGTAGGTTCTACTGCTTGACAAATATAATATTTTTCTTCTTCACCAGCTTGCATATAAACAATATCGTTTTCTACACATCCAGTTTCTTTATTAATTTTTCTATATCCAGTTTCTATAAAACCATATTCATTAATTTTTGCATAAGCAGCTAGACCATTAATTAACCCAATACCGTTACCTTCTGGAGTTTCAATAGCACAAATTCTACCATAGTGAGAATAGTGAACGTCACGAACTTCTGCCCCTGCTCTTTCTTTTTTAATACCACCAGGACCAACTGCTGAAATTCTTCTTTTGTTAGTTAAAGTTGTAACAGGGTTAAAGTCTTCAGCAAATTGACATAATTGGCTTGATGAAACAAAGTCTTTTAAGAATTTATTTACAAAACGTGCGCTAACTAAAGTGTTTGGTGTACATTCGCTTAAATCATGAGATTGCATACTTTCTCTTACGCTATCTTTTAATTTGTTAACACCTTTTCTAAATTCGTTGCACATTAATTCGCCAACGCTAGCAATTCTTCTATTTTCCAAATGGTCAATATTATCTACAGTACCTAAACCATTATTTAAATCTATAATATAACTGATAGTAGCTAATAAATCTTCTAAAGTTAAATGTGTTGTAATTAACTCTTTAGCATTTTGTTTAATGGCTTGCATTCTTTTTTCTTTAGTTTTATTTTCAGCTAGTATTCTTTTTAATAATGGATAATAAACTAATTCGTTAATTCCCAAATCCTCTTCAATACAAGGGAACACTTTGCTTAATTTAACTCTTGCGTTACCAATAATTTTATGTGGGTTACCTTCATTTAAAATATAAACTTCATTAATTCCACTATCTTGAATATCATAAGCTATTTCTTTAGAAATAACTTCGCCTTTTTTTACAACTACTTCATCGTTAATTTTAATGTTTTCAGCACTAACTTGACCAGCAATTCTTCCAGCTAGACCTAATTTTTTATTGTATTTATATCTACCAACTCTGCTAAAGTTATAGTAAGCGTTACTAAAGAAAGTATCATGTAAATATTGTCTTGTAGCTTCAGCATCTGGAACTTCACTAGGACGAGTCTTTTTAGCAATTTCAATTAAGCTATCTTCTTCAGTTTCTTGTGGTTCTTTTTCTAAAGTATTAGCAACTAATTTATTGTTATCAAAAATATTTAAAATTTCTTCTTTACTTAATCCACAAGCCTTTAGAAAAACACCTGCACTTACTTTGCTAGATGCATTAATAATAAATCTTAAAGTTTCTTGTGCAGTTTGATCAATTGATAATCTTGTTCCACGAGGACTAAAAAGATTGGCAACAACAATTTGTTTACCGGCTTTATCAAATTCACTAGAAAAATAAACAGAAGGTGATTTTACAATTTGGCTGATTACAATTTTTTCAACACCGTTTGCAATAAAATAGCCTTGTTCACTCATAATAGGAATATCACCAAGATACACTTCTTGTTCAATTACTTCTCCACTTTCTTTTAAAACAAGTCTTGCTTTAACTTTTAATGGCATAGTGTAACTAAGTCTACTTTTTCTACAATCTTCTTCAGTATGTTTTGTGTTTGGTTCTAATTTGTGTTCAAGAAAATAAAGTTCAGCTTTATCAGAATAGTCAACAATAGGAGAAACTTCTTCTAAAACCTCCTTTATTCCTTCTGATAAAAATTGTTTGTAAGGTTCTTTTTGAACTTGTAGTAAATATGGTAGTGGTGCATTTTCTTCTACTTTAGCAAAACTATAACGCTCTGCTTTACCATAATTTACTTTTTTAACTTTAGGTTTTTCTTGCATTAAATTTCCTTTCTCCTTAAAAAATATTTAGTTATTTAACGAATTTTGACGCCAAAAACATTCATTCTTTTTGGAGCGCGACAAAAAATCGCTACTTTTAGCTCATACTATATTATCACACAAAAATCAAGATGTCAATGATTTTAAAAATTTTTTTAAAATTTCTTGACAAAATACTTAATTTTATGCTTTGTTTTTAATTTATAAAAAACCAAGCACATTTTTGCTTGGTTTTTTATTTTAAATTTAATAAACATTTGGATAAACATTAACTCCATTATTATTAGTTTCATTATCCACGCTATAAATTAAGTAATCATAATCATTACTATAAACAATTTCCGCCACAGAAGAACCGGCATCTTTATAACCTACAGTATGACCAATATAATTTTTACAACCATTATTAGTAGCATTTGTTACTATTAATGTTAGAGGATAAGTTACACTATTGTCTACACTATATATAATAGTCTTTTCTGCACCACTATTTATTTTATAATTTGTTATTTGATAATTTTTACAATTATTAATAGCAGCTTTATTTAAATTTGCTCCAGCAATAAATGCTGCATAAATTTTAATGTTTGTTGTAGAAGTTAAATTAGTAATTCCTTGTTCTATATCTTGTACCGCAAAATCAATTATCGCGTAATTGCTACAACCAATTATTCTAGTATTAGAAGTTCCTATGTTAACTCCAGCAATTCCTCCAACATAACTTAATGCATTAATAGCACTAGTTTGAGTATCAATTAATTGTTTTAATCTTCCAACAACACCACCATATACATTACAATTTGCAATGTAACCTTGATTTAGACCAGCAATTATACCTGTATACTGAACATTTTTACCATAATTTATTACAAAGTTAGCCACAATATTAACGTTACTTATAATACCTTTTGTACCCACAACTCCAAATAAGCCAAAGTAGTTTGAAGTACTATATTTTTGAATATCATTAATATATGTTAAACCGTTTATAAAATTATTGTTTCCGTTAAATGTTCCGTTAAAGTTATAAATATCATTTCCAAGAGATTTTATTTCTTTTCCAGTTGCTTCAATGTTATCTGTTAAATTAACAAATATTTGATTATTTCCAGTTTCAACAACTTCAGCTAGGTCATTTAAAGCCATAACAGAATCTACAAGATAAGGATTTGCAAACGTGCCTTCTCCTTCTAATTTTTTAACGTTTATATTATTAGTAGATTTTAATGTTGGAATTTTAGAATAATCTAAATTTGTGGCCGACACATAAGCATTGCTTATATTATCAAATATATTAGAACTAAAACGTGTAAATGGATTAATTAATGTCTTTCCAATTCGTTTTGCACAAGAATTTTCATCATTTTTCCTTTCAAAACCAAAATCTTCAAACACATTACAAGCATAATAGCCATAGTCATAAATATAACGTTCTTTAGTTTCATAAACCATTTTTCCGTTTGCATCGTAAACAATTTCACCACCTAAAGCTGTAAATTGAGTTTTATATGCATTATAAATCATATCCCCAGTATTAGCTATTTCAGGTTCTTCCCATGTTATTTTATGAGTTATATAATAGTTATTTTCCATAATATAACTTATTTTATGAGCAATTTCAACACTGCCGCCGCTTGATTGAATTGTGTTTTGAACTGCACCAAACATAGCTCCAATGTATTTTTCATTTTTTAAACTATCTTCTCTAAATTGATTTAATGCAATAGCATTAGCTATATACATTACATTGTTTTCTTTGATAGTTACCTCATCTCCATCAGGAAGAACAATTTTCTTTTGTTCATTAATTGACATGCTACATAAATTGCTTTTTATACCAGCTTGACCAACAATACCACCAATTTTTAAACTTGAATATACATTGTTAATTGCAATAACGCTACTAATGCTTCCGCCAACAGCAAGACCAACAACGCCACCCGCAATAGTTGTTTCTGCATGTTTAGAAATTGTAGAAACTCTTGCAATACTATTAACAATTGTTCCATTGTTATTAAATCCAACAATACCACCTATAATGTAAACTCGATTTTTAAAAATTGTTAATTCTTGATCTTCTTCTTCGCTATATAATGTTTCAGCTCTAGAAATATAACCACGGTTTTCACCTACTACAATTCCTGCTGCGTATGTAGAATTTAAATAACTTGAAGAATCAGCATAAACTTTAACATTATCTACACCACTATCTTCACAAATTAAACCAAAACCAAGTCCCACAAATTGTCCAATAGTTTTAACACCACTATTTACAACTATGTTTCTAATATTTTCGTTTTTATCATCTGACGAATCTACATTTACTACACCACAAATACCACCGGCATAATTAATTAAAGTATTGTTTAGTTTTCCATCATTTTCAGGCAATACATAATCACCATCTATATAAATTCTATTTTCATTACTCAACACGTCAACAAAGTTTGCGTTAACCGAAATATCAGAATTGATGTTAATTATTTTAGAATTTCCAAGAACTTCACCAACAACACCACCAACTATATTTTTACCTTGAACAATAATATTTTTAGCATTGATAGTAATATTTATAATATCCGCATTATAAATACTACCAGCAATTGTTCCAACCTTTTGAACATTATTAGCATAAACTTCTAAAGGTTCTAAAATTAAATTTTTAACAACTGGTCTTACACTTCCTTGTTGTTTAATTTCACTAAATAATCCAAAGCTTGATTTATCAAAATCAGATGACGCAGAAATAGAAATACCCGAAATTGTAAGTCCGTTGCCATCTAATCTGCCACTAAATACGTATTTACTTGTAGGTAAATTACTATAAGCGCTAAAATTAATATTATTTATTAATCTATAAAAATAATTATTAGTTTTTAAACTTGATGTAAAGTAAGCTAAAAATTCTTCTTCACTAGAAATGATAGTTGGATTTTTTTCATGACCAGCGTAGTATTTGTCATATTTATAAGTATAAACCGCACTTCCAGAAGAATCTACATAAGAATTGAAAAGTGATCGCACACTTTCTGCAATATCATTAGCAGAAATCAATGTTGGTGTTAGTGTTTCATCTCTAAACATCCAAATACCAGTGTCATCAAAAACAAAGTTGGTTAAATAATATTCATTATTAAATTGTTTTAAAGTTAAGCCTGTAACCAAATTGTCATTAATTGTGCTCTTATCTGTATTTAAATAGAAACAATCTTTTATTTGTTTTTTCATTTCTATTTCATTAATTTCAACTTTAATTGCAATAAATGGTGCATGGGCTTCACTATTTTCATTTTCATTTTTATTTGCAGCATAACATCTTGTTATTGTCCCTGAGTTACTATAAACAAATCCTCCCGAGAAACTTTGACTTGTTATACTTAAGTTCGCATAACAATCTTCAATGTTTCCAGAGTTTTCAAAAACAAATCCGCCAACACTAGTAGGAGCTGTAATACAATAATTAGATAAATCTTGATTTGATAATAATCTTCCTCCATCTACATTATTGCTTTCACCTTCTACATAGCTATATTTAATATCTCCCTCATTTACATTTACAAAACCAGCAGTTGTACTTGTAGTTTCGTCTTCACCAAGATTTGTAATAATTGCATTTTTTAAATAGCTAGAAGTTATTGTTCCACTATTATAGGCTACAAAACCAGACAAATAACCTTTATTTGTTCTTAATTTTAATTCACTTCTAGAATTAGAAATAATACCATTGTTTTGAGCTATTAAAGAAGCAATGTAAGCTTTTGTTTGTAATCCTTCAATAATATTACTAACATTAATACTTAAAACATCTTCATTTCCATTTACTATAAATTTTTCAACGCTACAATTATAAACTAAACCATTGTTTTTAGCTGCTAAAGCACCAAAATATAATGTTTTAATATTTGATAATTTAATTGTAGTGTAACCACCACTATTTTCAACTAAATCGTTTGTAGTTAAATCTAATTTGATATTTAAATTTTTAATTAAAGCATCTTCAGTTATTACATCAAATAATCCAAAATTGAACTCTTCTTTTGTGTTAGATAAATCAACATTAAAGCTTTTTATAGTTATAGTTTTTCCATTACCATCAAAACTATTGAAGTTAGCTTCTTTTATAGCATAATCTTCTAAAACTAAATCATTCATTAAAATGTAGTTAGATTTAGCTTTCATATCTAAAAATTCTTCCACAGTATAAACTGGAACAGGGTTATTAATGTCTGTTTGTAAATAGAAATTTAATCCAAATTTTTGTTCAAAATTTGTATAACAAACACCATCTTTAATATATAAAGAATTTGTTATATTTTCTATTGGTTGAGTGTTAACCCAAGTTTTAAATTCACCATTATCTAGTTTATAAGAAATTGCAAATTTACTTGCTAAATTTTCACCTTTAAATATTGTTTTTGGACTAATATTAAAGTAACCATTATTTCTAGAAATAATAAAATTATTATAATTATTAACTGCTAATTTTTCATTATTATTAAACCAATAATTTGCTTTTGTTTGAACGTTTGTATCGCAAGAACCTGCAATTTCAGCTTCTAAATCTTTTATTTTATTTAATACATCACTGTGTCCATTATTAATAGTTTCTAATTTTACTTTTAAGTCATAATCCAATCCATAAGGTTTTGTAAAGTAATTATTATCAACATCTTCAACAGCAACATTTGTCACAACAAATTCTACTACATTTAGTTTTAACGTATTAGATAAATATTTTTCTTTTTTATTATTAACAAGTTTATCAATTTCAAAATAAACTTCAAAACTTTCATTATTATTAATTAGATTTTCTATAACATATTTATAAACTGTAATATCTTCAGAAACAACAGTTTTACTAATTAATGCTAATGAAGATGATAAATTATTAACAATTTTAGGAATTGGAATATAATTGTTTAATTTATATGTTGTTAAAGTAATAATTTGTTCGTCTTTAGCACCTCTTGCATATACACCTTCTAAAATTCCACTTGAATTTAATGTAGCATTATCAAATGAAATATCAAGATTTGTAGTAAGTTTACTTGTTAAAACTTTTTCGTAATAATAATCTGAATTATTAATATTAACTCTTAAGTTAAATTCACTATTTTCATTAATAGGACTATCAGTTAATAGTTTTAAATATAAGTATGAACCATCTATATAATCTTTATTTATATCAAGTTTTATAGTTTTACCAGATATTTCACTAGTATTAACATCTTCATAACCCAAAAACGATTTTTTAACTTGCTTAAAGTTTAAGTTATAGTTATCATTATTTGAATAACTAACTGTTAAACTTTGCAAGTTTTCTATAGGGTAAATATTTAGTTTAAGAATTCCTATTTTACCAATTTTTATAAAATTACTTTCAAGTTCAGCAACGTTTATAATATCATTACCGAATTCATCTTTTGTTAATTCGCCGTCTGCAAAATAAGATATGTCTAAGTTAATAAAATTATTATTATCTACATAAATAGTTAATGTTTTAATGTGTTTTGAATATTCTTCTACATTATTTTTTATTTGATCAATTGTTACAAAACTATCGTATATAAAGAATTTTAATGTTACTTTTTCTACAGTTGTATCTTTTACAGAAGCTTTAAAATGATAAATTATGCCATTTGTTGTATAAGTTTTATCAGATTTTAAATTTAAAAATTCGCCTTCAGTATTTTTTTCATCATATTGTTCAACAACAAACATAGTATATTCTTTCAATCCGGTTTGAACTTCTAATGTAAAATCTAATCCAGAATTTGGAACTAAAGTTCCTTCATAAACACTTAAATTTGCTTCTTTTAGTCCTTCACTAACAATTATATTAAAATTATAAGATAAGTAATCTATTTTACAATATCTATCGTTAATTTTAACAAAAACATTTATTGTAACATTTGTTGTTCCACTACTTAACGCTCTTACAACTTGAGCATTTACTGATTTATAGTAATCAGTGCTTGTTTTTCCATCGTTAATGGCAATATAATCTCCATCAAAAACATATTGAAGATAAATGTCATCTTGTTTTAACGCAGTGTTTAAATATATATTATGAGTAGTATCTTTTTCAATTAAAAGAGTTTTTGTTATTTCTGATTTAGATAAACTATCTTTAAACAATTGTACTCTTTCTATTGCGTCTAATACTTTAATAGTAATGGTTTCTTCAGCTTTTCTATTTAATAAACTATAAATATGAATTTGAGCAACTCCAGGTTTACGTACAGTTATTACACCATTACTATCTATATTTAAAACATCTTTGTTTAAACTTTCCAATTGAATCATACTTAATTGTTGATTTTCTTCACTATTACCAGGATAGTTAGATGTAATTGAGAAAATATAACTTTGTAAGTAATTATTGTAATTAGCTAAATTTAAATCATAATAATACAAAACTACTAACTTTTCATCTGCAACACTAGCATTAATAAATTTGTTAAAGCCAAAATCAGCATTTACTAGTGTTGTATCGTTAATATCAACGGTAATAGATTCTGGAGCAACAATTCCAACCCCAACTGCTGAACCTTGATAGGTATTACTTGCTTTATTTAATTTGAAGTTAGCCACATTATTTTTTACTATTGCAATATTTGTATAGCCATCTCCACAATAAATGCCGCCAAAATTATCACCATTACAAACAACGTCAGAAAGTGAAATATTTTCTTTGGTTTCAGATACAAAACTTGTAACAAAGTTGTTTTCTAGTGTAATTGAACAAGCGCTTCCAATTAAACCTGCAACAAAATCTTCACCATAAATTTTTACATTATTTGTATTATCATCTAAAAATACCACCGCATTATTTATAATTTCACCAACAGCACCTGTTTGATTTCCTATTAAACCACCAACGTTATTGTTTGCTTTTAAAGTAGAGGCTGTAAAACAAGAATATATATTTCCTTTATTTATTCCAGCCACACCACCTACATTACTATAAGCTAACACTTGGCCATAAGTAGACAAACCAACTTTATTAGTTTTATCGCCAATTGTACCACTATTTAATCCAACTATTAAACCAAAGGCACAACTGTTATTTAAGTATAATAAATCATTATCTAAAACACTAGAAAGTGTTGCTGTAACATTAATTTTATCTTTATTAAATACTTCGTTATCACCGCTATAAATATTAAAATTATCTACTATGCTTCCAATGTTTTCACCAACTAAGCCCCCAACTAAAATTTTAAGCTTAGTGTTTAATGTTAAATTGTTTGATTTTTGATATTTACTAAAGCCATCTAGAACATTTAAATTTCCACTAGCTTTACAACTTTCAATAATAGCATCTTTCGTATTTATTCCGGCTATTAATCCAATGTTATTAGCTTTGTTTTCGTTTCCTAAATATGTAGTGATAGTGCCAGAATATACATTTACTTGACAAGATGAAATTGTTCCGCTATTTATTCCTGCAATTGCACCGAAATAAAAACTATAATTTTTATTCATTGAATTTTCTTTAATAGAAGTTATTTCATCTGAATTTACACTTAAAACAGCATCTATTTTAGAATAATATACATTTAAACCAGTAATTTGTCCTTTGTTGTGAGCAAATAAACCTAAATAATATTCATATTCATTTGATAAATTATTTAAATTTTTAACTTCTCCAAAGTCATTAACAATATTTAATCCAGAAATTGTATATTGTTTTTCTATATTTCCTACAGTAAATTTACCACTAAAACTTCCTGTAAAATCTACTTTTTTGTATTGAGTTATTCCATTATTATTTACAGCATAAACACCAATTGGGAATATGTTTTCACCAGTCATATCAATATCACTAGTTAAAATATATTTTTTTGAATATCTATCTGCATGATTACTATCTTCAACAATATTGGTTGAACAAAGTTGCAATAATTCTTCTTTAGTGCTTATTTTATAAGGTATTGTTTCACCATCTGCAACAATTACTTTTATTTTTCTAGCACAATTTTCCTTATAATCTGTTTCACTAATAAAACTAGCTGTTGGAACTAAAATTAATTCGCATTCGCCCGCCTTTACAGGAGTTACCTTGCCAGTTTCTTGATTAAATAAAATTGGGTCTTCTCCTATTGGATTTGTTTTTATAATAACTTTATAATTTGTATTATAACTGTTTAGAGGATAAACTCTTGGATTTAATTCAATTTCTGAAGTTTGTCCTAAATTAAAGTATAAATAATCTTGCTTAACTCCATCTTCTTCAATTTTATTTATATTATCTAAAAGTATTGTTTCTGGACTTTGTGGTTTTGTAACTTTAATAGTTACTTTTCTAGTATAAATAATATCAAACTCGTAAATAGTAAATGTTATTGTACCAGTTGTTGTTACTGTTTGATTTTTTAAATCTTTAGCAATAACATTTAAAACATATTTATCAGTTATAACAGCATTAGTTTCAATGTCAGCATCTGTTACAAAATTTGCATGATATTGTATTTTATTATAATCAACCTTACTTGCATTTGTTGGATTTATAATTACTTCTATACTTGCTTTACTTAAATCTTTATCGCCAAATCCCAAGCTACTTTCTGCATATAACGAAACATATGTTTCACTTAAAGTAATTGTTTTAACAGGAATATAAACTGAAACTTTAAAACTTAAAGAATGCTCTATTACTTTTCCACTTTCATTTTTTGCTGAAATTTTAGCTATAACAGTAACATCTTGACTAGTTTCTTGTAATGCCGAAACTTTGTTATCTACGTTACTAACAATAATGTTGTTGTTATTATTAACTAATTCATAATTTACAGTATAAATATTTTTATCTAAAATAAGATTATTATTTTTATCATACGCTTTCAAAACTAATTGCGCTTTTTCGTATACTTTTAAAGCAAAACTAGAAAGAATACCATCTTCATATACAATTTGACCCAAATAATTGTTTTTGGTAATTTCATCAACATCAATTTTAAAACTTTCTACTGGAGTAAATACAGATACTTCGATTTCTTTAGTATATCCATTTTCAAAGTTTAAAGTTACTTTTGTTTTTCCTGTAGTTAAAGCTTTTAATGTAAATGTTTTGTTTTCATAATTAGTATTTAATAAACTTACTATATTTTCATTTTCAACAGTAACACTATATCTTGGAATATAAATATCATCTTGACTAAATATTTCAAATTTAGCTTCTGTATTATTTCCAAATGTGTCTAGTTTTGCAACTTCAAAATTAGAAGTAGCATTATTGTATCTTACATATACATCTTCCAAACTTCTAACAAATCTACAAGTAATAGTTTTTGTTAATCCTATTTCATCAACCATACTAGCAAGTTCAATACTAGTTGTCGAACCATTTTGCGGAAGAGTAGCGGCATCTGTTTTTAAATTTACATATAATTTTGTTCCACTTAAAATTGGACTACCTTTTATTACTGTTTGACCATTTTGATATGTTAAATTAATAAATTCAGCACTATAATTTACAACTTTAAAACGAGTGTCAAAACTGTTTTGTGAACCAACTACAATTTCTAATTCTTGTTTTTTACCATTGTCATATAAAATAGTTTCTTCAGGTTCTCTTAACCCATTTACACTTATATAAGTAGGATAAGTCTTTATTGTTATTGGAATTTGAACTTCATTAGATTTATACTCTGGTTGAATTTTGTTTTGAGCATAAACAACTAATGTATTAATTCCATCACGGAAGTTTTGAGATATTGTAAATTTATCGTTACTTATAACATTTTCTTCAATATTAACAATATTATTTTCACTATCTACTAAATAATATTTAATTTCATATGAGTCATCTAAATCTTCATAAATAAAATCGTTATTTTTGAAAATCTTTTTCTTAACTAAAACTTCAACAAAATTATAGTTATCTTCTACTCTGTTTGTAGCAAAATTAAATTCTTCTATAACAAAACTATTCGAAGTATTAATTAAAGCAATATCTTTTAATTCTTTTAAAACATCGAATTTTATATTACTAACTATAAAGTTATTATCTATTCCGCCAGCAATATAATCTTCATGCATTACATTAACATAAATAGAATCTACCACACTTCCATTTAAAGTAATATTTTCAATGTTTGGATCAAAAACAAACATATTATTTTCAATTTTAATGCCTTGATAATTTTCACTTAACTGATAAACAACATTTCTTTTTGTTGTTGTGCTTGGAGTAAATTTAATAATGTTAGAATTAATCTCTTTATTAACCCCTAAAACAACGTAGTTATTAGATTTAATATTTTCTTCAATTTTAACAATATCTTGAGAGATGTTTACATTTAAATTTGTTTTAGATTTACCATCTTTTGTTTGAAAAGTTATATTAACCGTATCTGGATATAAAGCTAAAATTTCATATGCATAACCATCTGCAGTTTTTTCTAAAAAATTAACACTAACAATATTATTTTTAGAAACTAAAAAATCTAAACCATTTTCAAACATTTTATTTTGATCTTCAGCTTTTATAATAACAGTTTTCTTGTTTTCGATAACTTTATAGTCAGGATCATCCGGATCTACTTCTGGTTCAAAACCTGTAGGCATTTCTAAATCTAAAGTTTCAATAACTTCATTTTCATAATAAACACTAAGCTTTACTGGTTTAAAAGTACAACCAAATAACAGCCCAATAGAACCCATAAAAATTATTAAAAATGATAATAAAACTTTTTTAATTTTCATAATTTCTCCTTAAAACAAAGATGTTTTAATGTAAAATAACATTCGCCAAAGGCGTGGTGGTGGGTAGTATTTAAAGTGTTTCCCACCATCTCACATAAATTAACCCAAAGGTTAAATCAACTAAGAATTACTAACTGTAACCGTAAACTTATTTAATTATTAACATAATGCTTTAATTATGTAGTCTCAGGTTGTTCTTTTGGCAAAATTTTTATAGTTTCTGTTACAGTAAACCCAATTTTGTTTGCTTGACTTATTGGAGTATAACTTACTGTTGCGTTAACATCTCTTGTTTCTCCGCCATAAGTAATTGTTCCATTATGAGTAGCACCCGTATCAATTGATGTGCCATCACTTTGTTTCATTATAATACTTTTAACATCTGCGAATGTACTAAAGTTAGTTGAAACATATAATGTATTACCATTAACCAATTCAATTTTTAAATTGTTATAATTTATAACAACAAAATTGTTAGAATTAAAGTTAGTAATATTTAAATTGCTATAATTGTCTGCTATAACAGTGCTTCCGTTTTCATCTTTAACTACGGTAGTTCGAGCAATTTCAATAACAATTTCTTTTCTTGGATTTGTAGGGAATACAATATCAGTCTTGCTTGTATCAACTGATGAATCCTTATTAACAGATCCACATAATTTTTGTGAAGACCCGTTATATTCAATATATTCTATTTGCATAATTTTTTCATACTTTCCCGTAATATCACTATACGCAAATATATAACCAGTATAAAGTTTATTATTATTGTCTTCACCAATTTCAACTTTTCCGTATTTATAATCAATAATTTTACCAAACCAAGTAGCATCAGTTACAATATTTTCAAACTCTGCTAAATTTACATTAGCACAAATTAAGAACTCATTATTAACAACTTTTGTCAATAATTTTATTGAAGGAACTAACATTCCAGCAATGGCTCCACCCGTACAACTATTTTTATAATCTTCGTTAGGGTTTTCATCATTTATATTTATTGAAACTCCCCCCAAACCTAAATAAGTAACATTCCATCTGTTGTTAATTAAGGTTATTGTTTTCAAGCTTGATTCTAATAAACCTGCAATAGCACCATAATAAGTTATATTTCCTTGATTATAATCGTTATCCTCTATTCCTGTAGTATTATTTTTTAATGTACAAATAGCGTTAAAATTAAATATGCAATTAGATAAACTAATATTTAATATAGGATCAACCGAATAACTACTTACACCCGAAACTAATCCAACATAATTATTTCTTTGAAGTATAAACTTTTTACCCGATTTAATTGCGTATCCTCCTGTTTGAGAATTGTAATAACAATTTAATCTATCATCAACACTAACGTTATTATTATAATTAATTGTTATACCATCTAAGGCAATATTAGAAATAATCCCCGCATTGCTACCAGCAATTAATCCAAAATAATTATCTATTGTAATTGCACGCTTACTATCTCTATATGTCTCAGAATCTAAATCAATCATTTGTTTAGTAACCGTTTGACTTCCATCTCCATTTTCTACTGTTTCTTGGCCTGCAATATCTAACTCTGTAACGCTATATTGTATATTAATATTAGTATTAATTGTAATTTGATTTGCATTAATTATATTGCAATTGTTAATTGTTGCATTTTGCGCATTTTGCCCAACAATTAAACCCACGCTTAAGCTATCTGAGCCAGTTATTTGTAATGGATTAGAAGATGAATCGTAGACTATACTTTCTGAAGTAATCATACTTGCATACTCAAACTCATAATTAATTGTTAAATCAGAAATTCCGTTTAAATTTAAAGATATATTATTTAATTCACCATTATTATTAGAAACCAACCAACCATAAGCATTATAATTATCCATAATATCTATAGTTGTATTTTTAGGGGCCACAATTAAATTTGAAATTTTTGCATATGGAGCCAAATCATAAAATAAATTATCTTTTACTATGATTGTTGGCCTATTAACTTCATCAGCTGTAATAGTTCCATTAAAAATTTGTGATTGAACCCATAACATTTCAATAGTTTTTTCATCAACAGTATTTTCTCCATTAACTGCTGGGAAAAATATTGGAGCTTTTAAAATAAATTGAGTATCTATAATTTTACCTTTATTGAATGAATTAAAGGCAGATTCATCCAATGTTTCGGTTTTATAATTATTTTCTGCTAAATAAGTTACATTAATTTTGCTTATTTCATAATCAAAATAATCTAAAGACGTAATTCTTGAATTACTTAAATCTATATCGTTTAAAATTTTAAATGTCATACCAGTAAAGTCTATTCCAACATGTGCAATACCATCTGATGTTGTATAAGTAGTTAAAGCATCTGCAATTATTTCTAATTGTTTTGCATTTATTATTGGATAATATCCTTCAGTTAGTTTTCCAGCATATTCATCAGCGTAGTTATTATATTCTGTTTTCAACTCTTCTTGAATATTATTCCCAAGTGCCCCTTGCCAATATGACCTATAATTTTCTTCGCTCATTCGTTCTTGTATATATGCTTCTTTAAAGTTCTTTTTGAAATTATCATAAGAAACTTTTACATCATTTCTTGCAACATCACCAAAGAATCCATAATTATCAGCAGCAGCTACATCTACAACAAAATCAATATTTTTATTTGTTAAAAGTGTAACAAGATTTGTTGCTTTACCTTCGCCAGTAATATTTTCGTAAACATCTTCCTTTCCGTTTGCCCCTAACACAACTGTAAATCCATTTGAAATAATAGTTGAATTACTATAATCATCAGGGTTAATATCAATATCCCAAATTTTTGTAGACATATCTATATTGTCAGTTAAAATAATCTTTTTAGTTTTGTCGCCATACTCTAACGTCCAAGCTAATTTATTAGCTGAATTTACAACATAATCACCATCAGCATTTGTGTTTGCTGCAGTTTTAGTTTTACTTAAATTTAAGAAGTTTGTAAGCATAGGTATTAGATTACTATCTTTATCCGTGTCAGAGTTAATTCCCATACGTTTGCTTGCGATATCAATAAATGTTGATTCATATCCAATGCTATCTTGAACAAAGGTATTAAAATATGGTGAATTATATGCAATATTTTCGTAATTGCTTAAATCTCCTTCTTTGCCCTCTGTATTTGTTAAATGATAATAACTTGTGCCATTGTGTATTTCTTGCGCTGCTTCTAAAGCTAATTCTGCAATCAATAAAATCCATCCCACAGGATTGCTTGCTTTAGCAACTTTTCCCATATCTTTTGCGACATCAATTGCTTTAGCTCCTTTTTTATAAAACCATTTTGTATATCTTAAAGTTTCTTTTGCGGCTTTTAAAGTTTTTACTCCGCCTTTAAAAAACCATTTTCCCCATCTTTTTGCAAGCATAATATTCTGAATCAATCCGGTATGCATATAATGATCAACGCCACTAGTTTCCATTCCCCATAATTCATCGCTAGTCAAATCAGAGTTTTGTAAGTAATAACAGTTAGATACTATTCCTGATGAATCTGTGGTTGGAACTTCGCAACTAGCGCTTTTATTTCTATAATCGCCATTTCTACCCACTATTGGGCCCGTATAATGATGAACATATGAATAGAACGGATACCCTACTAATACTGTTGCAGCAGTACCTAATCCTCCTTCATCAGCTGAAAATGATTGTGTGCTATTATATACTTTTCCATCTAAATAAGATAGATATGTACAATTTGTAACAGAACCGCCATTAGTAACACCAACAATTCCACCAGCAAATACATATAAACTTTTATAAACCCAAGGTATTATTGAACAAGCAGATCCAAAATCAATATCATAACTAATACCATTAGTTTTTAAATTGATGACCTCACACTGAGAAAGAGTTCCTGTATTATAACCAGTTATTGTTCCAATATATAACCAAGCAGCAGTACCAGTAGGAGCATCGTAATCATTATAATTAATATCAATAAATGTAACGTTACTATTAGTTGCCCCAACTAAAACATTTTGTATTGTTCCACTATTCTCAGCTGCTACAATACCAAATCTTTTTGTCCCATCTACCAACTTTATATTTTGCATATTTAAAGTTTCAATTCTACAATCTTGGAAATAAATGTTTTTTATTGTGCCTGCATTTTTGCCAATAAATCCAATATGTGTCAAACCAGTATTATCAGCGTTTGGTGTAATAACTAACCAAGAAATTGTATGATAATTACCATTAAATGTTCCGCTAAATGTTTTATCTTGAGTTGTATTATATAAGTAGTTAGACATATCAATGTCGTCCATTAACTCAACATTCATTGCAGTAGTGCCATCTGCTTGTTTATCCTCTATACAATAATATTGCCAATACCATAAGTCAAATGCTGTATAAATTAAGTACGTATCTTTGTCTGCATTTGTTTTTAAAGTATAAAAACTTTCATCTATTAATCTTATACGAAGTAAACTTAATTTTACTCCATTTTGTCCAGATATTATATCTAACTTTTCTGCTGAAACAGCCCCTTCAAGAGAAGTTTTATCGTCAGTTGTTTGATCAACAATTAAATCTTTATTTGCATTAGCTAAATAATAGTACCATTGATTTTCTCCCGTACCGCTTTGGTTTGCTTTAGATATACCAAATGCAATATCATCAATTCCATAAACAAACTTTTCTTTTGGGTTTAAATCGCTCATTAATTGTAACTGAGATGCCCCTTGTCTATAACCATTACCTATATTATAACAGCCATAAACATTGCTTCCACTTCCTATTAAGTATAGATATTTGTTAGATACAATGTTTCCATGGTTATAAGAATATAAAATTGTAGAATTTGAACCTATACCACTAGCAGTTGATGTACTTTCTGCCACAATAAGAACTTGGCCTTTATTTATTGAATATAAAATTTTTGCATTATTAGCAACACCTGATGCATAACGATCAAAAGAACCACCCGCACCACTATGAACAATTTTTATTCGTCCTATGTTTTGGCTAAACGATACAATTAAATTCATATTTCCATTTGCTATACCACTAATTTGCGTTTTAACAGCTCCTTTAGATTTTGCATAAATGTTGCCATTATTATAACATTGAAACATAGAAACATTTTTTGAAGCATATCCAATTATACCTGCCGTAAGGCACTCTTTTTCAATATTTTCAATAGTTATTGTTGCATTGTTTTTAGCATTATTTACAATGGTATTTGCAGCATAACCAACAACAGCACCAGCATATACCTTTTCAGTTTGTTCTTTTATTTGAAGTCTTCCTTCTCCAATAGTAATATTTGTTAAAACACTATTTTCAGCTTTATTAACCAATATACCATGTTGTCCAATAACATCATCTTTGACATTTAATACATAAGGATTTTTTACTGTTATATTAAATAGTTTTGTATTATTAATTTCTTTACTTAAATAAGCATTTTCTTTAGCTACTCCATTACCTAAAATTGTTAAGTTAGAAATTGTACCATTTATTACCTTGTCAAAGATTGTTCCTGACTCAACAGTAGTAACAACATTATTTTCAAATATAATTATTGTATTATTTAATTCATATGTAGTAATTGTTGTGTTTTGTCCAGAAACCATTACCGTTTTTGTTACTGCAATATTTGTAGTATCAAACTCAACTTTACTACCTTCCGTTAATGTTATTATATAGAATTTATCATTATGTGGAGTAAATGTATAAGTAGTTCCATCAAACGACATATGTTCTGCAACTTCACCTAAATTGTTAGCTGTTATTTCCACAACTTTTGGAAGTTTTACCATTTGAGAAGAATTATAACTACCAGCATAAGCTCCAGAATGCAATGCAAATGGGTTGTTGTCATTAGCAAAACTAGAAAGAATTTCGTGTGTTTCAGATTCACTATTAATATTACTATCACCAACAAAGCTTAATAATTGGCTGTATTTGTTAATCTTAGTAGTATCAATTGTAGCACCGCTATTTTTACCAACAATTGCATTAATTGTATAGTATAAATTTGTTGTACCATTATCTTGATAATAACCTAAATAAGAACCGCTATACATTGGTTTGCTTATTGTTGAGTTATTAGAAATTGTACCACTTGTTACTGATCCAGCAATACCAGCTATGTTAGCTGAAATACTGTCTGAAACCACAATATCTTTTAATGAATAACAAGTATCTATTGTTGTATTTTTAACATTTCCAGCTATTCCACCAGCATTTGTTATAAATCCACAAAAGTTAATTACATCGTGTGCTGTTTGAGTAGAATGATCAATGTTATCAGCAGAATTAGGAGTCTTAATATACGTATTTAATTCTTTAACATTAATTTCAATATTACTTACACTATTTAAAATGTTATTTTCTGAACCATTTAATAAGCCAACTAAACCACCAGCATTTAAATTATAATTACTTGCAAATTGAATTAACTCTTCACTTTTTGCAATAGTTTGAATTATTCCATCTGCATAACAACCATCTAAATTAACGTTTGCTTCAGCACTTGAAATAATTGAACCAATATTTATATGTTTTTCAGAAATTTCAGCAGTTAACGTTAAGTTTGTTAATGCAAAATTTTTAATATTTATTACAAGGTCTTTTTCTTGGTTACTGCTATCTGTAAATTTACTTAAATTGTTATAAAATAAACCATATTCAAGTGACTCTTCTTCTAATGACTCATTTTTGATTGAAGCGCTGTCAATAACTAGTCCGTTAATAGCATAACCATTACCTAAAATATTTAATGATTTTTTAATTTCTTTTGGAGTATATACATAAGCAACTTCATTTACTTTATTTACATTAGCCCCAGGTTCTGCGTCTTCTGGAAGTTTATTTTCATAAACCAAACCAACAAAACTACGAACTAAATTTATATTAATTTCATCATAAGTATCACATACTGTAAAGATCTTTTCAAATACTCCAAGGTTAATAGCGTTATAATACGTTTTATTATCTACTACTATACTTGTAATTAAAGCATCGTCAATAAAGTCATCGTCTTCATAAATACTTAATTGAGGATAACTATATCCATACAATACCCCTAAGTTAGATTCTGTCCAAATCTCACTTGAGTTATTATCTGCCCATAATTTATCATAAATTTCGTTAGTTTTTACATAATTTACACCATTATTATATCTATAATCAACATCAAAATTACCGTTTGCAAAAATATCAACATAGTTATTTGCAAATTTAGCATCTGTAGAAGCATTTGCAAAAGAATTATTGTAAATTTCATAATTATTGTTATCTAATTTTGTTTCTGGTAATGTTACAGCACAAACGTTGTTAACCATAATATCTGCAGCTTGAGAAACAAAACCGGCCATATTAGAACACCATTCATTAACAGTGTTAACATTATAATTACTTTCGCCTTGATAAACTTCAATGCTACCAACCGCAATAGAATTTGTGATTGTACTATTATTTATTGCAACAAAACCAGCAATTTTATTGCCTAAACCTTTAACTGCAACATTAGAATCAACTTCTATCATTATTCTAACATTTGAAGTTACATTATTAATTAAACCAGTATTTTCTATTGTCACTGGGGCAAGATGTATATCGCTTTTTGTATACATATTTCCAACAACAACACAGTTAAATAATGTACCATTATTAGCGCCTGTTACTATTGAATGAATATCCGTTTCGTCTTCTATTATATTTCCATTTGCGTCTGTTGTTTTAATATATTCAACATAATTTATACCATTTATACTAACGTTTCCTTCTTCTAGTTTAATTACAACACTAGATAGTAAAGCGTTTGGTGAAATGGTTTTTGCTAATGTTTTTGTTGAAACCGTAATTGTTTTTCCATTACCAATAATATTACCTTTTAATGCTTCAATTGGAGTTGAAACAATAATATTACTAGTCAATAAATAATATTGATTATCAGAAGTAGAATTTATATCATTATCCTTTTCTATTGGATCGTAAACACTACCCTCTGTAAATGTTCCATTTTCTTTTGTATAATTATCAACTGTAAGTTGAATATCATCTGTTTCAGTTTCTAAAATGCTATTAAATACTTCTTTTACACTATTTAATTTAGAATTAACGAAGTTAGAATAGCTAATTGCATTGCCGTAATCAGTATTTCTTACATTTACTTGAGCTAAATCTTCAATAAAGTAGTAATTTGTAAAATAGCAATCACCCGAAACTCTTCCAATTATACCCGCAATATTAGATAAGCAAGCAGTATAAGCTGTAATTTTACCTACAAAATATGTAGGGCTAGTAGATTCGTTTACCGTATTTGCGTTAGCAATTATACCTGAAACATTAAAGTTTTCGTGAGAATCTAATTTAGATGCATCTCGAACTGTTATGTTAGTTGCACTTACAGAATTTCCTACAGTACAGTTTTTTGCAAAAGCAATTAAACCAGCAACATTTGCATTTGTTGTATCGTCTAGTTTCATTTTCACTGATAAAGCATTTCCAACATAAATATTTTTTGCTGTAACATTTATTGCATTTCCAATTAATGAAGCAACATTAATTGTAGTTACAGAGCTAGCGGAAGTTGCTTCAACTGAAATTATACTCTCTACATTGTTTCCTAAAATTGATACTTTATCTATTGTAATTTCATTAGTATTTCGTCCTTCAACAAAACCAAATAATCCACCAACATGTATATTACAATCAGAAGAATTAGTATAAGTTGAGGTTGTTATATTAATTTGGTTAACTTGAACATTTTTAATGCCACAACTTGTTGTCGCTGAAAGTTTTCCGGCTAAACCGCCAACATAAATGTCTTTACCACCTTTAGTAACAATATTTACATTGTTTAAAGTAACATTTTTTATATCACTTTTAATAGATACATTACCAAACACAGCACCAAAATTACCATTAACAAATGTATTTACATTGTTTGTTGGATTTTCTACTGTTAAACTATATTTGTTTACATTAGCGTTTGTTAATGAAACTGAACCAGAGCCTAAAATTGCTCCCACGTTATGTGTGTTTTTGCTATCTTCATTTGTTTGTGGATAATAATTAGTTTGTTTGTTGATTGTTAAGTTAGATACTTTTACATTAGTAAGAGTAACCCCATTACCAGTAGTTGATCCAATTACACCACCAACATTTTGAATATTAGTATTAATTCCACCATTTACATATTCAACATTAACATTTTTAAGTGTTGCACTATCTGCTTGTGCAGAAACAGCCCCTAAACTTAGTTGACTTGTAGCTGTACCACCACTGATAACATTTATACCTAATTTATTAGATGGAGAATTAGCTAAATAAGCTTCCCAACTAGCCATTGGAGTAGCTGGATTAAAGTTTTCATCGTTTTTATTATCTCCTTCTTTAGGATCAGCATACATTGAACCTACAACAAAAGATACATTTTCTATTACTGAATTATTAGAAAGTTTTTTAAAGAACCCTACGTTATTTATTCCCGCAGCACTGGCATCTATATTTAAGTTATAAATTTTATAATAACTACTACCATGTTTTTCTGCTGCTTCTGAAGAATCTCTAAGTGCACTTGATAATCTACCTGTAAAGTTTTCAAGAGGAACCCAAGGTTTTGTTAAATAAATATCTTGAGTTAATTCATAACTACCAGCTCTTAACATATTCCTTAAATCATCTTCATTTGTAATAGATTTTAATGAACCTTTTTTATTATAAATTAAATAAGGATAAGTTCTATATTCATCTGGTAAACACCAGTTATCATTACTATAATTAATAAAACCACAATTTTTAGCAATATATTCACTTAAACTGTTGTTTGTAACACCAGATACACTAAGACCATTTGAAGCAGGAAGTGTAGTACAATGTCCAACTTCACAATTTATTAATTCTACACCTGCGGCATCATTATAACCAATCATAGAAGCTAAGCTGAAGTTTTCACTAGTTTCAGTATTTTTTATAAGAGATACTGCATCTAAAATTGAACTGTTTTGAGCAAAATTTGATGCACCAAATACACTTACTCTACCAATAAATCCAGCATATCCTTTGTTTTTAGTTATTAAACCGCTTGGTTGTTTTTCCATATCTTGTGCTTCTAAGTAAGAAACAGTATAAACATGGTCAATATTTGCTCTATTAAATAATCCAACGCTTGAACCTACGTAGATTGTATTTTTAGCAACAATATCAACTTTTGCATAAGAATTTGTTAATAAACCTTTATTTAATATACCAACAATACCACCTACATAATAAGCTTTATTGTTTTCATTTGAGAATAGATAAGCATTTTTATAAGTAGCATCTTTATCACGTTCTAATTGAATTTCTTCTTTTAATTCAACTTTTGCATAAGTTATATAGCCGCTACTTTCACCAGCAATACCGCCAGCAGCATAGTCAGCAATAATATTTTGAGTGTTACTTTCATTTAAAACAAATGTAGTATCGAACACTATACTTCCTTCACCAACGTAACCAAATAATCCACCAACTACGTCACCTTGAAGTTTTATATCTCCATAAGTGCTAGTAAATGTAATATGTGCATTAGAGCTATCTTGAGTATTAGTTCTATCTATTAAAGCATTAACATAATATGAATTCATATTAGATTGTTGAGAGAATTGTCTTACAACTGTTTTGTAAATGTCTACAACACCAAATAATCCACCAACAAAACTTACATTATTATTTAATTTTTCAGTTATTGTATTGTAAGTATATTTATAAATTTGTTTTTCTGAAATTAAGTTATAAGTAAAGTCAGTAGTTTGATTATCATGAGTAGCTTGTACTGATAAACTAGATGAAACACCAGAAACAAAACTGTTTCCACTAATTCTACCAGCAATACCACCTACTAAATTTCTACCTACAACAACTACTCCATTATCGCTAGAAACATTAATATTGTAAAGTTTTGAATTAATAACTTCACCACTAAGTGTTCCAACGCTACGAGTTTGTGTAGCAGAAATTGCGTCTATTTTAAAGTTAATATTTTTAATTACTGTGCAATTATCTTCATCTAATTTATCGTTATAAATGTTTCCAACATTATTATAAGTAGATTCAACACCTATTTGTTTAAATAAACCAAATGATGAATAATTTGTAGAATTATTTTTTGCGGCGATTGTAACTTTATCAATGATCATTCCATTACCATTTAAGTTACCTGCAAAAATAATATCTTGAAGTTTAGCAACTTCATTTGCTGAACTAACTAAAGTGTTATTATCTATAATACTAGATAAATCAATATCTTTAATTAATCTAATATGTTTATAATTAACGTTAGTTTGTCTTATTTTACCATTGAAATAATAGCTATATAAATTATTTGAATCTGTTAAAGCTGATAAAAGTTCTTGAGAAGTAGCTACAATAATAGGATTATATTTAGTACCTATATTATAAATACTATTAGTATATACATAATTATATTGCTCTGTATTAGAACCTTGATCATCTACTAGTTTTCTTTCACTAATTGTATTTACATTTGCGTCATATAAAGTTGGCATTTTGCCTTCTTCAAATACCCAAATTGTAGAAGATGAATTATCGCTTATAAAGCCTTCAAAATATTTTGAATTTTCAAAACTACCAATTCCATTAGCCGGTTCTAAATATGCATCTTTATCTGAACCATTTATATCTCCGTTGAAAGCATAATAACAATATTTAATGCCTTTGTTATTTAAAACAACATTTTCTTCGTTATTACCAGTGAAATATCTAAATGCTTGAGCACTATCTCCGCCATTAATAGAAGCTGAATAGCTAGTTTCAACTGTTCCGTTTGTATTATCATAAACAAATCCAGCACTTCTTTTATTTGTAGTAACTTTTAAGTTTGCATAACAATCTTTAATATTTCCATTATTTATGTTTACAAATCCGCCAGCATAGTTGTTAGCATAAATACCACCTTCAGAATAAGCGTTAGGATAAACATGATTTAATCCATAACTTTCTGTATTTCCTTCTACATAGCTTGTAACAACTTGACCGTTATTTTCTGCAACAAAACCTGCAGTATATTGTGTTTTAGAATTATTATAAATAATAGTATTTACAACAAAGCTAGAAGCAATTTTGTTATTATTAACAGCTGTTAAACCACCAATATTAGCACTAGAATTAATGCTAATTTTATTATAGTATTTTGTGTTACCATTTTCAAATATAGAAGCTTTTGTACCAACTTTAGAATTAGTAATATAACCATTGTTAACACCAGAAATTAAACCAATATTTACTTCTGAATTAGTACTTGTGTTTACTTTAATAGTTATAGTTTCGTATTGATTAGCATTATTAATTAATCTTAAATTATTATTTATAATTTCACAATTTGTAATAATACCATTATTTGTACCTGCAATAATACCAAAATTTAAAGCTGTTAAATTTTGAGCATTAATATTTAAACCGTAATAATAAGTAGTACTATCATAGAAAATTGTAGGTAATAAATTAACTTTTACATTTTTAATTATAGTATCGCTAGATACTTCGTTGAATATACCCAAATTATTAACATTTGTTTCTGTAATAGTAAAACCTTGTAAGTTTATTGTTTTATTATTACCATCTAAACTAGCTATTTTAGTAGATATACCAGTAAATGAACTATCTATAGTAATATCATTTAATAAAATATAGTTTTGACCTTCTTGCATATTTACAAAGTCTTCATAAGAATAAACAGGTATTGGATGGTCAGATGAAGAATATGTTTGAATATTTAATCCAAACTCTGTTCTAAATTCTATATCTGCAAAATTATAAACATTTGGAGAACCATTTTCATATATAATGTTTGCTTTTAATAGTAAGTTATTAGTAGAAACTGATTTTCCATTAATTAATAGATATCCATCATCAGATGTAGAAACTGTAAAGTTACCATGATTAGCTCCATCTATTAAGTTTGTATAAACAAAATTTCCACCAGTAGTTTGAGTAACTAAGTTCCAAGATAAGTATGATTTAGAAATCATTTCTTCTAAATGTTGTATTTTTAAATTAATGTTAGATAAAGCTGAAGCTTTTTCATATTCAGTGCTTGCACTAAATGTTTCATTACATTTTATAACGTCTAACTTAGCTTTTAAAAGCGTTGAATTACCAACATTATTATTTAAAACACCATCTTGAGCGCCTTCAACAATTAATCCTTTAATAACAAAATCAACTATTTCAATTTCTATTGGTTGACTATTTGAAGTAACTTCTTTACCATACATATAATGAGTAAATGTAGGAGTTATTGTAATTTTTGTACCACTTGTAGATAAAATGTCTGTTGATAAAGTTAATACATTATTTTCAAAGCTTTTAGTAATTTCTGCATCGCTTTCAATTATAAAGTTATCTTCCCCAAGAAGTAATCCTTCTGGTAAATTTACAGATTTTACATTTAATTTTAATTCACTACCTTTTGCCAAATAGAAATTATCTTTTGTTCCATCTGTATTTTCTAAAATTATAGTAGTTAAAGGTTTAGCAATTAACTCTATAGTAGTTTCTATTTTTTCAGTTCCTTGATTATAATATGCAATTACAGTTACTGTAAAGATAGTATCTTCTATAACGTTAGTTGGAAGAAGTGTAGAAACATAAATATTTCCATCATAAGAGAAAACACCATTATTTATTTTTGATTTATTTAAAGATAATTGTAATCCGTTTTGAATAGAATTTTCGTGAGCTATTACAACTAAATCTTTATCTTTATAAGCTAATTGATTAAAGTTAATAGCTACATTGTTATTAACTGAACTTATAATTTCTAGTTTTGATAATTGTGCATAACTAGGATATAAATTAATGTTTAATACCCCTAAATTACCAGCAACAATTTCAGTTGATGGAAGTTTATCTGGAGTAATTAAACTGTTAAATTGATCAATTTGAGTTAATGATGAAGCAAAATGATTTAATTCAACACTAATTAATTTAACACTTCTTACTAAAACTTCAATTTCAAGATTTAAATCAGTGTTAGTTTCATCAAAGAATTTTACAGTATAAATTTTATCAGTTTCAGCACCAATATTTGCTGATGATACAATAACAGTAAATATTTTATCTGTATTACTAGTCTTTTCTGAAATATCAAAATTTAAGGCATTATTTATTTCTTTACCATTAGAATCATATACAACAAAATCTAATTTTGATCCATTAGCAACGTAAACATCAAAAGAAATGCTTTCTGTTTCTATTAATTCTACTTGTCTAACATCACTATAAATAGATGTTGCACCTGTAGTAACGATAAATGATAAATTATTTTTTAGTAAAGAATAATCTACAAAATTATAAGCAATATTATTAAACTTTACATTATAATAAGGAGCTATATTGAAAGTAGTTGTAACATCGCTTAACCCTTTAAATATATGTAATGAATTACTTGAATATATTTCACTATTTTCAACAACGGTATTGTTATATAAAGCGTTTTCTTTTATATCAGCTTTAAATTTAAAATATACGCCTGCATCTTTACCGTCATTTAAAGAAATACCCAATTCTTTTGTTTTATTAGTTAAAATTTTAAATTCATTATTATGTTCGCCAGTTAAATTTAACAATTTTAAACTTTCAACTTTTTCAACAACGCTTACATAAAGTTCAACAGATAATTTGTTTAAATAACTAATTGTAATTGTTGCATCACCAGTGTTTACAATAGTTATTAATCCATTTGCATCTATTGTTAAAACGTTTACATTTGAGCTAGTAAAAGAAATATGTTCATTACCCTCTACATTTGAATTAATAATATTGTTAATGTTATATATTAAATTATTTGTTTTATATATAACGGCTTTATTAACCATATTATCTTCGTTTACTACAATAATATTATTATCATAACCAAAGTAATATTTATTAGAGCTATTTTCTACGCTATTTTTTACAACAAAATTAGCTTCAATATATTCAGGTTCAATTGTAATTAAACCAATTCCGTTATAATTTAAATATGGTAAACCATTATTAACATTTGTTTTATATACAAAGTTTCCAGTTTTAAATACATCATTACTTAAAACTGCAGAATAATTATATTTTGTATAATTGTTTTTAGTTTCATCTGAGCCAACTGTACCATAAACATAAGCACTGCCTGTAGAATATGTGTTTTGAATAGTTGAATTAGTTACAATACTTACTAAAGCAATACTTACTGATGCATCTGCATTAACAGAATATGAATAAGCGTCTGTAACACTACAATTTGTAGCACTATAAACTAAAGCACCAACATCTGTACCGCTTAAAATTACATCGGTATAAACTGCAGTAAACTTAACATTATTTGCTTCAGCCACTAAACCACCAACGGTTGTACCTTTAATATCATAGTAATTTTCTAAAGCAACTAAACTATTTACAAATGAATAAGAAATTTCTGTATTTTCAGCCTTAGCAAATAAACCCCCAACTGTAGTACCAACAATGTTAGCACCATATGTTGTTTTAGACAAGTTAGCAAGTTCTACAAAAATTAATTTAAACGAACCATTTATAGCTTTTGAAGCAATACCACCAACTAAAGAACCTGCTTTTGTTGAATTGATAACTCCTTCAAACATTAAATTACTATTTTCGCTAGTAGAATTAAATTCACCTACTAAACCACCAACTTCATTAGAATTAGTATCTAATTTAACTAATGCCTTAACATTGTTTACGCTACCTGTTGATTCACCTACTACGCCACCAATTATAGCATTTTCAACATTTACATTAATATTTAAATTAGCTGTAACTTGTTTTTCTTCAGTTTTGTTTAAGTAATTATATCCACCAACAATTGTCCCAGTATTTTTACCAACTAAGCCACCAAAAACTAATCCTGAATAATTATTGTTATTATTAACTGTTATTACACCATATGAATTTCCGCCACTAACAACACATTTTTCAATAGTTCCGTTATTTTCAGCAAACATAGTACCAACATTAATAATTTCATTATTTGCTGGTTGTGAAATTGTAAATGTACTTGGTTGGATTTGTAAAGTGACATTTTTCACAGTACCATTATTAATATTTGATAAAATACCATAGTTTGCACTAGTATTAATAGATTGTCCACTAGCGATAATAACATTTAAATTTTCGATTGTTGTATTTTGTGGAATTTCTGTTCCAAAAACGTTTACATTATTTAAAGTGCCTTTGAATACTAAATTATATATTGCATCTTTGTTTTTTAAGTTAGCATATTCACTATAAACAAATTTACCGTTTAATCCCGCAAAATTAGTAATAGTGTTGGCGCTTGTAACTTCTAAGTTTCTATCTAAAGTATAATATTTACCACTAACTGTAGCGCTAGGATTTTTTAATACATAAGGATAAGCACTAGAGCCATCTGCAACAACTACATAAATAGCTTTTGTTACTGAATAATTTCCATTTTCAGCGTACTGACTTGCATTAGCTCTAACTTCAACTTTTGTTACGCCACCAGTTTTAACTGTAACAACACCATTATTATCAACAGTTACGCTATTACCTTCTTTAACTTCATAATTTAAAGATGGATTTGTAACTTGTTTTCCATTTTCATTATAAACTTCGGCCAAAATTTGTCCTAAAGTTTGTGTATTTTCTAAATATAAATAGCCCTTATCATTTAAAATATTAATTCCACTTGGAGCTACGTGTTTTACTAATTTAACTTTTAAATTAACCAAATGATATTCATTGCTTCCAGGTAAATCTTCAATTCTTACTGTAAAACCAAAAATATATTCTCCATTGTTGAATACGTGATTTTTACCAGCCGCAAATTTAATTTTATCAAATTTACTATCTATTACATCTTCTAACGTATAATCATCGTTTTCTCTTAAGCTTGCTGGCATTGTATAATTTACCGCAATATTAGATAAATCATTATCATTTTTTCTTATATTCAAATAATCTTCTACGCATAAAACATTTAATTGTTTATTTAAACTATCAATATCAAGTCCGGCACCATCAACCAAAACAATTTCATCTTCTAAAACATCAATTTTTTCAATTGGCCAATAAGTTTCAATATTAAATGTTTTTGTAACAACTTGACCCGCAACTAATGAATTTACATTTTCATTATCGTTATATAAAGTGATTGTTACAGTAATTGTTGCAGCACTTACACTTTTACCAACAGCTGTTAAGTAAAAGTTTAGTTTACTAGAATTAATTATACCAACTTTAACAACATCTGTATTATTGCTTTCAACTTTAACATCATAAATACTTGCATTAAAAGGATTTATTACACTAAAATTAGCAGTATTTTTGCCAGTTACTAAACCAACAAAATATTTTGTATCAGAATTTTCTACAACTTTTTTAATATTGTTGCTAGATAAATCTAATATCATATTATCTTCGGCATTTTCGTCGTAATTATAAATATTAATAAATTTGCTTTCAGTTTCTAAACCATTTTCACTATAAAGTTTAAATTCAATTTTCCCAGTTTCACCTAAACTTTTAATTGTAAATTTACTGTTTATAACGTCTTGAGTAACTTGTACTAGTTCTGCTCCTTTAATTACATTTAATTGAACAAAACTTGCCAATTCAGAATTGGTTAAACCATTCACCAAATAATTTATATCAATTGATTTTCCACTTTCTAAATATAGTTCATTGTTTGTTTCTGTATAACTTAACATTCTAATTCCAGGATTTAAATTTAAGTCAATTTCTTTAACAATGTTACTATTATCATAACTTTCACTATACACATTAGATATAAAAGTTAATTTTACTCCAGTTATTGGTTCATCTAAAGTTTTTGCTTTTATGTAAAAAATAGAATTATTATCAAAATTTAATCCAGTGAATGTTTCGTAATCTAATATTTCATATTGATATCTAACTTCAAGTAAATCAAAATCATTTTTAGAAATTTCTACTTTATAAGTTTTATCAAAAGCTCCCGCTTTAGAAATTATAGCATTAAAAGCTTGACCATTATCGCTGCCAGAGTAATAATCAAAAACATTGTAAGTTGTTTGAGTACTTTTATTTACAACTAATGAAATAGGGTATTCTCTAACAATAATAGGAATAACGAAACTTATGCCATATTCGTTAACCCCTTTGTATTTTAAAGTTAATTCAATAGTATCTACATCAGGATTTACAGCAAAAACTTTAAATTTATTTAAATTTTTATTTGCATTTCCTTCATTTGTACTTGTAATTATTGAATTGTTTAATGTCGTTTTATCAAAAGTTAATTCAACCGCATCAAAATCTAAACCACTTTGTGTGTTTAAAAATACGCCAAAATCGATTTCTTTTTGTGAGTCTACATTAGAAGCAAGTAAAATTCCGTTTTCTAATAAATAACTTATTGAATTTTCATAATTAACATCTTCTATATTTGCAAAACCTGTAAAGTTTGATTGATATTGATTATTTATTGCATCTTTTAATCCTAACCCAAACACAACATCTTGTGCTGTTATCTTTCTATAAACTTTAATGGTAACTTCTTTTGAAAGCTGTGGATTATTTACGCTTGTAACATTAATTTTAACCTCTGTTAAAGGAATATTATCATCACTTAAATATTTTTGTACACTTATTTTTCCATCTGTGCTTAAACTTACACCATGACTTTCAACTAAACCATTATCTACAAGAGAATAAACAACATCTCTCTCTGTAGTATTACTAGGTTCAAAATTTATTAAGTTAGAGGTATTTATGAAATAATCATTGCCATCAGCAACGACATAAGGTTTATATGTTTGATTAATAGAAAAACTTGTAACCGGAATTTTTACACTTACAGATAAGTTACAAGACTTATTACCTTCTGCCGATGTAAAAGTGATTACAACCGATGGCTCATATGAAGAAATATTTTCTAACGCTGAAATTTTAAATCTTGCAAAATTGCTATCTGAAGATTCAAGTTTTTCAACTGTTACAATATTTGGTTTACTCATGCTATATGTAATTTCTCTACTTGCACTGTTTGGCGCATTAGTAATTTTTATAGCAACCTCTTTGCTCTTTTCTTCCTCCGCTCCATTCATAGTTAATGTAATGTGGCTTTCACCATTTACTTCAATCTTAAAATTTGCATATTTGTTTGTACAACCATATGCAATCCCTGTAAATGATAAAAACATTAAAATTAAACCTGTTAAAAATTTTTTAAATTTCATAACTTATCCTCACATATTATTGTGTTTCATATTTATATTTTTTATAACTTTCTTAATATTATAAAATATTAATTTATATAATTATAGTAATAATTGCAATAATTTGTCAAGCATTTGCTTTAACTTAAAATAAAAAATAACACGTTAATTCTTTGACAAAACACCTTATTTTTTATACAATTTAAAAATGATACAAAAATTATTATCAAAGTTTAGAAAATGCATAGAAACATATAACTTAATAGAAGAAAATGATAAAATTGCTGTAGGACTTTCTGGCGGAAAAGATAGCTTAATTTTGTTAACACTTTTAGCAAAATTTAAACGTTTTTCGCCTAAAAAGTTTGATTTAATTGCAATAACAATAGATTTATTTGACGGAAAAAGCGATTTTTCAGAAATCATAAAATATTGTAACGAGTTAAATGTTGAATTAAAAATTGTTAAAAGCCAAATTTATGACATTGTTTTTACCGAAAGAAAAGAAAAAAATCCTTGTTCGTTATGTGCTAAACTAAGACGCGGAATTTTAAACACTAAAGCCAAAGAATTTGGATGCAATAAAGTAGCTTTAGGACATACAAGAGATGATCTTGTTGAAACATTTTTTTTAAGCATGTTTTTTGAGGGTAGACTTTCTACCTTTGCTCCAAAAACTTATCTATCAAACAGCGATATTACCGTTATTAGACCAATAATTTTTATAGAAGAAAGAGAGACAATAAACGATAGTAAAAACCTGCCAATTTTTAAAAATTTATGTCCAGCAAATCACCACACACAAAGGGAAAAAATAAAACAACTTTTAGCGCAAATAAAACAAGAAATTCCCATTTCTTCTGATCGTATTTTTAGAGCAATAATTAGCCCCGAAAGTTACAATTTATACGATAAATTTACTACAAAAAAGGATAAAAATTAACATGAAAAATATACAAAAATTAAAGAAAAATTTTGTAATAAATACAAATTTTGTTGAAAAAACTAGCTTTAATGAGCCAGTTTATATAATAGATAGTACAAAAGAAAATATAACTGTTTATACAATTAAAAATAAAAATATTGTTACTACAAAAACCATTAAAATAGATGAAAAATTAAACTCGAAAACCTTTATAACTGTAAAAGATTTTTTAAAAAAATGTACTTTAGATAACACTGAATTTAAAATTGAAAAAGTTAATAACGGAGATGTTTATATAAGAGTTGCTTACTTTAATGATTTATCATTATTTTTTAGAATAGGAAAAACAAATAAATTTATTTTAACAAACATAAAAGCCTATAAATTTTACCCAACAAAAAATAATACTTATCAAGCATTAAATAATATCGAAACTTTAAGCGATTTTGAAAAAGATAAAATAGCACGATACTTGAAAAACTTTAAAAATATAAAAAGAGATTTAATGTTTTCTTTAAACAAAAGTTTAGAAGCTTTAAAAAAATCTTGCAAACCAAGTTAAAAGTTTATAGTTAGTCCTATAAAAATCAAAAAAACAGGCAAAATAATTAAATTTGACCTGTTTTTTCTTTTTTTTTACAATAGATTTTTCAAAAATATTAGTTTTTATGGTTTTAACTTTTTATTGTTTTTATATTTGTTTTTAGTAGCCATTCCACCCCTTATGTGTTTTTCTTTAAAATTTTGTTGCAAGTACCTATGTAATTTTAAATATAAATTATAGTTTATTTCAATTAATTTTTTTGCAACATAATAATGAAGTGTACTTTTCGGAATATTGTAAATTTTAGCAGTTTTTCGTATAGTTAATTTGTTATCTAAAATAAAATTTGCCAATTGCAAAATTTGTGTATCATTCATATTTTATAATCTCCTCTGGTATAAAATATGATAAAAATTTTTATAATATGCTATAATTCTACAAAATAATTACAAGTTAATAGTAGCATTAAAAATATACTATTTTAAATTATCAACTTAATTTTTTATATTTTTCGAAAATAAAATTTTTTCTATCAAATTATATCAAAATTATTAAAATTTTATTTTTACAATTAATTTACAAAATGTCTTTTTTATTATATAATATAATACAACTTTAAAATCAAATTAAAAAAAACAATTAATTAACAAAAGAGGTATTATTTTGAGAAAAAAATCTGTAAATATATATTACACAACAAGCATTGATACAAAAGAAAAATTAAATTTAATAAAAGATGCCGGCTATGATGAATTTCATACTGGAATTAGAGAAGAAATAGAAACAATGAACCTTGCAGAGCAAATTGATTATGCAAAATCTTTAGGCCTAACTTGTACAATGATACATTGTCAGTATAACATTCCAAATGTAAATGATTTTTGGAATGATAATGAAATTGGTGAAAAACTTTTTAATTGGTACTCTTCTCAATTAAAAAGTTGCAAAGGTTTAACAAAAAATTTCGTGGTACACTTAAATGCGGGGTTTGACAGTAAAATAAGTGAAGTTGGATTGTCACGAGTAAAAAAACTTTTAGAAATTTGTGACGAACTAGATATAAACTTATGTGTAGAGAATTTGTTCTCAACAGAAGAAATTCCATATTTATTTAAAAACATTAAAAACAAACATTTAAAAATTTGTTTTGATAGTGGTCATAGAAATTTTTTAACTCCAGATTTTGATGTAATGAAAGACTATGGAAACCACGTTTCAGTTTTACATTTACATGATAATTTTGGAAAAACCGATGAACACAATATTTGCGGCAATGGCACAATTGATTGGGATGACTTTGCTAAAAATGTGGCAAAGCATAAGGATCTTGTTCTTTGCGCTGAATTAAAAGAAGAAAAACCAGATATAAATTATTTAAGAAAGCAAATGGAAGAGTTTAATAAATTAGATAAATTAATTGAAAAATATGAAAATTTATAATTAGATTTATAAAAAAACGCACATATATGCGTTTTTTTTATAAATATTAATTTAAATAAAATCTATAACTTCTCCACAAATAGAAGTATTTAAAAATTCTTCTCTATCTTTTTCTTCAATAAAGTTATAAGCACAATAAAGTTTTGCTAATGCAATATTTGTTAATGTATTATAAATAGGCTTTATGTCTTTTTGCAAAAACAAATTTGTTGATGAATAATTAATATCTTGCTTTTTTATATTACATAAATATAGCGGAATTTGTTTATTCTTACAAAAGTCTGCGAAATTTAAAAAATTAGTATCAGTTTCTCCTTCATAATTTTGAGTATTTGCCGTTCCACTATGATACAAATTATGCAATACAAAGTCACAATCAATATTTTTATAAACATTATAATCTAGTCCCAAGTAAGGATGAATAAATAATCCTCTTTTTCCAACGTTTAAATCAAATTCAAACTTTTTATTAGACTTTTCTACTTTTGTGTTTTCAAAAACAATTTTGCCATTTATAAATTTAGCAAAAAGATAGTTGTGAGCACTATAGTAACAACTGCTGTTTGTTGGAGTTTCTTTCATTCTTACAGCAAGATGAATATTTGCATAATCTTCATCAAAATTTTTATAAGCAACATAAACGTTTGGCTCAACCCCGCTATCTATTAAACTCACTGCAGCTGCAAAATTTATATTACCATTAGCTCTTTCATCTGTTAATACATAATCACTACTAACTAATACAACTGGAACTTTTAAATCTTGAAGAATAAAACTTAAATATGCCGCTGTATAAGATAAAGTATCGGTACCATGTGTTAAAATAATACCTTTAATATTTTCTTCTTGACTTTTTTTAATTTCTTTTGCCATTAAAATTACATTGCCCAAATTTGCATTTTCGCTTAAGATAAAAAGAGGATTAGAAGTTGTAAATCTTTCTAAATTTTTTCCATATTTATTCAATAATAAATATTGAGTTTCCGAATTTGTATTGATATCATTTCCACTTACCAAACTTCCAATAGTCCCACCAGTAAAAATAACTTTAATTTTTTCCATAATTTTCTCCTTAATGATTTATTTGTGTGTTTTTTATAATTGCAAAAGGTTTTAAGTATTTAACGTGATTTACATTTACTAAATACCTAACAGCCCTTTCAATTCCCATTCCAATACCCCCATGTGGTGGAAGTCCAAGTTTATGAAGATCTAAATAGTCTTTATATCTATCATAATCTTGTTTTTTACCTTTTTGTTCTAAACTTTTCAATATTTCATCATAATCAGTCATTTTTTCTGCACAACCTAATATTTCTCCATATCCATTAGGAGCAATTAAATCGCAGGTTAGAGTTAAAAAATTGTTATCAGGCTTTCTTTTAAACATAAAACCTTCAACCGTATAAGGAACATATTTTACCCAAACAAAATTTTCATTAAAATGTTTTGTAATAATTTCCTCTTGTTTTGCAGTCAAACTTTTCCCATATTTTAAATTTATATTATAACTTTTTAAAATATTAATTGCTTCATCATAAGTAATTAAGATATGATTTTTAGGATTTAATTTTTCAAGCTTTTGATTAATTTCGTCTGTAGATAAAAATTCTTTAAATTTATTTGCACAAATTCTAATAGTTTCTTTTGCACAATTATAATATAAATCTTGTGCAAAAATAATTAATTCCTCTAAATTAAACCAGGCCATTTCAGCTTTCATATGCATATATTCAACTAAATATCTGTTACTTTTTACTTTTTCATTTGCATGCGAATTGGTAATTGTAAATAATTTTTCATAAGCAATTAATGCTGGTTCTAAATGGAAAGTAGCACATCGACTCAAACTAACATTTTGTCCTTCACTATTAAGCCAAATTGCCCCACTATCATCGTATAAAGTTTGTTTTGTAAGCGTTGGAGGTTCAAATTCAATAAACCCTTTTTTCCAAAAATAATCTCTCATTTGTTTTTTGAAAACCGACTTTATAAAATAAAGTGCAGATAATTTTTTATTTCTAATGTAAAATGTTTGATGTTTTATTACTTGTTTATAATGTATGTCATTCAATACATCTAATTTTGGTTCGTTTGGATATGGCGAAATTTTCAATGTTGACATATTATAAATTTTAAAATCTTCAATTAAAAATTCTTTTTTTTCTATACTTTCACTTAAAAAGCCTTGTAGCTCTATACAACTTTCTCTATTCAATTTTTTAAGTAAATCAAAATTATTTGTCTCATTTTTGCTGGCAAAACACTCTAAACTTCCTGTACTATCATATACATCTAAAAACAATTTATCTTTAATTTGCCTTTTGTTTGCAATCCAGCATTTTAAATTTGTAGATTTATTTACTTTTAAATCTTTTATAAAAATTTTTTTCATTTTTCCCTTTTTCTATTACATTTAAGTTTTAAAAATTGTATTTATTTATATTTTAATTTATTTTTTTAAAAAAAGCAAATAATCAACTCTCTTTTCTATTATTTTTAAAAATCAATATACCTCTTATTTTAAAATAAAATTATTTTCAAAATATTTTAATTTTTTATAAATATTATAAATTTTAGTTTTAAAAAAATTTGTTTGTTAAATTTAAAATTTATGTTATACTATTTAAAAGAAATTTTAAAACTACAAAAAACTCAAAATACAACATTTTTAATCAATAATTTAATATTTTTTACTAACTAAATATGTACTTTGTAATAGCATAGAAAAAAGCAAAAATTGTTTTATTTAAAATTTATAATACTAAGAATTTCTTAAAAAGGAGATAATAATGTTTGCATTTACTAAAGCAGGAAAAGACTGGAATGAAGATGCTTGTTATGTTTGTAAAAATTTTGCCTTTGTTTTAGACGGAGAAACAACTCTTGTTAAAAAGAATTTTTCAAACGAACAAAGCGATGCTAAATGGTGTTCAAATTGGTGGGCAAATTATTTAAAAAAACATCTAAAAAATAAATCAAAAACTATTCCAGAAATTTTAAAAATTGGAACACAAGAATATACAAATGCATTTCAAAATTTAGCTAATGGAGAGACAATTCAAGATTTCCCTAGCACAATGGGAAGCATTGTTAGAAATATTGACGGAATGATTGAATTTTATGTATTAGGTAACTGTCCTATTATTTTTAAAACAAAAACAAATCATGTTTTTCTTGTTTGTGACCCACTTAACAATATCGTAGATGATATTAATCTTGCTATATATAAAGATATTGCTAATAAAGAAAATATTTCCGTGTTAGATGCTCGCACAAAATATCCAGAATATCTGTTAGACGCTAGATTAAATAAAAATTCTTTTGGCGGATACTTTAATTTGTGCAATAAAGTAGATTCAATTGAGCATGGTATATATAATAAAATATCAACAGAAATTATCGATAAAATTTTAATTTTAAGCGATGGTTATACACAAGTTTTTGATTTAATGAAGTTTATAACTCCTGAAGAATTAATAAATAATATAAATTGTAAAAAAGATGCAGAAAAAATTTATAATAAATTATTTATAATGCAAGAAGAAGATAAAAATTGCAATCAATTTGTTCGTTTTAAAATTCGTGACGATGCTACTTTAGTATGTATGGAAATAAAAAAATAAAAAGATACTAACAAATCGTATCTTTTTTTAAATTTTGGCGTTCCCTAAGGGAATCGAACCCCTAACTGACCCTTAGGAGGGGTCTGTTATATCCATTTAACTAAGGGAACATTTGCTTATAAATTAAGTATAGTGTGATTTGTTAAAAATTGCAAGTTTTAAATGTAATTTTTGCCTTAATCACTATAAGTTTTAGAAAATAAATTTTTATATTTTATATGAAAAAATAATTATTGTAATTTTTCAATATTAATTTAAATAAATTTAATTTAACAAAACCTCTACAGATTTATCTATAAAATTCAAGTACTCTTGCATGTTTATATCTGAAAGTATACATTTTTAACACTTAATTCATAATAACCAAATGCTATCTATCTGCATTCCTGTTTATATAAATCCCATTTTTAAAAACAGATTTTTACATTTGATATTTTCATCATCAATTCCTGCAGTAAATTTTATTTTTTTAATTTTTTCAAAGTCATAATCACCCCAAATCATATATTTTCTTTTTTTAATTTATTGTGTTTTTTTATTATTAATAAATGGATAGAAAAACTCTATCCATTTAATAAATGTAATTTAAAAATTTAATAATTTTAAGTAATCTTCGCTATTTGATGCCATAAAGAATAGATACAGTCTTGGACCATCATCTTGACCAAATAAAAGATTATAGAAAATTTTAAAATAATGCATTTGATTATTTAAATTTTCTTTTTTAGAAAGTTCAGGATTATTAATTAAGTCATACATATATTGTTGAACATCATTAACATTCCCTGTTTTTAAAAATTTATAAAGCTTTTTAACTTTATCTTTTTCTTCTTCAGTTAAATTATTGTAATATTCTTCATTTTTACTTTCTATAACTTTGTAAATTTTGTTTGGCATATAATTTTTTAACCAATATTCAACTTTATCTAGTCTTTCTAGACTTTCATTGTCATAATCTACACCTGCTTTATTTAAGCTTGTTTTAATAATTTCTTTATTAAAATTACAAATTGGTGACACACTAGATAAAATTCCGAACGGAGTTTTAGTTTTAGTTGGTTTTTTAATAAAAGCTAGATCTAAAATATCTCTATTAAATTCATCAATTGTATTATTTAAATAACCTGTAACTAATTTATCGAATTCAGAATAATGTCTTAAAATTGTTTCATCAAAACAAAAGTTGAATGCATCTTTTGGTTCATATTTACTAAAAAGCCATCTTACAATTTCCGGTTCATAAATGCTTAAAATGGTTTTAGGAGTTAAATTCATTCCGCTAGAGCTATGCATAGAGCCAAGTCCTTGAATACCAAGCCAACCATAACCTTGGAAAACAGGTGCCTCGTAATTAAATATTTTTTTAGCTATAACGCTACTTACTTGATAACTTCCACCATTTGCAGCGTGGTCTATTCCGCCTGGTTCAAAGTCTACCCCTTCATATTCCCAACGCATTGGCCAATCTACTTTCCACGAAAGTTTAACTAATTTGTATTCTTCAATATTAACAGTTTTTTCTTCACCACATTCTAAACATTTAAAAGTAAGTTCTTTGGTATTTTCATTATAATTTAAAACTTTGACACTATCTTTAAAACATTTATCACAATAAACGCTTATTGGGTAATAATTTTCTCTTTCTTCTTCACTCGTTTCTTGTGTTTTAAAACTCATTGTAATATCATAAATTTCTTTACGATTTTTTAATGCGTGTATAATTTGATTAGTATAATCACCATTTAAATATTTTTCGCTTTGATATTTAATATCAACGTTATCTATACCTAAAATTTTTAGCGCTGCTTCAAATTCATTTTCAAAATGTTTAGCATAACTTTCTTCTTCAGTTTTAAATGGATTTGGAACTTTTGTATAAGGCATGCCTATATATTTTTCATAACCGTCTACAATATTTGAAACGTTTACTGGAACTTTTCTAAGCCTATCAAAATTATCCCAACTAAACAATAGTTTTGCTTTTTTGCCTAATTTTTGTAAACTTTTAACAACATAATAACTTGTAACAATATCTCTAAAATTACCAATATGTACACTACCAGATGGACTAATACCAGCAGCACATACATATTCTTCTTTGTTTGGTTTTCTTTCTATTAATGTTCTTGCAATCTTTTCACTCCAATGCATAATTTTCTCCTAAATTAAATTCTAAACTTTATTATATCACAACAAAATATATTTTCAAAGTGTTTTTAAATTTTTATAAATATATAAATAAAAAACTTGCATTATTATTTGCAAGCTTTTTTATTTTTAATATCGCTCAAAATGAATTCTATTGCTTCTTCGCTCGAATGAACTATTTTTATAACTTCTTCAAAAATACCTTCTATAACTAAACCTTCTTCTTCCATTTTTTTAATTTGTTTAATATAATTATCGTAAAATCCATTTATATTAACTAATATTAAAGTTGAAGAATGTTCTTTACTTCTATAAGTTTCAACAAAGTTTGTAACTTCGTCTATAGTTCCAAAACCACCTGGTATGGTAATAATATAAGAACACATATTTTCAATTAAAAGAAGTCTTTGATTTATTGTATCCACTAAATGCAGTTTTTTACAAGGCATATTTTCTACATCTTCTCTATAAGCATTGGGAACAATTAATTCCACGTTGTCGCTTAAGTTTAAAAATGCAGAATATGTTGCTCCCATTATACCTTTATCACAACCACCTTGAACATAAGTAAATCCATTTTCTGCTAGTAATCTACCTAATCTTTTTGCATCTTCTAAGTATAATTCGTTTTTTGGTTTATAAGCTCCCGCTGCTACAAAAACTTTCATAATCGTCCCCTTAATTTTAGTATTTCCTTTTTTAATATATTAATTAAAAATTTTAATATTCATAATAATTTAATAATTAAAATTATTTTTTATTATTTTGTGTGATATTCTACAACGCTTTCATCAGCTAAAATTTGTTTATATCTTTTAAACATTTTCTTTTTATCTTGTTCAATTTCATCGTGAAATTGATAAAAATATTCTCTTGCTTCTAATAATTTATTATATAAATCTGCTTTTTCTTGTGTATCAACTATAAATTCTATTGTGTCATTTTCAAATTTTGCGTTAGGGTCTAGTTCCAAAATTTCATATGTTATATTTTCTAAATCTTTCGATAATTCTCTTAACAAAAAGTGTTTATCTAAATGTTCTTTAAATTCACCTTGAAATATAAATTCAAACAATTTTTTGTGTTGTCTTCTATCAAAATTAACATTTCTAAAAAAGTTTAAATCAACTAAACTAGCACTATCTTTAATTTCTTTAGTAATTTTCCCGTTTTTAACTCTAAAATTAGCTTCTTTAAATATTTCTTTAGCTTTTTTCATTCCGTAGTTATAACTTTCAACTTCATTAGGTTGTTGATAGTATAAAGCTAGTGCATAGTTAAATTCAAATTTTTCTCTATCTTCATCAAGTTTATAATCTTTCTCGTCAGGAAGATCAAAATAATGAACATAATTTAATCTATTTAAATATTCCGTTTGTTTTTTACTAGCAAATTGAGCATGTTTTAATTCGTGAGCAATAATATCAATATAATAATAAGCCGATTTTGCTTCTTCACAGTTTTGATCTAATAAAAACATATGAAAACTATGATCAGTTGGCATATAATAAGCACCTATATTTTCATTCATATTATCATTTGTATCTAAAAAGTAAAATTTAGGCTTATCAATTTTTAATTCTTCACAAACTCCTTCATAAAACCAATAAAGAGCAACTATTTTAGCTTCGTCATGAAGTTTTGACCAATTAGAGTAATTGAAAATTTTATAAAAATTATCTCTTGTAAAATCAGTCATTTTTTCTGTTGGATTTCCATCCTTGTCAACTTCAAATAAGATAATATACTCGGTTGTATCTGCTTTAAAAACTTCATGTAATAAATAATTATTAGCATTTTCTAAAGTTTGTGGATAAGGTCTATCTTTAAAATTTTCCTCACTAAAATAATGTTTAAATCTTTCTGGCAATTTATCTATATAAGCTGGTCTTAAATATTCCATAATGTTCTCCTGGTTTTAGTATACAAACAAAATTAAAATTTGTCAATATTAAATTTTTTTGCTACACATTAAAAATTTTACTCGTTATTGTTTTTTATATATTTTAAATAACTTAAAATAAAATCTTCCAATTTTCCATCCAAAATTTCTTCAACATTACTTGTCTCAAAATTTGTTCTATGGTCTTTCACCATTGTATAAGGACAAAAAACATAACTTCGAATTTGACTACCCCATTCTATTTTATCTAATTCTCCACTAATTTCACTTATAGTGTTTTTTTGTTGAGAAATTTTTAAATTTAAAAGTTTACTTTTTAAAACTTTTAATGCATTTTCTTTGTTTTGAACTTGGCTCCTTTCGTTTTGACATGTGACAACAATATTTGTTGGAATGTGCGTAATTCTTATTGCACTATCGGTTGTATTTACATGTTGTCCACCAGCGCCACTACTTCTAAATGTATCAATTTTTAACTCAGCAGGATTTATAACAATTTCATTATCATTTTCAATTTCAGGTATTACTTCTACACTTGCAAAAGTTGTATGACGACGTTTGTTTGCATCAAAAGGTGAAATTCTAACAAGTCTATGAACACCCTTTTCGCTTTTTAATAACCCATAAGCATTATCACCTAACACTTTAAAAGTAATACTTTTATACCCCACATCTTCTTTTAAAAAATCTAAAACAATTAATTTTAAATTTTCATCATCGCAAAATTTTTGATACATTCTAAATAAAATGTTTACAAAATCGTAACTTTCGGTTCCACCAGCTCCACTATGAAGCGTAACTAACGCATTTAAATTATCATACTTTTCATTCAATAAAGTATTTAAATACATTTTATTTACATTATTATTTAAATTCCAAAAATCTTTTTCTATTTCTGTTTCAAATTCAATTTTTATATCTTCATCTAACTCATCATCTTTTAAAATTAAAAGGTTATCTTCTAAATTATTACTTAATTTTATTAAAGATAAAAATTCATCTTTAATCTTTTTTAAATAAGTTAGTTTTTTATTAACCTCAACAAATTTTTCTCTTTCTTTAAAAATATTTTCATCTAAAAGTTTTTTTTCTAAAGAATTTATTTCTGGGTCATTTTTTTCAAAGACACTCCTTAATAACTAATAACTTATTTTTAATTTCTTTTATTTTTTCTAAATCCACCATACCATACTATCCTATAAAATTATAAAATTTAAATAATAACTTTTATTTTTTATTTTGTTATTATGTGTATTAAACATCTATTCTCGCTTTCGGAGTTAATGTTAAATCAGCCAAATTTTCGTTATACAAAAAGTTGTAATAACCACTACTTGCTATCATTGCCGCATTATCGGTACATAAACTTATCTTTGGAAAATAAACCTTTAAATTTTCCTTGCTTGCTTTATTAGTTAAATTATCTCTTAAATAACTGTTTGCACTTACTCCACCAGCTATAACAATATTTTTGTAATCATCTCCAAGCATTTTGCTTGCTCTTATGGTTTTATCAATTAATTCGTCAAAAGCTTCCGCTTGAAAAGATGCACAAATATTTTCTTTATTAATTTCTTCATTATTTTGTGATAATTTATGAATATAATTTATAACTGCAGTTTTTAATCCAGAATAACTAAAATTAAAAGTATGTTTAAGCTCCCTATTTTCTTTTAAAAAAGATATATTTTTTTGTCCATTTCTAGCCAGTTTTTCTATTTTAGGCCCACCAGGATAAGGTAATCCTAATACTCTTGCTACTTTATCAAAACACTCTCCACAAGCATCATCTAAACTAGCCCCTATTAACGTAAACTTGTTATAATCTTCAACTTTTATTAATTCAGTATGAGCTCCACTTGTAAGTAAGCATAAAAAAGGTGGCTTTAAATCTTCAAAGCATAGAAAGTTTGCACAAATATGCCCTTTAATATGATCTACTTTAATTAACGGAATATTATTAGCATAAGCTAAAGCTTTAGCAAAATTAACCCCCACCATTAAAGCACCAATTAAACCAGCTCCAAAAGTAACCGCAATTAAATCGATATCCTTTAAAGTTAAATTGGCTTCGTTTAAGCAAAGCGTTAAACAATTATTTATAGCTTTTACGTGATTTCTACTTGCAACTTCTGGCACAACTCCACCAAAACGTTTATGAATATCTATTTGACTAGATACAATATTGCTTAAAATTTCTCTGCCGTTTTTAACAATAGAAATGCTTGTTTCATCGCATGAACTTTCTATTCCTAAAACTAAAATATCTTTTTTATTTTTTAATTTTTCTAATTTTTTATTAACATTTTCTAAATAATTCATGGTTTTATTATAACATAAATTTTAAAAAGTTAAAATACATTTTAAATTATTAATAAAAAACACACCTTTAAAATTATAAAGTGTGCTTATTTTATTTAACTTAAACAATTGTTAACAATGTTTTTAATTTCGTTATGAATTTCATCAATTGTTTTAATTTTATCGTTTTCATAACATTTAATAACTTTCCAGTTTTTTTCTATTGCTATTTCACATCCAACATTATAGCAATGAAGCATATATTCATCATGGGCTTCGTGAATATCTTTTTTAGTTCCTGCTTTTAAATCGCCACGCTCAACTCTTAATTTTTTACTAAGTTCTGGTTTTAAATCTAAAAAGAAAGTAATATCTGGTTTTGGCAAATTTAAATCTTCATGTTCAAATTTTTCAAGCCAAGATATAAATTCGTCTCTATCTTTTTTTTCTTTTATTTTGCTTGCTTGATGTAAAATATTACTAGAAACATACCTATCTAATAAAAGTACACCCTTATTATTTAAAAATTCTTTATAATTTTGCATTGTACAAAGTCTATCTACTGCAAAAAAAGTAGAACATTGCTTTGCTGACATTGCTCCCAAATCGCCAAAATCTCCATTTAAATATTTTTTCACCAAAACACTAGATTCGCTTTCATAATTAGGGAAACTTTGTCTTTTTACTTTAATATTTTGACTAACTAAATAATCAAAAAGTTTTTGTGTTTGAGTTTGTTTTCCACTACCATCTGTCCCTTCAATAACAATAATCATTTTACATTCTCCTTTATTTTAAATTTAACATATAAAAAATATTTTAAAGTAAAAAATTACTCTAAAATATGTTTAACTCCTTTAATGTTAGATTTTCTATATAAAATTAAAACTTTTCCAACAGCAAGCACTGGTTCTGCGTTTAATCTAGAACATAAAAATTCTAAAACATCTTTTGCATTTTCGCTAGAATTTTGTAAAATTTTAACTTTCATAAGTTCATTTTTATTTAAATAATTATCTATTTCAGTAAAAATATTTTCATTTAAATTATCTTTACCAATATTTAAACTTGGCTTTAAGTTTTGAGCTATTTTTTTTAATTCTGCTCTATGTTTTGTTGTTATCATAATCTTTCTCCTTAATTTTTTAATAATATTTTCAATCTTTTTTAATTAAAAATTTGTTTTAAAATACTTAAATAAAAATTTTCTCCACTTTTAATAACAAAATCTACCCTTGCAATAACATTACCTTTTTTTACTGGGCCATAATCACTACAATCACTAGACCCAGCACGATTATCACCCAAGTAGAAAACATAATTTTTAGGAACATTTAAAACGTTTCCTGTAAACAATTCAGGTTTAATTGATTTTAAATTTTGCATTTTTGAATATGTTGCACTTTTAGTATTTGTTGTATAATTTTCTTCAAGATACTTTCCGTTAACATAAACATCTCCATTAGGTTTAACCTCAACGGTATCTCCACCAATTGCAATTAATCGTTTAATAACATAAATATAATCATCACCATCATTATATTGTTTTTTGGCTACAATTATATCACCTTTTTTATAACCAGCTATATAATTTAACACAACTCTATCTTGAGAATTTTCTTTTCCCGCCACAAAATTTTCATTTAAAGTGGGAAGCATACTATATCCAGAAACAGGTGCAACACTATAAGTAACATTGAAAAATAATACTACTACAAATATAAAAAAACAAAGTCCCAAAAAAAATTGCGAACATTTGTATTTGAATTTATCTATACTACTTGGCATCATTGTTAATGTTAACTTTTTTTGCATACATATATTATACACAAATTTAATTAAAATTGGAAGTATTTTATTTATTTTAAGTAAAAATTATATTAATTATTTATCAAAATTTTATTTGTTAAATTTTTTATAAATAAAAACTCAAATAATGTAAAAATAATATATTAATTAAAATATTTGATCAAAAAATGCTTTAAAATACTGTTTTTTGTGTATTTTTTGTTAAATTTTATTATTTTACCATAAAAACTACTATCAAACTTGTGATATAGTACAAATACAAAAAGCTTACAAATTTATTTATTTTTTTACAAATTTATGTTATACTATTGATATGGACAAAAAAATAAATAATACAACATTAAAATATTTATTAACTCAAATTATATTATTTTCATTTTTAATATTTTTAATAATTTCCGTTAGTTTTAATTTTGATTTTATAAATAAAATAAATAATTTAGCTTTTAAATTTTGTGATTTAATTCGTAGTAATTTTATAAATAATTTTATGTTAATTATTACATACTTAGGAGAAGCATTAACTTTAGTAATAATTTTGATTTTTATACTAATATTCAATAAAAAATTAGCCTTTCCGTTAATTAGTTTAACGGCATTAAGTACTATAATTAATTATTCTTTAAAAAATATACTTCAAATATCAAGACCCACAGGAGAATTTGTTAGTAATTTAATATTTAATTATCCTTTTCCTTCATCTTATTCATTCCCTAGTGGACATTCTCAAACTTCTTTAGTATTTTATTTTTTATTAGGCTTTTTATTTTTAAAAAATTACTATAAAGGAAAGCATACAAAATTATATTTATTTTTAATATCTATATTACCTTTATCAATTGGTTTTTCAAGAATAATGTTAGGTGTACATTATTTTACTGATGTATTATCTGGCTTTGTAATTGGTTTAATTATTTTAACCAACTTTATATATTTTTCGTATAAAATAAATGAAAATTAGTTATTAATTAATAACTATGTATAATAAAAAATAATGGTTTTTAGCCATTATTTTTTTGAATTTGAATATATCTTTTTACAACTTCTTTATCATTAACATCTTTAAAATTATTAACATTTACTATTAACGCCTGAGATTTATTTAAATATAAATATAAACAATTGTTATTTTCTTCAACCTTAAAAATTGTAGTTAAAGCTAAAGTATTTTTGCTTATTTCTTGATTATTAGAATAAGTAGTTATATTTAATTTATCTGGATAAAATTCATATATATTTTTTATTTGTGGCATAGAAGTGCTTTTTTTAACTGCAAATTTTACAATATTTAAATTAGAAATAAAGAAAAACAATGCTAAAGCTAAAAATATTCCACTCATTATATATTCTTTAAACAATAATTCTATAACGGCACAAATAAGAATAACTGCAACCGATATAAACGTAATTAATCTTGTCTTTTTTGTTGTAAATACTATATAATCTTTTAAAATCTCTTTTGTATATTCTGTTATATTTTCTACCATATTTTTATTATATCATAATAATAAATAAAGTCAAATAAAAAAAATATTTTTATAAAACTTTAAACAAAGAATTAGTGATGTTTCACGTGAAACATTTTGGTAATTGATAAAAAAATGGCAATTTCTCGCCACTCTTTTTAATATTTTAATTTTAATGTTTGAACTATATCATACAATCTATCTAAATCATCTTTATTAAAATAATCTATATAAATTCTTCCACGATTTTCACTACCTACCATAAATACTTTAGTACCAAATACTCTTTGCATATCCATAATTAATTCATGGAATTCATTACTTATTTTGCCAGCTACAACGTTATTTTTACCCTTTTTAGTAGTTTTTACCGCTTGTTCTAAGTCTCTAACAGTTAATTTTCTTTCAGCCACTTGTTTTGCTAATTTTATTTGAGCACTATGATCATTAATAACAACTAAACTTTTAGCATGACCAGCACTTAACTTTCCTTCTTCAATCATTTGTATAACTTCTGGAGCTAATTGAAGTAATCTTAAAGTATTAGAAATTGCAGGTCTGCTTTTTCCTAATCTTTCAGCAACAACTTCTTGCGTCCATCCAAATTCATCAATTAATTCTTTTATTGCTTTCGCTTCTTCAATCGGCGTTAAATCTTTTCTTTGTAGATTTTCAATAATACTAATTTCTTTTATTTCACTATTAGAAAATTCCCCAACAATACAAGGAATTTCTTTTAAACCAGCAATTTTGCTTGCTCTCCAACGTCTTTCACCTGCAACAATAAGATATCTTCCATTTCTCTCAACAACAAGTATAGGTTGTAGTACACCATGTAATTTGATTGAATTTGCTAGTTCTTGTAATGGTTCTTCTTCAAATTTCTTTCTAGGTTGTTCTTTATTTGGATCAATCAACGAAATACTTATAGTTTTTATACCATTTTCATCTTTTAATGTTTCACGTGAAACATTTTCTTGTACATCAATATTTTTATAGCTAGAAAATAAACTTTCTAGTCCTCTTCCTAATCCGCCTTTAGCCATTATACTTTCTCCTTATTTCTTTTCAAAAATTCAGCTGTTAACTCCATATATGCTTGTGCACCTTTACATTTAGGGTCATAATCTATTACACTTTCACCATAACTTGGAGCTTCTGCTACCCTTATATTTCTAGGAATTGATGTTGTGAATACTTTTTTATCAAAAAACTTCTTGATTTCATCAGTTACTTGGTTAGCCAAGTTACTTCTTGCGCTTTTCATTGTCATTACAACACCTTCAATCTCTAGTTTACTGTTTAAATGTTGTTTTACAAGCCAAACAGTATTCATTAACTGTGTTAATGCTTCTAATGATAAAAATTCACATAGCATTGGAATTATTATGCTATCTGCACTAGTTAAGGCATTTACAGTTAATAAACCAAGACTTGGTGGACAGTCAATAGTTATGTAATCATAACTCGATTTTATTTTATCTAAAGCATTTTTTAATACATGTTCACGATTAACCATTTGAACTAAATCTATTTCCGCACCAGCCAAATTCATATCAGAAGGAATAATATCTAAATTTTGATATTTAGTTCTTCTCACTATATCTTCGATATTTGCTTCGCCAACAACTATGTTATAAAAACTTTTAAGTTCTTCTTCTTTTTCTATTCCAAGCGAACTTGTAGCATTTCCTTGTGGATCTAAATCCAATAACAACACTTTTTTGCCAACACTAGCCAAACAAGCGCTCATATTTACACAAGTAGTAGTTTTTCCAACACCACCTTTTTGATTAGAGAACGCAATTACTTTTCCCATAATTAAAATCTCCTTTTATGTATTATTTAATAATTATAGCAAATATAAAAAAAAATAGCATCTGTTTTTTGCTATTTTTTCACTTTTTTTACTTATAATGGTTGATTTTTAGGTTTATTTTGCCCTCTGGGATATTTTTTTGGAGTTTCTTTAACCTTTTTTATATAAATTAAAGTTCGCAAATTGCCCTCTAAGTCAATTTCTTTTATTTTTTCAATTTTTCCACCCAAAATTTTTAAAGCATTTGCACATTCATCTAATTCTTCGTTTGAATTAATACTTTTATAAGCAATAAACATTCCGCCAACCTTTACAAAAGGCAAGCAATATTCAAGCAAAGTGTTTAATCTTGCAACCGCACGTGAAACAACATAATCAAATGTTTCACGTGAAACATTTGCATAATCTTCGGCTCTAGAATGAATGGCTTTAATATTTTTTAAATTTAATTTTTCAATTTCTTCGTTTAAAAAATTAATTCTTTTATTTAAACTATCTAACAAAACAACATTTAAAGTATCATTCATTATTTTTAAAGGAATACCCGGAAATCCAGCCCCAGTCCCAATATCCAATACTTTAGCATTATCTTTAATATCATATAAAGGTAAAACACTATCTAAAAAATGCTTTAAATAAACTTGCTCTTTTTCCGTTATTGCAGTTAAATTCATAACTTTATTTTTTTCAATCAAATCTATATAGTAGTTATCAAATAATAACTTCTTTTTCTCGGATAATTCGTATTCGTATTTTTTAAAAAGTTCATTCATTTTTAAAATTTTCCTTTTTTAACTTTAAATAAACAATATATAAATTGCACTATTTCATACAACAATAAAACTAGCGCCCCAATACAAAAATTATTTTTTACAATAATTATTTCCGTATTAGATAATGTTGCCAAATAAATTGAATAGATAAAAAATATTATCGATATAATTAAAAATAAACTGCCAACAATTATAATTATAGTGTTTGTTATTTTTTTATAAAAAATTAATTTAAAATTATCAATCAATAGCATTATAAACATAACGAAAGAAACAACTATTAAAAGTAAAAATAAAGACATACAAATTGAAAATAAAATATTTTCATTAAAATTAAACATTTTGTAAAAATTTTCACTTATTGTTATTTTTTCAATGTCATCTGTATAACTTGTTGAATAAAATGGCAAGAAAAAAATTATAAACGGCAAAATGCAGTTTAATCCCAAAATGAAATATCTTTTTATTTTTGGCATTATATTCATATTAATTTAATAATATTACACTTATCAATTTTTGTCAAATTTATCTCTTAAAATTTTAGAATTGCAATTTCTACAATATTTATGGCTTAAATTAAAACAATTATCGCAATATTTTTTTCGACAAACAACACATATTATTGCATCATCAAAATCTATTAATTCACTACATATACTACATAAACAAAAGTCCATATTTTTAGTTTGTATTATATTGTTAAAAAAATTTATTTTTTATTAAAATAATTAATTTTTTTTCATATTTTCGATAATTTTTCATGTTTTTTTAAATATAATCATTAATCAATTCATTACTTTCAAAAATTTTGTTTTAATATTAATTTTATGTAAAAAAAGTGCCCTAGACACCGTCTTAGACACCTAAATTACTATTTTTCCATTTTCTATTTTTATAATATTTGTTTTTGTATTTGGCAAATCAAATTTAGTGGTAGTTATAATGGTTTGCATTTTGTTAACTTTTTCAAAAAGACGAAGTTTTCTATTCTCATCTAATTCACTAAAAACATCATCTAATAAAAGTATTGGATATTCCTCAAATTTTTCTTTAAATATTTCAACTTCAGCAAGTTTTATGCTAAGTAAAGCTGTTCTTTGTTGGCCCTGACTTCCAAAACTTTTAACCTCCATATTGTTAATATAAATTTTTAAATCATCTCTATGAGGTCCAATGGAAGTATATTTTAATTTTAAATCTTTTTCTTTATTTTCATCAAGTTTTATTAGTAAAATTTTTTCTATTTCTTCTTTAGTTTTATCATTAAAATTATCACATGAATGATAATGTACTAAAAGATTTTCTTTATCATCACTTAAATATTTGTGTTCTTTATCGGCGTATATGTTAAGTTTTTTAACAAACTCAAGTCTTTCAATTATTATTAAACTTGCCACCTTTACCAATTGATAATCCCAAATAGGTAAGGTTTCTTTAATAACATTTTCATTATCAGTCGATTTTAAAAGTTTATTTCTTTCTTTTAAAATTTTGTTATATTTAATTAAACTATTATAATATTCACGATTTAACTGGCTTAACGCAATATCCATAAATTTACGTCTATCTTCAGGTGCTTCTTTTACAAGTTTTAATTCATTGGGCGAAAAAAACACACAAGCCAAATTTCCAATTAAACTACTTAATTTTGTAACGTTAATTTCGTTTAATTTAACATATTTCTGATTATCTTTTAATTCAACTAAAATATTATTATTTCCATTATTTTTTTCAAAATTAACTTCAAAATGCGCATTTATACTATTATATTTTATTAATTCTTTTTCATTTTTTGTTTTAAAACTTTTTCCTAAGCATGAAAAATATATGCTTTCAAGCAAATTGGTTTTACCTTGAGCATTATCACCAAGCAAAATATTAATATTTTTGCTTAGAATAAATTTTTCATAACTATAATTTCTAAAGTTTCTTAATTCTACAAAATTAATATGCACCTTAGTATTATACCAAAACATTTTAAAATTTACAATTAATAATTTGACAATTTTTATTTTATATATTATATTAAAAATATATTACTAAATAAGGAAATCATAAAAATGAAGTTACTTGAAAATTGGAATAATGTTTTAAATTTAATCGAAAAAGAAGTTACTGCCGTGAGTTTTGACCTTTGGATTAAAACCTTAAAGCCACTAGCTGTTAAAGATGATGAAATTATTATATACGCACCAAGCGTTATGGCAAAAAATCAATGTGAAAAAAATTTTATAAATTTAATCCGATTTGGTTTGGACAGCACATTTAAAGACGAATATAAAGGTTTTAAAATTATAACTGGGGAAGAAGAAAAAAACAAATTTTTAAAAGAAGAACTTGTTGGCGAACTTCCTGAAGAAAATAAAAAAACAACAAATAATTATCGTACAAATTTAAATCCAAAATATACATTTAATAATTTTGTAGTAGGAAAAAGCAATCAAATTGTATATGCGGCTTGTAAAAACGTTGCAGATCATCCTAGCTGCCGATTTAATCCTTTATTTGTTTATGGTGGAGTAGGACTTGGAAAAACACATTTGCTTCATGCTATAGGAAATCAAATTATAAAAGATGATCCACAAATGAAAGTTTTATATGTTACGTGTGAACAATTTACGAATGATTATATAGATGCAATTAGAAGCAATTTTAAAGATAATGCCATTTCAGTTTTTAGAGATAAATATCGTAATGTAGATGTTTTACTAGTTGATGACATACAGTTTATTTCTAAAAAAATAGAAACACAAGAAAATTTTTTCCATACTTTTAATGATTTATACCAACAAAACAAACAAATTGTTATAGCATCTGATAGACCACCAAAAGAAATTGAAACGCTTTCAGATAGGTTGGAAAGTAGACTTTCAAGCGGTCTTATTCAAGATATTGGTTCACCAGACTTTGAAACAAGAGTTGCTATTTTAATTAAAAAAGCTCAAATAGAAAATTACAATGTTCAAAGCGAAGTAATTGATTATCTTGCTGAAAATTATGATTCTAACGTTAGAGAATTAGAGGGTTGTTTAAGCCAAGTAGTATTTTATGCAAATTTAATGGGACATCATTTTGCCGATATAAACGATGCAAAAGAAGCTCTTAAAAATGTAAAAAAAGACGAAAAAGCTCAAGTTACAATGGATAAAATTATTAATGTTTGTTGTGAATATTATAACGTTAATAAGCAAGATTTAGTAGGAAAGAAAAAAAATAAAGAAATTGTTGATCCAAGACAAATTGCAATGTATTTAATTACAGAAATTTTAGATGCTCCTTTAGTTTCTATCGGTAGGGTTTTTGGTAATCGTGATCATACAACCGTTATGCACGCTAGAGACAAAGTTGCAAGACTTGTTCAAGATAACATTAAACTTAAAAATGAAATTGTCGAATTAAAAGAGAAAATTAAAAGTTCTCAAAACAAAAAATAGTTTAATACATTTTTTAAATGTGTTATAAATAAATATTATTATCAAGGAGAAAATTATGGGATTATTTAAAAAAATAAAAAAACAATTATTAGCAGTTATTGAGTACAAGAACGAAAACAGAGATGAAATAGTTTATCGTTATCCTTTAACTGAAAGAGATGAAATTATGAATTCATCAACACTTGTTGTAAGAGAAAGTCAAGCCGCAATTTTTGTTCATAAAGGACAAATTGCCGACGTATTTACTGCTGGTACATATAAATTATCAACAGAAAATATACCTTTTTTAACAAAATTATTAAGCCTTCCTACTGGTTTTAATAGTCCAATTAAAGCTGAGGTTTATTTCGTAAATTTAAGACAATTTACGGGCTTAAAATGGGGTACTCAAAATCCAATTATGATGAGAGATAATGATTTTGGATCTATTAGAGTTAGGGGATATGGCGTATACAGTTTTAAAGTAGATGATGCTAAAGTATTTTTAAAAGAAATGTTTGGAACAGCTTCTAGTTTTTCTGTTTCTGATGTAGCAAATCAATTAAAACCAGTATTATTATCTTCTTTATCAGATGCTATTGCTGAAAGCAAAATTAGTGCATTAGATTTAGCCGCTAACTATTCAGAAATTGCATCAAAAGCACAAGAATGCGGAGCTAAAAGTTTTACAGCATTTGGTTTAAAAATTTGTAGTTTTGTTATTGAAAACTTATCTCTTCCTGAAGAAGTAGAAAAAGCGTTAGATGAAAGAACTAAAGTTGGCGTTATGGAAGACAAAGTGGGCACATACACTAGATTAAAAGCCGCAGATGCTCTAGGCGATGCTGCAAAAAATCCAAGTGGAAATAATTTAGCTGGTTTAGGCGTTGGTTTATCAGCAGGAAGTGCTATGGGAAATATTTTTGCTGGTAATTTAAGCGGAGAAAATATAGAACCAAAATCTGATTTAGTAGATTGCGTTAATTGTGGTGCTAAAATTAAAAAAAGAGCTAAATTCTGTCCTGAATGTGGTTCTAAACAAAGTTTAAGTTGTCCTAAATGCGGTCACGATTTAAGAAAAAATGCAAAATTCTGTTCAGAATGCGGAACTAAAATTGTTAAAGAAAAAGCTGGAAAAACTTGTGAATGTGGTACAGTTTTAACATCAAAAGATAAATTTTGCCCTAACTGTGGAAAGGAAAATAATTAATGAAAATAAAAAAAAATCATTCTAAATGCTCAAGTTGTGGTGGAAATTTAGTTTATGATGCAAAATCTCAAAACTTATTTTGCAATAATTGTAACCGTACTATAGAAATAGAAAAAATAAATTGTATAGATAAAAAAGATTATAATCTTACAACAAATACTATTAATAACGAAAGAAAAACCACAAACTGTTCAAGTTGTGGGGCTCAAATTGAAATAAAAGAAAGAGAGATAACAAAAACTTGTCCTTATTGTAACAACAATTTTGTTTTAGAAATAAATGAAATTAACGGAATTAAACCTGATCTAATTATTCCATTTCAATTTAATAAAGAAGAGGCCATAGAAAAATATAAACTTGGCGTTAAAAAGAAATTCTTTTTGCCAAATAAATTTAAAAAGTCTGCAGATTTTTCTTCTATTTATGGTACATATATTTCATCATTTTCTTTTGATAGTTACACAAAAAGCACCTATAATGGAAGATTATCTGAAACTGAAACATATACCGATAGCAATGGAAAAAGCCACTCAAAAACAACTTATCAAAATATAAGTGGTAAAAAAGATATTCAATTTGAGAATATTATTGCCGAAGCTAGCAGCCTTACAAATCAAAAATTATTTGAAGAAATTAAACCTTATAATATAAATGAAAAAACAACTTATGTTTATAACCCAGATTTTATTAGAGGTTATGCCGTAGAAACAAACGATAATAGTTTAGAAAACTGCAAAGTAGTTAGCGAAAACCTAATGAAAGAAAAAATTAAAAAAATAATTTTATCAAAATACTTTTATGATAGGGTCGAATATTTTAATTTAAATACAACATTTTTAAATAATAAATATTCATATATGCTAGTTCCTGTTTATTTTATTAATATTAATTATAAAAATAAAACATACACAACATACTTAAATGGTCAAACAGGAAAGCTTGGTGAAAATTTACCAAAAAGCAAATGGAAAATAGCCTTAACAATAGGTTTGCCAATTTTAATATTTATTATTATATTTATTTTAGCAAATGTATTACCTCATGTTTTATAAAAAAATAGAACGATTTAGTCGTTCTATTTTTTATTTTTCTTTTTATTTATTAAATTTACAATTAATTTACAAATTTCAACAAGTGGAATTATTGATATTGATAATAACAATACAAGCGCCCATTGTTTTAATGATAAACTAGCTATATTAAATAAATTTTGAAAAATTGGCAAATTAAATACTAATACATTTATAATAATTGTAGCAATAAAACTTAAGTTAAATGTTTTATTATCAAATAATTTAATTTCAAAAATACTTTTATTTGTTTTACAGTTAATTGAATGAAATAATTGCATAAAACTAATTAATGCAAATACCATTGTCGATGCTACTTCATTGCTAGCTGTATTTATTCCATAAATATAAATAAACATAACTAAAACACATTGAATTATAGACTGATAAATAATATTTATTCCAATACCATTTGAAAAAATATTATCTTTCGATTTTCTTGGCTTTTGATTCATCACATCTTTTTCGGCATTTTCAACACCTAAACTAAATGCCGGCAAACTATCTGTTACCAAATTAATAAATAAAATTTGAGCTGGAACTAAAAAAGTGTAGTTTGGGAACAAAATTATAGACAAAAACATCGTAACAACTTCGACAATATTCGTACTTAATAAAAATTGGATTGTCTTCTGAATATTTGAATAAACTTTTCTTCCTTCTTCGATTGCAACTATTATTGTTGCAAAATTGTCATCAGTTAGTATCATATCTGCAACACTTTTTGTTACATCTGTTCCAGTTATACCCATTCCAACGCCAATATCTGAAATTTTTAAACTTGGAGCATCGTTTACGCCGTCTCCAGTCATAGCTACTATTTTACCTTGTTTTTTAAATGCTTTTACAATTCTCACTTTATGTTCAGGACTAACTCTAGCAAACACAGTTGTTTCATTAATTATATTAAATAATTCCGCATCTGACATTTGATCTAATTTTTCACCCGTTATAACTTGATTTCTATTTTTAGCAATGTCAAGTTGTTTGGCAATTGCAAATGCAGTATCTTGATGATCGCCCGTTATCATAACAGGTTTTAACCCTGCAAGTCTACATTTTTCAATTGCTTGTTTTGCTTCAATTCTTGGTGGATCAATCATTCCAATCATTCCAATAAATGTTAAATCTTTTTCAAGATTTGTATATTTAGAATTACTTTCTTTTACCGCAAATGCCAAAACCCTTAAGGCATCTAAACTCATTTTTTTATTAATCTCGTTAAGATTTTCAATGTGCTCGTTAGTTAGTTCTTGGCATTCTCCGTTAATCATAATATATTTACATTTTTTTATTAACTTATCAAACGCACCTTTAGTAAAACTTATTAGCTTATCATCTACAAAATTTACCGTTGTCATAAGTTTTCTTTCAGAATCAAAAGGAATTTCATAAACTCTCTCATATTTTTTCTTTGCGTTTTCATTAAATTTATTTTTTATTGCAAATTCCAAAAGAGCTGTTTCAGTTGGATCGCCAATCAATTTATTATTTTCACCAATAAAACTATCATTACAAAGCACCATTGCTTTTGTTAAAATATCAAACTCTACATTTTTCTTACTAGCTTTATTTAAAATTTTAAAACTATGACTTAATCTTACAACTTCCATTTTGTTTTGTGTTAAAGTACCAGTTTTATCCGAACATATCACTTCACAACTTCCAAGTGTCTCTACAGCTTTTAGTTTCTTTATTATTGCTCCTTTTTTTGCTAAATTTTGAACACCAATTGCCATAATAATTGTAATGACCGCTGGCAAACTCTCGGGAATTGCCGCCACCGCTAATGTAACTGAAGTTAAAAATGCATTTAAAATATCGAATGTATCAGCAAAAAACACTTCAACTAAAAATATCACAATTGCAATCAAAACTACCGTAATCGAAATAATTTTCCCAACTTTTTTAATTGTTTTTTCAAGTGGAGTTAATTCTTTTGTATTAGAATTTAAAATATTTGCAATTTTCCCAATTTCAGTATTAATTCCAGTTGCCACAACAACACCTTTACCTCGCCCATAACTTACAACAGTAGAAGAAAATGCCATATTTTTTCTTTCTGCTAATGGTGTATTTGGTTTTAGTATTAGCGTTGCATCTTTATCTACAGATATTGATTCACCCGTTAGCGCACTTTCATCACATTTTAGAGAATGTGTTTCTATAAGTTTTAAATCTGCAGGAATTATATCTCCAGCTTCTAATATAACTATGTCACCAATAACCAATGAACTTGTTTTAACTTTTTTTAAAACACCATCTCTTATAACTTTTGCATAAGGCTCGGTACTTTTCTTTAAGTTTTCCAAAGCGTCCTCAGCTTTGCTTTCTTGAACAACTCCTATTATTGCATTTAATATAACAATAAATAAAATAACTCCGCCTTCAAATAAATCACTATAATTTTTTTCAACAAATGCAAGAGTTATAGAAATTCCCGCCGCTATTAAAAGTATAATAATCATAATATCTTTAAATTGAAGTAAAAATTTTACAAATTTGCTTTGTTTTTTTGTTTCAGGCAAAGCATTTTTACCATTTTTTAAAAGTCTGCTTTCAGCTTCAGCATTACTAATACCTTTAAAATCACTTTTTACATCCTTAATTGTTTGATTTACACTTTTTGTATAAAATTCCATTTTTTCTCCTATATAAATATAGATTATTTTATATTATATTAAAAATCTATTATATTATATTACATTTTAATACTTTTAACAAAAATAAATTAACAAAATTTAAAAATTTCCATAAAGAAAAATATTGCATTTTTTTTATAATTGTAATATAATGAAATATAAACAAAAATTATAAGGAATTAAAACATGGAAAATTATAACAATAATATTATTTATGATGAAGATGATGTAGAAGTAAAATTTGAAGAAAAACAAGAAATTGTTGAAGAAAGCAAATATGAAACTACAACTTATAGTAATAAAAATATTCCAACAAGCAATTTTTTTCAAACAGCTTTTTCAAAAAAATATTTAGTAATTACACTTTCTAGTTTATCAATTTTATTAACATTATTTTTTAAATTTTTACTTGTATGCGGAGTTTATAATCATGCTTTTTTAGGTGTTTGGTTTTTCCTTTGCGCAGGCTTAACAGGAACTGCTTTAATCTTAAATATTTTATATTATGTTAAAACTAAAAAAGTTGAATTTAACGTTTCAACAATATTAACTTTAATTTCTTTAATAGGATTATTAATTATATAATGAAAATTGTAAATATAATAAAAGATTTTCTATTTCCAAACAAAATTCGTTGTATCTTTTGTGGCAACGAATTATTTTTAGATACCGAATTTTGCATTTGTGAAAAATGTTTAAAAACTCTTCCATATTTAACAAATAATATTTGTGAAATTTGTGGAAGAAAAGTTGTTGGTGAAGGTAAAATATGTAATTCTTGCACAAATCAAAAACTTTTAATAAATTTTGCACGAGCTCCGCTATTATATACAAAAACTATGCACAAAGTTATTTATGGATTAAAATATAAGAACGCTAAATACTTAGCAGAGCCATTAAGTAAACTTCTTTATAACTTTTACAAATCTACCGAAGAATTCAATGATATTGATATAATCATTCCAGTTCCTTTACATAAAAATAAATTTAAGAAAAGAGGATATAATCAAAGCGAATTACTATTAACTAGTTTTCTTTCAACAAATAAAGTTAAAACAGATATTGTAGAAAAAATTAAAGATACCGTTAGTCAAACTAAAAAATCTTATTTAGAAAGATTAACAAGTTTAGATGGAAGTTTTGAAGTTAAAAACAAGCAAGCTATTAAAAATAAAAACATTTTAATAGTTGATGATATTTTTACAACCGGAGCAACTTGTAACGCAATTGCTAAAGAACTTTTTAAAGCTAATGCAAAATCTGTAAAATGTTTAACTTTATGTAATGTTGCTTATGACTATAAAAATTTATAAATAATTAATTTGTCAATTTTTTATATTATTTCATAAAAATATATATGAAATTTAAAAATTTATGTCCTGAAGAAATTTTATCGCTATCATTTAGCTTAACAATGTTTTTAATAGAAAAATTTGATAATGACAATTTAATAACTATTAAAAATATTTTATGTGCCATTACAAATAATCTTTCGACTTATCAAACTCAACAAATAATTTGCGATAAAAAAAATAAAAAATAACAGATATTTTATAAAATGTCTGTTTTTTATTCTGTACTACAAAAAAAAATAAAAAGTTTAGTATTGACAATATAAAAAAAATGAACTATAATTATTCAAAATATTATTTTAAAAACAATAAAGGGAGTAATATATGAAAAAATTTATAGTATTTTGTTTAATTCTTATTGTAACTGTAAGTTTAGGCGTAACTGTTTATTACTTTATGCGTGATAATGAAGAATTAGTAGTTAATACCGAACCTTATATTTATGTAAATAAAGGCGAAATAGTAGAAGTTGATGCATCATTAAAAAATGCTAAAATAGGAAATGATGTTATTGTAACTTCTTTAAACGAAAATGTTTTAAGTTTTAATCCTGCTTTATCTGCTTTCACAACAGAAATGGGTGGAGCTGCTATAATAGAAGTTAAAACAAAAAGCAATAAAATTCCAGCTATTTACATAGAAGTTCACGTTGGTGACGGATCTAAAGAAGCTCCTTACTATATAGATAGTGAAGAAGATTTAGTTAGAATTGGTACAGATGATTTCAATGCTTCTAGCCATTATATTTTAATGCAAGATATTGCTTTAGCAAATAGCTTTACACCTCTTCTTTTAACTAGCACTGATGGCTTAACAGGAAGTTTAAACGGTAATGGTTTCACTATTTCCAACTTAAATATTTCTTCATCTGAAGGAGTTAACAACGCTGGTTTATTTGCAAAAATTGGATCAACTGGTATTGTTACAAATTTAAATTTAAATAATGTAATTATTAATGGTCAATTTGAAACTGCTGGTAGTATTGCAGGAATAAATTTAGGTACTATTAATAGATGTTCTGTTTCAGGAAGTGTAACTTCAACATTACAAAATTCATATGTTGGTGGTGTTGCTGGTATAACTAAATACTCAAATGCAAATGTTGGTAGAATAGATAGAACTTCAAGTTATGTTTCTGTTTCTGGTACAACAAACGTTGGTGGTTTAACTGGTAAAAACGAAGGTGCTATTTTAGTAAATAGTTATGTATATTTAACAGATTCAAAAATTATTGAAACCATTAGCGAATCATCAAATATTGGTGGTTTAGTTGGATATAATACAAATTTAAACAATCAACCTGCTACAATTAAAAACTGTTATTCTATTGCTACAATTGTAATTAGAGATGGTGTTAATTCAGCAAACGTTAATATTGCAAGTTTAGTTGGTTATAATGATGAATTTTCATCAGCAAAATCTAACAATTTTATGGGTGTTTATACTGATAATACAACTTTAAGTGTAGCAAATCATGAATTTGAAAGAACATTTACTCAAGAAGAACAATCTCAACAAAAAAATTATAGAGGATTATATAATACATTCCCTAAAGATGTTAATAATCAAATTATTCAAAACGATATGTTCTCTTTTGTTTCTAAAGTTTTAGATAATGAAGAAAGATATAAATATTGGGACTTTACTAATGTTTGGATGTTAGATAGTAACATTAATAATGGCTATCCATCTTTAAACAACAACGGAGCAGACGTTTCTGATGAATTAAATTTAATTTATAATCCTGAAGAAATTAGTAACGCAGCCGATCTATTGAGATTTGCTAGCGAAGTTAATAACGGAACTGCAGGTTCATATTATTCACTTACAAACGATATAGTTTTAACTGGAGACTTTACTCCTATTGGAACAACAACTAATCCTTTTACTGGAACATTCGAAGGTAATGGATTTACAATCAGTAATTTAAACATTAGTGCAACAACTATTCAAAATATGGGCGAATATAAAAATAAATATGCCGGATTATTTGGAAAAATTAGTTCTACTGGTGTTATTCAAAATTTAAAACTTAACACTGTAACAATTGCAAGTGGTTCTAAATATGCTGGTAGTGTTGCCGCTTATAACGAAGGAACAATTTCAAATGTAACTGTTACTCAAACTGCTAGAAATAAAGATGCTGTTAATATTATTGCTCATGAAGCTGTTGGTGGTATTACAGGGGTTAATTTAGGATTAATTGAAAATTGTAAAACTGTAAATCAAACAATTTTATCTCAAGGTTTAACAAAATCTGCTGCTAGATATGCTGGTGGTATTACAGGCTTAAATGGTTTAACTAATAATTCTGCTAATGCAGTTATTAAATCTTCAAGTGTAGTTACTAGTTATATTTACGATAGTGAAACAAATACAGATTACCCATCAGATTTTATGGATAACTATACAGCTTGGATTACATGGGAAAGACCATTTGTTGAAGCTTTAACACAACAATATTTCTTCTTAGGTGGTATTGCTGGCGGTAACTTCTATCAAATTACTTCTAACTATGTATATAATACAGATTTAAAAACTGACCAATATGCAATTGGCGGTGCTGCTTCAGGTGTTGCAGGTTACAGCCAAGCTACAGCTTTAATAAACAAAGGCATTGCTGAATTAACTTACAACAAAGTTGTAGGTGGAACAATTTCTGGTTTCTGTGCTAGCGGTTTAAGCAATTACCTATACGGTACAGCAAAATTTAATCATATAGAAGCTGATACAATTCATGGATTTATGATTGCTGGTTTAGTAAACGACGTTAAAGTTGGCGGAAGATTAAACAATTGTTTTGTAAAATCACATCTAAAAAATTCATATACAGGTGGTAGAGCTGCTGGTATGACAAACTACGCTAGATATCAAAGTGATAATTATTATGGCGAATTTGTTACAATTTTCTCAGCTTGTACATTTGAAAATACTAACGAAAATTCAAGATATGATAGTAACGCAGACTACAGACAAGAATCTAACGTTTTATGGACAACAAGATATGATGGCTTTGGTAACCATTTAATTTGGGTAAATACAGGTCATGCAACTTACGATGAATCTAACTATTTTGGAGATTCAAGACAAAATGATATTTATGGAATTTCAAATAATGAAGCTAAACTTATCGAAAATGTTGAATTCATAATTAGTTTATTTACAAATAATGGATTTAGTACTGCAAATTGGGAATTTACAACTATGGAATATCCAATAATATTAAACCTTCCAGAAATAGAAGAAGGTGTATAAAAAGTGCCAATCGGCACTTTTTATTTAAATTATTAAAATTAAAATTCACCATTGACAACTATAAAAAACTATGGTAATATTATATTAATTTATAAAAGAGGTTTTCATGACAAGTTTTAAAAATAATAAATACGCAAAAAAATTAGAATTATATTTAAATAATATTGGTGAAAAATATAACGAAACAGAATATAAAAATTTAATTTATAAAGCAAATAAGTTAAGAACAATAAAAAGTATAAAACTAATAAAATTATTAAATACTGGAAAAAAATTAGAAACTGTTTCTACTTGTAAAAAAATACAAAAATTGTTAAATGAAGGTGCAGATATAAACTTTACTACAAATGGATATGGATTAACACCATTTATGTTCGCAAGTATTAACGGCCATTTTGAACTTTTAGACTTTTTAAAAGAAAATGGTGCTGATATTAAAAAAACAAATGAAATTGGGCAAACAGCATTAATGATGGTATTAGTAAAAAGAACTACAGTTAGAACTTATGAAGAAAGAGTTAAATATTTAAATACAGTTAAAAAATTAAAAAGCTTTAAATTAGATAATTATTTAAGTACAGATAAATTAGGAACAAACATTAACGATTATTATTTGGGAAATTTTTCAGCTTTAGAAACTTTCTACCAAAATGTTTTAGATAATAGTACTAAAGTTGTTAATAGTTATGTTCAAGAATTAGAAATTACATTTTAAAAAAACCGAAACTTCGGTTTTTTTTATTTTTACTATTTTATATAAATTGACTTTTTTTTGTTAATTTGTTATTTTATTCTTATGAGAATTACCGCAAGTATTGAAGAGATTGTTTATAGAAACGAAATAAATGGTTATAGTGTTATTATTGCCGATTGTAATGGTGAAATGCTAACATGCGTAGGAAAATTTCCTATAATAGTTGAAGGTCAAAATGTCGATTTAACAGGCGAATTTATAAAAGATCGAAAATATGGAGAACAATTTAAAGTAAGCAGTGTAAAAGTACTTCCTCCAAATAGTTTAGATGGAATTATTCGTTATTTGGGAAGTGGTCTTATTAAAGGTGTAGGACCTGTTACTAGCATGAATATTGTTGCAAAGTTTAAAGAAGACACATTAGATATTATACAATATAATCCTCAACGATTAATTGAAGTTAAAGGTGTAAGTCCCACTAAAGCAGTTCAAATACACGAAGCTTATGTTGAATTAAGAAACATGCAAAACACAATAATGTTTTTGCAAGAATATGATATCTCTACAAATATGGCAGTAAAAATTTTTAATATTTACGGCGAAAAAACTCAAAAATTAATTACTGAAAATCCTTATAGATTAATTGAAGATGTAGATGGAATTGGTTTTTTATCTGCCGATAAAATTGCAAAAAAATTAGGTATTCAAGAAAATAGTGTTTTCAGATTAAGAGCAGCTTTAATGCATGTTTTAAAAGAAAACAGTGATAAAAATGGAAATACTTATCTTCCTAAAAAAGATCTTTTTATAGAAGTTAGTAAACTTGTAAAAATTGCAATTTATTTAATAGAAAAATTATTAGATGAAATTTTAATTTCATTAAGTCAAGAAAATTTAATTACTTTAATTCAAGAAGAAGAATCTGTTAACGTAATGCTAACTCGTTTTTTTAAAATGGAAAAAAGTATAGCAAGTAAAATAATATCTTTAAAATATACCTATTTATTTAATAAAATAAATCCGGAAACTGAAATTTTAAATTTTGAAAATAAAAATAATATAAAGCTTCACGATAAACAAAAAGAGGCCATAATATCTTCAATAAATTCTGGTTTTTCCGTAATTACTGGCGGTCCTGGTACAGGCAAAACAACAATTGTTAAATGTTTAATATATTTACTAAAACTACAAAATAAAAAATTTTGTTTGTTAGCTCCTACCGGAAGAGCTTCTAAACGTTTAAGCGAAAGCACTAACGAAGAAGCTAGTACAATTCATAGAGCATTGGAATTAAACTTTAAAGAAAATTCAACAAATTTATTTAATAAAAATGAACTTAACCCAATTAATGCCGATACTATTATTGTAGATGAAGTTTCAATGGTAGACGTTACTATTTTTTACCACCTGCTTAAAGCTGTTAAAAAAGGAAGTCAAGTAATACTTGTAGGAGATAAAGATCAACTTCCAAGCGTTGGAGCCGGAAATGTTTTATCTGATATATTACTTAGTAACACGGTAGATGTTTCAATGCTAACTGAAATTTATCGTCAAGATGCTAAAAGTTTAATTATTACAAATGCTCATGCTATAAATCAAGGAGAAATGCCAATATTAGATAATAGTTCAAGAGATTTCTTTTTTGAAAATAAAACCGATCCATCAGATATTTGTGATACTTGTTTAGATTTAGTTGTAAATAGATTGCCAAGTTTTTTAAATATTGAACCTAACAAAATTCAAGTTTTAGCACCAATGAAAAACGCCGTTTGTGGAATAGATAATTTAAATAAACTTTTACAAGAAAATATTAATCCCGCGTCAAGTTTTAAAACCGAAATTTTAACAGAAAACCATGTTTTTAGAGTTGGTGATAAAGTTATGCAAATTTCAAATAATTATGAACAAGAATGGAAAAGAAAAATAAATGATTATTTAACTGAAGATGGTGTTGGTGTATTTAATGGTGATATTGGTTATATTGAAGACATTAATTTAAACGATAATGAAATTACAGTTTTCTTTGAAGATGGAAGACGAGCAATTTATTTAAAACAAGATTTAAATCAATTAACATTAAGTTATGCAATAACAATTCATAAAAGTCAGGGTAGCGAATTTGACGCTTTAGTTATGCCAATTATTGCTGGTCCTAGTATGATTTTAACTAAAAATTTACTATATACCGGCGTTACTCGAGCAAAAAAATTAGTAGTATTAGTAGGTAATAAAACAAATTTAAAACGAATGGTAAAAAACAATTATCAAGCACTTCGTTATAGCTATTTGAAAAACTTTTTAATTAAAGAAGATGAACAATTTTTAAAAATATATAATATTTAACACTTTTTACATTAATATTGCATAAATATATTTGAGGTAAAATTTGTATAAAGATTATAATATAATTGATGAACAAACTTTAGTAAAACTAAATAATGCATATAATGAAAAATATTTTAAAACAAATATTTTAAAAAATGATAATATTAATGAGAATGTAAATTTTTTTGAAAATATAAAGGTTTGTTTAGAAAATTTATTTAAAGCCAAATATTATATTTTAAATTTAATAAAAACAAGTAAAAATTTAGAACAATTAGATTTTTTCCAAAAAATTGAAACTAATTTACAACAGAATTACGATAACTTATTAAATTTATATGATTTAAATTTGGTTTTTAAAAATAATAATATAACTACAAATTACACCTATAACGAAAATTTAAAAAACACATTAAATTGTTTGTTAAATTCTATAGAAAATCTTTTTACGGTTTTAACTATAGAAACTAATATAAAAATTAAATCAATATTAAATTCAATAATATTTAACATTTTAAACATAACAAAAGAAATAAACTTTCAATTTGCAACAATTAAAAATTATAAAATTTTTAGTATTTTTAAAAAATACAATTAATAAAAAAACAACCAGAAAATAATGGTTGTTTTTTATTAATTTAATTTATCTTCTACAAAAATTTCTTCTTTTAAAAATAATTTTGTTATATTTTTATTTTTTGGATAAATTTTAATTAAACAAATCGTTATTATTGGATAAATTATTCCAATTAAAATTGAAACGACTGAAATAATATATAAAAAAATTTTTGCAAAATAATCAATTTTATTATAAAAAATAGCTATCATTAAAAATAAAATACCCAATAATATACAAAGAATAGAAGTAAATATTAATATAAATTTTACATAATTTTTATAATCGTTAGAAATTTTATTGTTAAATATATCTTTTTTCATAAACATACTCCTTGTGAATTTATTATAAATTGTAATAGTTTTCTTTTGATAATTTTTGATACTCTAACATAAATATATTATATCACACATCTTTTCTATTTGTATCAAAAAGTATTAAAAAACTGGAATTCATACTGAATTTCCAGCCCATAAATGTGGTCTCCCAGTCAGGATTCGAACCCGAAAAGTGAGTTCCGAAGACTCATGTGATATCCATTTCACCACTGGGAGATGAAATCTCACAATGGTGAAATATATCTCAAAACACCACTGGGAGATGAAATCTATATATAATGGATAAAATTTAAAAGTATTATATATAAATAACTCATATTTAAATAAATATATATTGATAATTTTATTAATAAAGTAATAAAATCAAAATATATCTTCAATATATCTTATTTTTAAAAATTTGTCTATCTTTTAATATAATTTAAAGATAAAATTTAAATTTTACATATTGACAATACTTTTATTTACTGTTATAATTTTTGCATGATAATTAATTTTGATGAAAATAATAATATTAACAATAATAAAAAACTATTTGAATTTATTTTAGATAAATTTGGAATTGAAAATCCAATATCTTTTGAAGGCTCATTAAATAATGATGGTTTACCTATTGGCATTTGTAATATTCTATATAAAAATAAAAAATTTAAATCTATAAAATTTACTTGTAATAATAATAGTGAATTAGAAGGCCCTGGTTATATTGTAAGCAATAAAGGAAATAGTATTAATTTTATGTTTTATAAAGATAATTACGCTAAAATTGATTATCCTTCTGGTTCAAGTTATAATGGTGAAGTTTCTCAATTAAAAAAAGATGGTTATGGAATATATACAACTAATGAAGGATCTACTTTTGAAGGAACTTTCTATAATGATAAATTCAACGGTGAATATAAAGCAACATTTTTAGATAAAACTACTTCTGTTGTTACTTTTGTTGATAATCAATTTAACGGAAAATTTGAAAAAAAATTAGATAAAAATACAACTTTAACAGCTAATTATCAAAATGGTACAGTTATCTCTTTTAAATATGAAAATGATACAGATGATTTTGTTTATGTTTTAACTAAACCTACAAAAAATGCTTTATATGAAATTAGCGGTTTTGGTAAAATGTATTTTAAAAAAGAATTAGTTTATGAAGGTAATTTTGATGATGGCATAAAAGAAGGTTTAGGAACAGAATATTATTCAGATGGTTCTAAATATGTTGGAAACTTTGTTTGCGATATAAGAGAAGGTGAAGGAACATTATTTGACAAAAATGGTAATGTTTTAAAAGCTGGAACTTGGTTTGCCGATGAATTTGTTGAAGAATCTAATTCAAAAAACACAAAAACACAAAAAAAATTAACAAGTCAAAAAACTTTAGACGTAGTATCTTTAAAAAATTCAATTAAAAATATAGAAAATAACATTGTTGGTCAAAAAGAAGTAATTGATCAAATTGCAAACAATCTTTTGCTTTCATTTTTATGTGAAAGAGAAGATAATAAACCAATAACATCTATTTTAATGACAGGTCCAACTGGCGTTGGTAAAACTGAAACAGCTAAACAAATTAGTGAGCATATTTATAATAAAAAACCATACGTTGTTGATTTTGCTAATTTTTATGGAAAACATATGATTGCTAGCTTAATTGGTTCTCCAGCTGGTTATATTGGATCAGATGAAAAACCTGCTTTAATAAAATATATTGAAGAAAATCAAGAAACGGGTGGAGTAATTTTATTTGAAGAAATTGATAAAGCCGATACAGAATGTTTAAATATTTTTATGAGAATGCTTGATGAAGGTGAAATTATATCTTCTAAAAACGTTGCTTATTCTGTTAAAAACTTTATTATTTTATCTACAACAAACATGAGTGTAAATTATGTTAAAAAATTAGGTTTTTCTAATACTAACGATATTAAAGATACTTTAGTAAAAGAATCTACAGGAATGAAAAAAGAACAACTTGCTCGTTTTAGTTTAGTTTGTGAATTTCAAGATTTAGAAAGAGAAGATAAAATAATTTTATGTAAAAAAGCAATAGAAGAAACAGTTTCTAAATTAAAAAATATTCAAGGATATAATATAAACATTGAATATAGTGAAAATATATTTGGAGAAATTGTTGATAAAACAAATATGGATTTTGGTGTAAGAGAAATAAAAAAACAAGCATCTAAAGAAATTACACAAAAACTTGCTCGTTTTATTAGAAATAATGAAGCTAAAAATATTACAGTAAAAATTATAGACTTAGATAATATTGAAATTATTGCAACAGATAAAATTTCAAACAAAAATATAGACTCTTACGAAAATTAAAATTGCTATTGAATTAAACAAAATAATATGATATACTAAAAATAGTTATAAGGAGGATTTATCTATGGCATACGATAATAAAGAATTAGAAGAAGCAAAAAAATGGTTAGAAAAACATAAAAATGAAATTGAACCTGAAATTAAAGATGAAATTGATGGTAAAGAAGTTGTAAGTATTTATGATTTAATCAACACAAAAGATGAACCAACTTACGAAATGTAATAAAAAACAAAAAGACCTTAAGAGTTGTCACTTTTGAAACTAGTGAAATACTTATTTGTAAAAGACACTTTATTTTAAAAGTAAGGTGTTTTTTATTTGTAATTACAATTTTTTGTAAAAGTATTCAAATTTGTAAGCAAATATGCTATAATAAGTTTGTGAGGTATTAATAATGAAAAAAATCTTAAATTTAGTCTTAATTTTAACAATAATATTATGTTCATCATTTGTTTTAGTAGCATGTGGTGATAAAGGAGATGATTACACTCCAAATTTAACAAAAACATATACAGCTAATGGATTTGAAATAAAAACGACTAGCGATTTCACTTTACAAACAACAAGTGATGGCATAAAACTAACAAGCGAAGGAGATAATCAAGTCGCTTTTGGAGATACTTATTTTTATGCACAATATGATGCCGGAAACGAATATTATGATTTTGCTAACATCACATTAGACCAATATACAAGTGATATCGCAAAAATTGAAAATATAAATCTTTCAACTCCTATTAAGAATATTAATATAACTGAAAAATTATCTGATATATTTTCAGGTAATCTTGCTTTGAATATGTATGTTGTAGATGAAATGCAAAATCCAAATGGTAAATGGGATTATTATAAAATATTATGTATAGGAAAAGGTTCAAATGCTTTTGTATATTTTAATATCAATACAACTATACAAGATGCTTATTATAACGACAACATAGAAAAATTTACCTCTATTATCAGTTCAACAATATTCTCTACTCCTTCAATTAAAAGTTATAACAACTCTGCAAAATCATACATCTCAAATACAATAGTTAAAACGGAAGATGTTATGAGTTATTGGAACTTTGAATTTGCAATACCAAATGATTATATTGCTTATGAAAATCCAAGTTATACATCAGGTAATCATTTAGCAACAGCATATTCTTTAGAAGAATTTTGGAGTTCAACAATAAGATGTAGCAATTTGGCATCATTTATGGGTAATGCAATTTTAAACGATGACGGAGCAAAACATATAATTAAATTTTCTACAAATAACTATTTAGGTTTTTATACAAAAAATAGAATAAATGAAACATCATCATCTTATAATATTTATTATCTTGATTCAAATAATAAACTTAATATTTATTACATTATGATAGGAGTTTCTTATTCTAATGATTTAAACTCTTTAGGGTTTGGAAATTATTTTGAAGAACAAATGATTTCATGGATGCAAAATTTAAAGATTTTACCATAAAAATTAATAAATGGAAGTTAGACGTGTGCTTGTCTGTTCGAGCGAAGCGAGAACACTTGTATCAAGACAAGCACACGCCACAGTGCCATTTGTAGTTGACTTTTTAATGAAGATATAGTATTCTTAGTGAAGAAAGCAACAGGAGTAATTAGATGACAGAAAAAGAATTTCAAGAATTGAAAGAAGAATGGAAAAAATTAATTTCAAATACAACTAAGGATAGTTATGCTTTTTTTATAGAGCCTACAAATGATTTACAAAGTTTAATAACTTTATTGTTAAAGTATCAAAAAACGGGAGATGGGGAAAATTATCATAAAACAAACAACTTGTTTTTTTCCAAGAAATCTCGTTGGGGATTTTGCGGAGTGGATTTGTCTAAATTAGATTTATCTATGTTGTCTGCAGATAGCCTAGCACGTATAACTTTTGATAGTGAAACGATATGGCCACCAAAAGACAAACTTCCAAAAGATTTCAATCCTTTAGATATATTAAAACAAGCAAAAACAAATAAAGGATTAGGAATAGAATCTTTACATAAACAAGGTATAAATGGAAAAGGTGTAAAAGTTGCTTATATAGATAAAAATTTTGATGTTGAACATGAAGAATTTGAAGGCAGAAAAATTGAATATATAAGGGATCAAGATGGTCGTGAAAGATACGATTTTCATGGTTATGCAGTTACTTCCCGTTTAATTGGTAAAAATATTGGCATTGCACCAGAAGTTGACATGTTATATTTAAGTTATAACGATGGAAATATTCTTACAATATTAAAAAAAGAATTGCAATCATTAAATGAAATTTTAAATCGATTAAAAAACGGCGAAAAGATAGTAGCAGTGGGCATTTCCGCTTCAATTGATTATCATATAAAATTGGTGATTAAAAATAACGAAACAACACAAGAGGAAATATGCAAACTAGCAAAAATCTATGATGATTTAAAACAACAACTTAAAAATTATGGTTGTATGATAATAGATTCTACACAGTTTTTTGAGTCTGGTTTTAGTTATGCATTTAAGAATAAGCCGCTTGCTGATAATAGTGATATAGATAATTATGTGCAGTTTGGAAAAGTTGACGGACGTTGTTCGGTGATTGAAGCATATAAAGTAGTCCCTTCCGCTTACACAAAATCTGGATATAAATACGAAAATAAAACAGGAAGTGCAAGTTGGAGTATACCGCAAGTGGTAGGTCTATATTGTCTTGCAAAACAAGTTGAACCAGATATTACATATGAAGAATTTGTTAAAATCAGTCATGCCACGGCATATAAAGAAAATACTAATGGTGTTCGCCTTATTAATCCTGTGGAGCTTATTAAACAAGTAGAATTATTAAAAATTCAAAAAAACGAAAAGATAGTTTAATTAATACAAAAAACTTATTGTTAACAAATAGTTTTTTGTGGGTTTCAAAAGTAAGTGACAAAAAGGTCTAAATTGAAACAAGCAAAATAAAGATGACTTAATTGATGCCATCTTTTATTTTTTCTTTAATATGTAATATTTCCAATCCCCATTTTCTTTTAGTTCTTTTATGAATTTAAAATATTTTTCACTTAAATCTGCACCAATCACCGATACTCCTAAAGTTTTTAATCTCATGCTTTCATAACCTGCACCACAACACAAATCTAAAACTTTTGCATTACAAGGCAATAATTCAACAAATTATTTTAAATATGGTAATAATTCTTCATTAAGATACCATTTGTTTGCCCACATTTCAGCAAAATCATCATAATAATCAATTAATGTTTTCATACAATTTTTCCATTTAAACTAATTATAGCATAAAAAAGTAAAATTTTAAAAAAGAGAACTAGATATTTTATTTCTAATTCTCTTAATTATTACACTAGTTTCAAAATGCGGTGACTAATTGGTCTTTTTTTTATTTTTTATAATTTTTAAATATAAATTATTAGTTCATAATTATAAATATCGATGTATAATAATTTTTTTTAAAAAAACACTTGCAAAAATATTAAAAATAATATATAATGGCTTTGTCTAAATTGAATTTTAGTTTGGAGGAATGGCTGAGCGGTCGAAAGCGGCGGTCTTGAAAACCGTTGATGTGAGAGCATCCTGGGGTTCGAATCCCTATTCCTCCGCCAAAACAAACTTAGTTTGTTAAAA
>SVIA01000016.1 GCA_015055535.1 Clostridiales bacterium
ACTTTCATTTTCAACAAAAGATAAAGTAAGTTTAGATAGTTTAGAAAAATTAGAAATAAAAGAATTTAATAATACAACAAACAATGAAGAAATATTTAATTTTTAAAGGAGTAAATTATGAAAATAAAAATTATAAAAAATTCACAAAACTTTTATTTAAAAGTAAACAAAGGAGCAGTTGTTTCAAATAATTCTAATACTTATATTGAAATAAATACAGATGAAATTAATAGTGACAAATTAGAAATTAAAGGCCAAACTATAAATTTAACAAACGAAAAAGTTTGCAATATAAAAGACTATATTTTAAAAGAGCTTAACACCTTAACAAAGTTAAGCCTTATGCAAACACCAGATTTTTTAAGCGAATATGTTTTAGATGGAATTAGTAAATTGTTAGAAGTTAAAATTGGAAATTTACATTTTATTGTAAATGGAGCTGTAAGTCATTTTAAAACTAAAGAAAGTTTTGACAAAATAATAAATAAAATTGAAGATATTTTAGTTAAATAAAAAATTTACAAAAAAAGAACAATTAAAACATTAAAAATATCAGGAGAATTAAAAATGTGGAGAGGTATTTTAAATAAAATAATAATAGAAAAGAAAAGTTATGGAGAAAAAGTAAATTTGGGTGCAGAAGATGATGATATTCTTGCTTTATGTAAAGAAACCAAAAATATTTTTAATTCTAACATTCCGCTAAGCTATATAGATTTTTTAAAAAATATAAATGGTTTAGAATTTAATGGTTATATCATTTATGGTATAGATCAAAAATTATTAAAAACAACACCGAATCAAAAAATATATGGATTTATTGAGCAAAATAAAATTTTACACGAAAATTCAAAACTTCAAAATTATTTATTTTTAGGAAACAGTGGTATAAGTTGGTATGTATATGATTTAATCTTAAATAAATTTTTTGAGTTAGATAGCCCTTCTGGTGAAGTTATAGAAGAATTTAATGACTTTGAATTACTATTAGAAAAAATGCTAAGTGAGTCAATTGCATAAAATGCATTTGCATAATAAAGTAAGATATTATTAAGGAGAAATAAAATGATAGATTTAAAAAGTATTATTGAAAACATTGTTGAAAAGGAAGATAAAAATTTAGTTGATATTATTTTAGAAATTGTTACTAAAATAAAAACTTTACCTAAAAATACAAAAACAACAATTTCAAAACTTATTGATTTTAAACCAGAAAAAACAGTTATTGACCCATTAAAGCAAGGTAAAATTTTTCGTTATGTAAGATTAGTTTGTAAAGAAATTAATATTAATTTAGAACAATTAAATAAAAATTTTGGTGGGTTAGCATATAATTTTGAATTTAAAATTTGTTAAACAAATAGGGGTAAAAATTATGAAATTAGAAGAATTTATAAAAAATGAAGAAGTATTAAAATCACAAAATCTTGTAGATAAAGAATTTTTAAATAATATTGAAAATTTGGTTGGCTTAAAATTTGGGAATCAATTAAGTGAGTATATTTTAAAATATGGGTTTTTACTTTATGAGTCTGTTGAATTTTATGGAATTAACTCAAAACAAAATTTAGAATCCGATTTAGTTAAACAAACAATTTATCTTCACAAATATTTTCCTACCACAAATAACTTTTTTGCTTTTGAAAATTTAGGCGATGGGTTTTATGCAATAGTGAACGACAAAGATGAAGTTCATTATTTTAATTCAGAAAATAATAAACTAGAAAATATTAAAATATCTTTATTTGATTATATTTTAAAAAGGTTTAATGAAGAAAAAAATATTTAAAAATATAAAATTAAAAATATAAGACCATTTTACAAAAAAAAGATTATGAAAAAATAAGGAGTAATTATGGACAATTTAAAATTAGATATATGGGGACGCCCATTTAACTTAGATATTATATTTGATTGTTTTAGTAATGAAGAAGTTTTACAGACTCAGAAAGATGCTTTAAATAATTTTATAGATAACCAAACAAACATTTTATCAATTTTATATAAAGAATTAGAAAAATATTTAAAGGTAAACTATTCAACTGAAATAGATAATAAAATTGACAATATATTTAAATATGTAAAACCTGAAGCCTTGTTTATTAAAAGAACAACCAATGGTGATAAAAAACTCGCATTAATGTGTAAATTCAAATTTGATTTAGAACACGGACTTGCATTAGTTTTAAAAAATGGTCAATTTTGTGCTGTTGGGCCACAAGATATTATCCTATAAGGGGTAAAAAATGGCTAATGTTATTAAATCTAGAACAAACAATCAAAGGACAGAAATATATCAAAAAAAGATAACTTTTTGTAAGTTGTCTTTTTTAACTATTTTTCTATTGGTTTAAATTATTTTTATTTGTTTCTAAAAATTTTAATCTTTCATGACAGAGGTCATTTGAAACAATAGAAATAGATTCTGTAAATATTAAGATTTTAGCAATTATTTTATTTTGATTTTGTTTCCGTGTATTCAAATATTATAAAAACGACTATGATTTTTATCAGTATAAAAATAAATTTGTTTTTAAAATAGAAGAATATAGTTTAGGTGGCTAAAAAAATCAAATGAAATTATTGAAAACAATGAAATATTTTCTGAAGACTTAAATATAAAACAGTTTGAATTTTTTGATTCAATTTTGTGCAAATAATTTTTTTAAATTATTAAATGATTTATTATCCCAAAATAATCTCGTGTAAAAAACAAAACGAATCCTTGATTTTCTCTCGGGTTCGTTTTATTATTGTTTGGTGCCGAAGGCGGGACTTGAACCCGCACACTATTGCTAGTAACGGATTTTGAGTCCGTCGCGTCTGCCATTCCACCACTTCGGCATAACAAATATAGTATATCATAATATTAATATTTTTTCAATAAAAATTAAATACATTTTTTAAATATTTTGATTTATTTTATATAATAAATATTTTTTAAAAATTATTAATATTTTATTTGTTTTTTGTTTGACTTTTAAAAAATAATTTCATACTATAATAAAAAAGGGAGGATTTTATTATGGATAGAGAAGATAGATTAGTTGATTTGATTGATGGATACATGGAAAATGGTGGTCATCATTTAAACGTTAATGTGTTTGATAGAGAAACTTTAATTGATGCAAAGGAAAATCCAGAAGATTATCCTGATTTAACAGTTAGAGTTAGTGGATATGCAGTAAACTTTACAAAACTTACTGAAGAACAACAAGATGATGTTATAAATAGAACAATTCACGAAAACTAAACTTAAAAAAAATTTAATATAAAAGACTAAATTTTTATTTAGCAATATTTTTATCGTGTAAAAATAAATAAATAATAAATTAAAATTAATTATTGCATTTTGTTAAATTTTATAATATAATAGAAATATGAAAAAAATTTTTAATATTGTTTTATCAATGCTAACTATTGCATTATTTGGGTTTTTTATTTATACAAAAGTAGCTAATGTAACTGAAGTTACGCCTGTTATTCAATTTTTGCTAGATTATGGGGCAATAATATTACTTGGATTATTTACTTTTAATAATCTTTTAGCAAAAGTTATGGGTGTGTTTTTTGTAATATTTATAATAGTAGTAATCGTATTTGTTATATTAATATTTAATCCAACATTCTTTAATGGCACAGGAATAATATTAAGTTTAATAATTTATTATATTTAAGAAATTTAGTAGAAAAATTTTCCAAAAAAGGTTATAATATCTATATGGAAAATTTTTTTATTATAGATGGGAATAGTTTAATTAATAGAGCTTTTTATGCTCTTCCTCTTTTAACTAATAAAGATGGAGAATATAGTAATGCAGTTTATGGTTTTTGTAACATTTTAACAAAACTTATTACAGAAAATAAAGTTGATAAAGTTTTAGTTGCTTTTGATTTAAAAGCAAAAACTTTTAGGCATTTAATGTATGCAGATTATAAAGCGCAGAGAAAAGGTATGCCACAGGAGCTAGCTAGTCAAATGCCAATTTTAAAAGAAATGTTAAAATTAATGCAAATACCAATTTTAGAATTAGAAGGGTATGAAGCAGATGATATTATTGGAACGCTTGCGCAAAATAAAAGTACTAAAAACTATATTATAACTGGTGATAAAGATAGCTTACAATTAATTAATGATAATACTGAAGTTTGGCTTACAAGAAAAGGTATTAGTGAAATAGAGAAATTTGACAAAGAACATTTTGTTGAAGTTTATGGGCTTAATCCTATTAAAATGATAGATTTAAAGGCATTAATGGGTGATAGTTCAGATAATATTCCAGGTGTTAAAGGTATAGGCGAGAAAACAGCTTTAAATTTATTGCACGAATATAATTCGGTTGAAAATATTTATAACAATATAAATGAAATAAAAGGAAAACTTCAAGAAAAATTAATTTCAGATAAAGAAATGTGTTTTTTAAGTAAAACTTTAGCTACAATTAATACACTTGTTCCAATTGAATTTGATTTAAATAAGGCAAATTTATCGTTTCCTTTTAATAATAATGTTGCTGAATTTTTTAATAAATATCAATTTAAGACCCTATTGAATAAGGCAAATTTATTTGCTGAATCTATTGTTAGTATTCAAGAAAATCGAAAAGTAAAGGTTAATGAAATTAAAACAAAACAAGAAATAGATCAATTATTAAATGATTTAAGAAATAATTATCCTTTTACTATTTATTTTGATAGTAACATTCATATTTCAAATAGTGCATATGAAGAAAATATTATAATTTTAAAACAAGATTTATTATCTGAAGGTTTTTCCTATGAAGAAATTTTAAAAATTTTAAAACCAATATTAGAAAATAAAAATATTGAAAAAATATTATTTGAAATTAAGCCATTAAAACATAATCTTGAAGAATATAATATAAATTTAAATGGTGAAATTTTTGATATTGTATTAGCAGATTATTTATTAAAATCTGGGAAAAAACCTGTAAAAAATGTGTTAGAGCTTTGTGAAGAATTATTGTTTGATAAAAATAATATTGCTAGTTGTATGTTTTTTGCATATAAACATTTTAAATCATCTATTGATAAAAAAGATATGACCGTTTTATATAATAACATTGAATTTCCACTAATTAATGTTTTATATTCTATGGAAAAATATGGCTTTAAACTAGATTATAATACTTTATTATTGTTAAACTCTGAATATGAAGAGGAGCTAAAAAGATTAAATAATCAAATTATAGAACTAGCGGGAGAAAATTTTAATGTAAATTCTCCTAAACAACTAGCAGATATTTTATTTAGCAAGTTAAATTTGCCAAACAAAGCCAAAAATTCAACCAATATTGAGGTTTTAGAGAGTTTATCAAATATTCATCCAATAATTAATTTAATAATAAGATATCGCAAAATTAACAAACTAAACAGCACTTATATTGTAAGTTATTTAGAAAAAATTGATAAAAATACGCACTTAGTTCATACAGTATTTAATCAAATGTTAACGCAAACAGGTAGATTATCATCAACAGAACCTAACTTACAAAATATTCCAATTAGAGAAGAAGAGGGAAGAAATTTAAGAAAAATATTTATATCTAGTTTTGAAAATGGAAAAATTATTAGTGCTGATTATAGTCAAATTGAATTAAGACTTTTAGCTCATTTTTCTGAAGACGATAAGCTTATTTATGCTTTTAATAACAATGTTGATATTCACCAAGATACTGCTAGTAAAATTTTTAACGTGCCATTAGAATTTGTTAATAACGATATGAGAAGAAGAGCAAAAGCTGTTAATTTTGGAATTATTTATGGTATAAGTGATTATGGTTTAAGCCAATCTATTCATTCAACAAGAAAAGAGGCTAAAGAATTTATAGAAAGATATTTTATTAGTTATCCTAAAGTAAAAAAATATATGAATTCTTCAATTGAATTTGCTAAAAACAATGGCTTTGTTAAAAGTTTATATAATAGAAGAAGAGTTATAGATGAATTGAACTCTAACAATTACAACTTAAAACAATTTGGAGAAAGAGTAGCGTTAAATATGCCTCTTCAGGGTACAGCATCAGATATTATTAAACTTGCTATGATACAAATTTATGATGAATTTAAAAAATTAAACTTAAAAAGTAAGCTAATACTTCAAATTCACGATGAATTAATAGTAGATGCTGAAAGTAGTGAAATTGAAATAATTAAAAAAATATTGAAAGAAAAAATGGAAAATGTTGTAAAATTACTAATTCCTCTTGAAGTAAATATAAGTGTTGGTGACAGCTTATTTGATGCAAAAGAATAAAATAAATATACACAACATTGCATAAATATGCAAAAATAATTTATTTTAAAATTGCATATAATAAAGCATGAAAAAAGTTAAAAATGGTTTTAAAATTTTAATAATTAGTTTACTATTTTTATTTGGTTTATTTACTATAATGCTTTTATATTTTAATATATCTTATAGCAAGAAATATTCTAATATTATTACAGAAAATTTACAAAGTATTACTATTAATAATTCTAGTTTAACTAAAAATTTTATATTATCTATAATAAAACAAGAAAGTAAATTTAATAAAATAGCGCGTAGTAGTAGTGATGCTTTTGGTTTAATGCAATTAACATATCCAACTGCAAAAGAAGTAGCTAGTAAGTTAAATTTAGAAATTACAATTGAAGATTTATATAAACCAGAAATAAATATAAAACTAGGAATAAACTATATAAATTATTTGTTTACGATTTTTAATGATAAACAATTAGTTTTAATTAGTTATAACGCGGGTTTTAATAAGGTAAAATCTTGGCAAGAAAACAATGAATTAATATATAAAAATGGAATATATACTACACCATATGGTGAAACAAATAATTATTTAAAAAAAGTTTTACACAATGAAAAAATTTATAATTTAATTTAAGGAACAAATTATGAAAAAACTTATAATAAACGCAAAAATAATAAATGAAAAAAACAAGCTTACAAGTGTTCATATGTTGGTAGAAGAAGGAAAAATAAGTAAAATATATGATAATAATATTAAAATTGAAGATATATTATCAGTTTATAATCCTAATGTTATAGATGCTAATAATAATTTGATTTTACCGGGATTTATTAATAGTAATGCTAGTTTATTGAAAAAGTTTTTTTATGAAAAAAACAATTTTAATGATTACAATGATTTTATTGAAAAGTTTGAAAATTTTAAACAAAATTTAACAGAAGAAGAAAAATATTTGATATATAAATTCGAAATTTTAAATTCTATAAAAAATGGAATTACAACTATTTGTGATGAAGATTTTTATAATTTATCACTTAAAAAAGCAGTATTAGAAACAAAAATAAGACCAGTTTACAAAGTGGGAATTAATAATTGTTTTGAAAATATTAATGAAATTCTAATTAAAAAGTTAAACCAGCAAAACACAAACGTTATATTAGCATTAAACAGTGTTTTATTTAATAATGAAGATAATTTTAGTAAAATGATAAGTTTAAGTAAAATTTATGATAGACCAATTTTTTGTAATTCTAGTTTTAGTTTATTTGAAGCAGGTGAAGTTGATACAAGTTTTAATTCATCTACAATAAATTTATTAAATAATTACGGATTTTTAGATTATGATAATATTTTGTTTTCAGCTAATGTTTTAGATAAGGAAGACTATAATATTTTAAAACATTCAGATATAAATTTATTATTTTCTCCAAGTTTTAATTTGTCTTTTGGTTATCCTAATGCGAATATTTATGCATTAAATCAAAATAACAAAATAGGACTTAGTTCATTTAAAAATGATTACTTTTTAGAAATGTTTTTACTAAAAAATTTAGAAAATAATAATTATGACAAATTAAATTTGTTTGACTATTTTGATATTTTTAAAATGACAACAAAAAATAATGCCGAAATTATAAAACAAAATTTAATTGGAGAAATAAAAGAAGGAAATTTTGCCGATTTAGTAATTTATGATATTAAATATTTAACTAAAGAAAATCAAATTTTACAAAATTTAAATAGTGCTAACATTATTTCATCATTTATTAATGGAGAAGAAGTTTATAATAAAAATATTGAGCTATTTAATACTGAATTAATTAACAAAATAAATAAAATTTAAAATAAAAAATAGCAAAAGGAGTTGCTATTTTTTTATTTGATTATATAGATAGTATTTTATATTAAAAAACCCTACTTAACTGTAGGGAAGTTTAATTATAAGCTTTTGTTTAATAAAAGAGCAAGTCTTGATTTTTTTCTATCTGCATTATTTTTATCAATAATACCTTTAGAGCAAGCGCTATCAATTACAGAACAAACATTACTGTATTCTGCTTTAGCTTTTTCAGCGTCTACTGCACAAAGATTTTTGAAATTTTTAATATATGTGCTAAGTTCGCTTTTTTGAACTCTATTACTATCTTTTTTAGTTTCGTTAACTTTTACTCTTTTAATTGCTGATTTAATATTTGGCATAATTTACCCCTTTTATTTAAAGTCTAGATTATTCTATCACAATTTTTATAATAAATCAACAGATTTTTTGATTTTTTTTAATTTTTTTGACAATAATATTAAAAATGAAAATAACTAGTGATTTATTGTTTGAAATATCTAATAATTTAAAAATAAAAAAAGAAGAGGGTTATAAAAAACAAACATTTTTAGGAAGGTATGATTTATATAAAACTCATATAGACATAATTAATGAAAAAGGAGCTAAAATTTTTAATCGTGATGTTGGAAGTTATACCTCGATTTTTACAGACAAATTAAATCCTTACGATACCGATGTTATTAATTATGTTACAATTACACTTAGTGAAGTTATAAAAGACTATATTTTTAAAATAAATAAAAAAGCTGAAACGTTTTTAATAGTGGGAGTTGGTAATAAAAACTATGTTAGTGATAGCTTGGGACCACTTGTTAATAATTCAATCATCATTACGCGACATGCAAAAATTAATAACCCAAAAGTTTTAGATAGTCGTCTTAAAAGTGTTTGTGCGTTAACGCCAAGCGTATTAGGAGTAACTGGAATTGAAACACAAAATATAGTTAAAGGTGTTATTGAATATATTAATCCAGACATTATTATTGTAATTGATAGCATAATATCAAAAAGCTATAACTACATTGGCAAATGTTTTCAAGTAAGTAATGTTGGTTTGGTTCCTGGAAGTGGTGTAGACAATAAACAAAAAGCCTTGGATGAAAACACTTTAAAAGTACCCACAATATCTATTGGAGTGCCTTTAGTTATTTCTGCTCAAAACCTTTTATTTGATTATTTAAACAAAGATATAAAGGACTTAGATGACTTAATTGTAACTAGTAAAGATATTGATATTTTAGTTAAAAATGCTGCTAATATTGTGGCTACTAGCATAAATCTTGCTATACACAATAAAATGAGCTTTGACGAAATTTTAGATTATATGAAATAATTTTAAATTTTTACTTAAATTTACTAAATAAATTTAAGTTATTTTTCTTTTTATGATAAAATAAAAAATAATTAATTAGAAGAAAAAAAATTAAAAATTAAATGAAAAACTATTGACAAAGTGCAAAAATAAGAATACAATATTTACAAAGGTCAAAGAAAGTCAAACTTATAAAAGGAGCGGTAAATGAACAATTTAAGCGATATCATTGAAGAGTTTATTTTAAGAGCAATAGGTACAGATGATAAGTTAAATTTAAGTAGAAATGAACTTGCTAATTTTTTTAATGTGTCTCCAAGCCAAATAAATTATGTATTATCTACTAGATTTACCATGGATAGAGGCTATTTAACCGAGAGTAAACGTGGTGGCGGTGGTTATATTATTTTAAAAAAACTAAATTTTGATAATGATTTATTATATAACATAATAAAAAATTTACAATCAGATTTAGATTATTTATCTGCTTGTTATATTTTAGAAAACTTAGTAACTAATAAAATTATTACATTAAATGAAGCTCAAATTATTAAAAGTGCAATAAGTAGTAAATCACTTTCTACGCCTTTAAAAATAGAAAATACTTTAAGATATAGAATTATGAAAAATATTTTAATAAATTTACAAAATAGGGGGAATTAATTATGAAATGCGATAAATGCAAAATAAATAGTGCTTCTTTTCATAGCATTACAAACATTAATGGTAAAGTTACAGAAAAACACCTTTGTGAAAATTGTGCTAAAAATGAAGAAGATTTTAATTTAACTACAAACAGTTTTTTAGATAACTTTATGTCTGATTTTAAAACAAGTTTTTCATATTCATTAGACCCACTTTTAGAACTTGATTTTGATAACTTTTTTGAAGATGATTTCTTTGCTAATAGTTTTAATCAAAATTTAGAAAAAAGACAAAAACTAAACGATGAATATAAAAAACACTTAGAAGAAAGAGAAAGACTTAAAAAAGAACTTAGTGAAAAAGAAAAGAAACAATTAGAAATTAAAAAGCTTGATATCGAGCTTAAAAAGGCTGTTGTTGAAGAAAGATATGAAGATGCAATAGTTTTAAGAGACAAAATTAAAAAATTAAAAGAAAATTTATAAAGGAGGAATAATTATGTATTATAATATAAATGCAACAGAAGGTGTTAATGAGGTTTTAAAATATGCTTCAAGTATTGCAAAACAATATAATAGCGGCGAAATTGCAACAGAGCATTTATTATATGGTTTATGTAAGTTTAACGATAGTAAAGCTAGTCAAATTCTTCAAGATAATAATGTTACTAGTGATAAACTTGAAGTTTTAATTGCTCAAAATGGTGAAAGTTTATTTGGAATAGATAGTATAGAATTAACACCAGCTAGTAAACAGGTTTTTAGAGTTGCTAGTGAAGTAGCTTTAGAATTAGGACATACTTTTGTTGGAACAGAACATTTGCTTTTAGCCTTACTTTTAAGCGAAGGCGTTGCAATTAATTTATTAGTTGAAGTATTTTCATGTAACATTGATAGTATGAGAGAAGTTGTTTTAAGTACATTAAAAGGTGAATACTTAAAAAATGAAAATAAAGTGGAAAATACATCTAATCTTCCTAAAAAACTTTTAGAGATGGGTACAGATTTAACTTTAAAAGCAAAAGAAGGAAAAATTGACCCAATTATTGGAAGAAGTGAAGAAATAGATAGGTTAATTGAAATTCTTTGTAGAAAAACTAAAAACAATCCGGTTTTAATTGGTGAAGCTGGTGTTGGTAAAAGTGCAATTGTTGAAGGTTTAGCTTTAAGAGTAATTAGTGGAGACGTTCCTCAAGAACTACAAAATAAAGTAATATTTTCTTTGGAAATTGGTGGTTTAATGGCCGGAACTAAATATAGAGGCGCTTTAGAAGAAAAACTTAAGGATGTTATTGAAACTATCACTCAAAATAAAAATATTATTACTTTTATAGATGAAATCCATACTTTAAGCCAAGCAGGTAGCGATAAAGGCGAAGTTAGCCCTAGTGATATGTTAAAACCATATTTAGCAAGGGGTGAACTACAAACAATTGGCGCTACAACAACTGAAGAATATAGAAAGTTTATTGAAAAAGATAAAGCATTAGAAAGAAGATTTCAACCAATTATTGTAAATCCACCAAGTGTAGAAGATACAATTTTAATTTTAAAAGGTATTAAAGATAGTTTTGAAGCTTTCCATAAAGTTAAAATTACTGATGAAGCAATAGAGAGTGCTGCAAAATTAAGTGATAGATATATAGTAGATAGAAATTTGCCAGATAAAGCAATAGACTTAATTGATGAAGCAAGCAGTAAAGCAAAAGTAACTACTAATGTTTATCCTAAAGAAGTTATTGAAAAAGAAAGAGAACTTTTAAGTTTAGAAAATAGTAAGAAAGAAGCTTTGCTTCAAGAAAACTATGAAAAAGCAACAAAGCTAAGAGATGAAATTAAAGCTTTAACAGAAGAAATAACACTTATTAAAAAAGAAAACTCTGATGGTAAAGACTATATTGAAATTACTAGTGATGATATAGCAGAAGTTGTAAGTAAATGGACTAAAATACCAGTTAGCAAATTAAATATGCAAGAAAAAGAAAGATTGATTAATTTAGAAAATATACTTCATGAAAGAATCATTGGTCAAAACGAAGCGGTAGAAGCAGTAAGTAAGGCTATTAGAAGAGCAAGAGTTGGTCTTAAAGATAATAAGCGCCCTATTGGTAGTTTTATCTTTTTAGGTCAAACAGGTGTTGGTAAAACTGAACTTTGTAAGGCTTTAGCTGAAGCTATGTTTAATAGTGAAAATGCAATTATTAGACTTGATATGAGTGAATTTATGGAGTCTCATGCAGTAAGTAAACTAATAGGTTCTCCTCCTGGATATGTTGGACATGAAGACGGCGGTCAATTAACTGAACAAGTTAGAAGAAGACCTTATAGTGTAGTTTTATTTGATGAAATTGAAAAAGCACACCCTGATGTATTTAATATTTTGCTTCAAATTTTAGAAGATGGAAGATTAACTGATAGTCATGGCAAAACTGTATCTTTTCAAAATACTATTATAATTTTAACTAGCAATTGTGGTGTAGATGAACTACCAAAAGCAACTAAGAGTTTGGGGTTTAATACAAGTGAAGATAAATTAGATGAAGAAAAAGAAAGAGAAATATTACTAACATCATTAAAACGCAAATTTAAACCAGAATTTTTAAATAGAATTGATGTAATAACAGTATTCCATAAATTAAGTAAAATTGATTTAGCTCAAATTGCTTCTATTATGATTAAAAACTTAAATAAGAAACTAGAAAATCAAAATTTATCTATAAAGCTTACAGAAAACGCAGTTGATTATTTAATTACCAATGGAAGTAGTGTTCAATATGGTGCTAGACCGCTTAGAAGACTAATTGAACAAAAAATAGAAGATAGAATTGCTGAAGATATGCTTTTAGATAAAATTAAAGAAGGCAATCAAATTATAGTAGATACACAAGATAGTGAACTTGTATTTAATTATAAGTAAAAAAGACAAAAAAGATAAAATCATTTTGTCTTTTTTTGTTAAACATTTGTAAAATTAAAGCATATGTATTATAATGAAATTAATTAAAGGAGAGTTTATGAAAAGATTTAAAAACGATTGGATATTATATCTTATAATAAGCATACTTTCTATTGCATTAGGAATTGTGCTAATTGTAAATAATTATAAAATAGGACTTGATATTTTAAATATTGTGATTGCTGTATTATTACTTGTTTATCTTGGTTTAGTAGTAGTTCCGGTTTTAAGAAGAAAAACAGGTAGCATACAAGTTTTGACCATTGTTGAACTTGTTATTATTTGTATTATTGCGATTGGTTTAGTACTGCAACAATTTAAAGTGTTCAATATTGTAGGTAGCTGTAAAATTATTGGTTTAGTTTTATGGATAAGAGCCGTTGTAGAATTATTTAGAGCATATTTTTATAGAGGAAAAGAAAGTAGTTTTAAATATCCTATGTGGTACTTTTGTGTTATTTTATTATTGATAACATTAGGAACATATATGTTTGCAGCTCCATTCTTTACAGATACGCAAGTTGTTTTAACTTTAGCTATTAGTTTATTTATTCTTGCGGCTATATTAATTATTCTTTCTATTATTTTTATCCCTAAAAGCAAAAAGAAAAAGACAAATAAAAAAAGTAAAAAAAGTTAAAAACTTAAAAATATAACAAAACTGCTTTTATTTTAGCAGTTTTTTATTGATTTTTTTTATTTTATTATAGTATAATATAATTATGTTAGATTTTATAGGTGTTTTTCAAGGAGTAGAATTTTTTATAGTTAGTGCGGCTTTTATTTTAGTCATTCTTTTTTCATTAACTATACATGAATTTGCTCATTCTTATATAGCTTACACTCAAGGAGATGTAACTAGTAAATATTTTGGTCGTATGAGTTTAAATCCAGCAAAACATATTGACCCTATGGGCTTTATTTGTTTGTTATTATTTGGTTTTGGTTGGGCAAAACCAGTTCCTATTAATAGTGTTAAATTTAAAAATTATAGAAAAGGCTTGTTTTTAACATCAATTGCTGGTGTTTGTGCAAATATTATTGCTACGTTTGTTTTTTCTGGTCTTTTTATATTATATACAAATTTAAATACTGCAATAGTATCTTATTTTGAAACATTTGTTTATTATTTATTATACTTTGGTGTTTCTATAAATTTGGGCTTAGCTATATTTAATTTATTGCCAATACCTCCACTAGACGGTTTTAATGTAATAGCTAGTTTTACAAAAGGTACTAATAAGTTTGTAGAATTTTTAAGAAAATATAGTTTTGTTATTTTACTTGCATTTTTAATACTTGGTTGGATTGATATAATTTTTGATATTGTATTTTCTTTTGTATTACCAGCTTTTTATGATTTTTGGCAATTTATATTTTAGGATGAAATTATGGAAAAATTAAATGAAAATGAAAATAATGTTAGTGTAACCGAAAATTCTTCTGGTTACAGTGTTAAAATAGATGTCTTTGAAGGGCCTCTTGATTTATTGCTGCATTTAATAAAAGATGCTAAATTAGATATTCAAACAATAAAACTAAGTGAAATTACTGGCCAATATTTAGAATATATTAATACTTTAGATTTGTTAAACATGGAAAATGCAGCTGAGTTTTTAGAAGTTGCAGCAACACTTATTGAAATTAAAAGTAAAAAAATACTTCCAAGAGAGGAAGAGGAAATAGTTGATGAAGAAGACCCAGAAACACTACTTAAACGAAGACTTGAAGAATATAAGTTATTTAAAGATGCTAGTGAAGCATTAAAAGAAATAGAAAATGTTAATAAGCTTTATAAACAACCCAGCAAAGAAGCAGGTGAATATAGAATTGTTTTAAAGCAAATGAATATTGATAATTTAATTAAAGCATTTTCTACACTTTTAATTAAAACTCAAGAAAGTAGTGTAGAGCATAATGAAAGAACAATTGAAAGAGAACGTTTTACTGTTGAGGAAAAAATTTTTGAAATTAAAAGTTTACTTATTAACTGTGAAAAAATTAGTTTTAACGCTTTAATTGATGAAGATTTTACTCGAAGTGAGGTAATAAACCTGTTTTTGGCATTATTAGAACTACTTAAAAGACAATATATTACAGTAGAACAAGACGGGAACTACGCAGAAATACAAATTTTTAGAAACGATGAAGGAGAAAAGTTAGATGAATAATCTAGAAAATAAACTTGAAGCACTACTTTTTGTTAGCGGTGATGGGGTTGAAATTAGCGAAATTATAGATAAATGGCAAGTTACTGATAAACAACTTGATAAAGCATTTGAAAATTTAAAAGAACGTTTTAACGAAAACTTTGGTATTAAAATTATAAAATATAAAAACAAATATCAACTATGTTCAAACCCTGAGTTTGCTGATGATATTAGTAATGTTTTAAATCCAATTAGAGAGCGTAATTTAAGCAAAGCAACGCTAGAAACTATTGCCATTATTGCTTATAAGCAACCTATAACAAGACTTGATATTGAGCAAATTAGAGGCGTTAATAGTGATTATGCTATTCAGTCGCTACTAAAGCATAACTTAATAGAAGTTGTTGGTAGAAAAGATGCTATTGGAAAGCCACTACTTTTTGGAACAACTGAAGAATTTTTAAAACGTTTTGATTTAGAAGATTTAAGCAGTCTTCCTAATTACGATGAATTAATTAATTCAATTCAAGTAATAAATCAAACAACACTTTATAACGAATTTGATATTCCAGACGAAGAAGCGGATGAAAATATTGAAAATAACGAAACTAATAGCGAAAATACAAATGAAAATGACGTAAATAGCGAAGAAGCAATATTAACTGAAGAAGAAATTGAACTTTTACAAGATAATAGTAAAATAGAAGACAAAACTGATATTAAAATATAAATAAAATAAATATTTTTTTTAAATATAGAGAAACTACAATAAATGAGTATTGTAGTTTTTTTAATTATTTTAAATATTGTTTTTATTCTGGTATCGCCAGTAACTATTAAAGGCGATATTTCTTACAATATTTTAAAAAATAAAGGGCAAGTAAATTTCTATCTTTTTAAATTTAAACTTCTTAGTTTAAAATTAAGAATAAAACAAAAATATGCTTTGCTTACTACAAAAAAAGGAAAGACTTTTTTAATTCCACTAATAAATGAAGCAAGTAGTATAGGAGGTGGAGTTGAAGTAGTAGATTTAGGCTTAATTCTTTTTCAAAAAACTACAATTAACACTTTAAAAATAAGTGTAAGTGCTGGTATTGAAAACGACCCTTTTAAAACAGTTTTACTTTATGGATTACTTGAGATTTTAAACACAAGTTTATTATCTATTTTAAAAACAAAAAAACTAGCAACTGTTGTTAAAAATTATGTCAAACCCGTATATAATAAAGATACTGGCACAATCTATATTAGTAGTTCCTTAACTTTTTGCTTATACGATTATATTTGGGGCTTTATATTATATAAATTAAAATTATTAAAGGTTGGTAAAAAAATATGAAACAAAACGATGGTAAAAATCCAGTAGAAATTTTAATGGCAGAAGCCATGAGTAAACTTAAAAGTGTTATTGATGTAAATACCGTAATTGGAAATCCAATAACTACATTTGATGGAACAACTATAATTCCAATTAGTAAAGTGTCAGCTGGCTTTATTGCAGGTGGAGGAGAATATAACCAAAGTAAAGATATGAAGAAAAATTGTAATTTAGATTTTCCATTTGCAGGTGGAAGTGGCACAGGTTTTAGTATTACTCCTGTTGGATTTTTAATTGAATCTAATAGTGGAATAAAATTAATTAATATAGATGATAAAAGTGCATATGAAAATGTATTAGAGATAATTAAAAATGTATCTGAAAAATTAGTTAAATAGGTGAAAAATGAAAAAGATATTAGCAATTATTTTAATAATATCTTCAATTTTAACATTAAAGTTTACTGGTTTTAAAACTTTTACTGTTAATGCAGACTATTATAGTAAAGCAAGTGTTGTAATTGAGAGTTCAAGTAAAAGAGTTTTAAGTGAAAAAAATAAAGATGAAAGACTCGCTATGGCGAGTACAACCAAAATAATGACGGCATTAATTACGCTTGAAAACACAGAAAACTTAGATGAAGAAGTTAAAATTGATGATAGAGCAGTAGGAATAGAAGGAACAAGTATATATTTAAAAAAAGGTGAAACTTTAACAGTAAAAGAGCTTTTATATGGTTTAATGCTTGCTTCGGGAAATGATGCAAGTATGGCGCTAGCTTATCATATAGGAAAAGGCGATATGCAAACTTTTGTTGACTTAATGAATAAAAAATGTGAAGAACTTAATTTAAAAAACACTAGTTTTGCTAATCCTCATGGTTTAGATGCTGAAAATCATTATACTAGTGCTTATGATTTAGCTGTAATTACAAGTGAAGCAATGAAAAACGAAGATTTTAAAGAAATAGTATCAACAAAATTTATGCAAATTACAGGACATAAAGACGTTGGTAATAGATATTTAAGAAATAAACAAAGACTACTTAAAACTATGGAAGGCTGCACGGGCGTAAAATCAGGCTTTACAGATAACGCTGGGAGATGTTTAGTAACTAGTTGCATGCGTGATGGAATGGAATTAATTTGTGTGGTTTTAAACTGTCCTAACATGTTTGAAGCAAGCGAAAAATTAATCAACGATGCATATTCTATTTATAAAATGGAATGCATAATTGAACCATATAACTATATTACAAACATACCAGTAAACGAAGGTGAATTTGAAAGTGTAAAAGTTTATTCTATGAAAGGTTTTTCTTATCCGTTAAAAGAAAATGAAAAAGAATTAATAAACATTGAAAAAGAATTACCAGAAATATTAGATGCTCCAATAGAGAAAGAACAAATAATAGGAAATTTAAAAGTATATTTTGATAAAGACATAATTTTTGAAGAAAATATTTATACAATGGAAGAAGTAAAATCAGTAGACATAAAAGATAAAGTTAAAGATATAATAGATAAATGGTTTTATGAGTAAAGTGGCTAAGCCACTTTTTCTTTTGTTGTTAAAGGGTTTACTGAATTTTTGTAATAAAAAAGTGCCATTGGCACTTTAAAAATTTCTTGTTTCTTTAGATAAATATTCGATTTCTTGTTTCTTTTTTTTATTATTAGATGCTATTAATAATTCTTCTTTTTTAATTTTATAATATAAGTTAGTTAATTTATCAACTTGTTTTTTTGTAACTACTGCTGAATAATCAGTGTTATAATTAAACATTTTTTCAACTTTTCTTTCTCGTGATTTAGACAAACCCACAAAATAACATATTACATTATCAGCATCTAAAACATTTCCATCACGAGAATAAAGTGCATCTAACGTATCAGTTCCGTTTGTGTTTGTAGACATTGTAGCATAAATTTTATTATCATTTAATGTTTTTATTTTAGTTTTGTCTTTATTAAAAATAAATGGAACAACAAGTAAATCAAATTCTTCATTAACATTTTCAGAACTTACATACCATTTAATATCGTTTAAAACATATTTTTTATTTTCCATTTTAAGCTCCTAAAAATAAATTTATATTTATATTATTGCACGGTTTTATAATTTTGTCAATATCAAATTTACTAAAAGATAGTTATAAATTTATTGCAAAAAAATTTAAAATGATATATACTTTCATTATGAGAATTAATAAGTTTATAGCGGAAAGAGGCTTAGCAAGTAGAAGAAAAGCCGATGAATTAATAGAAAAAGGTTTAGTTAAAGTAAATGGAGTAGTTGTTACAACTCCGGGAATAGATGTTAGTGAAAAAGACATTATTGAAGTAAATGGTCAAAAGTTAGAAAATAAAGAAAACCTTGTTTATTTTATTATAAATAAGCCTAAAGGTGTAATTTGTTCAAATTCGGATGAAAAGGGAAGAAAAACGGTAGTTGATTTAATTAAATGTTCAGAAAGAGTTTATTCAGTGGGCCGTCTTGATTATGATAGTGAAGGACTATTACTATTAACTAACGATGGAGATTTAAGTTACAAATTAACACATCCAAAAATGCAAGTTGAAAAAACTTATATTGTAAAAATAAAAGGCGATATTAAAGAAAATGAGCTTGCTGTTCTTCGTGCCGGCGTTGTTGTAAAGGGAGTTAAATATAATAAATGTAAAATTAAGAAACTTGCTTTTGAAAATAATTTAACAAGACTTGAAGTTAAAATAACAGAAGGTAAAAACCGTGAAATTCGTAATATGTTTGAGTTTATTGGTAAAGAAGTTACAATGCTAAAAAGAGTTAAAATAGCCGACCTTTCTTTGGGAGGATTAAAAAGAGGCGAGTATAGAGAATTAAAAGACTATGAAATTAATTATTTAAAAAATTTAGCGCTATAGTAAGGAACTAGTTGATAAATAAATTTTAATAAGATTTTTAAATTTAAGCTTAAATAAAAAATAAAAATAACTTTTAAATACAATTTAGTAAAAAATCAAAAAATGATATATTACCATTAAATATTTTTTTATATTTCTTGTAAATTTTAGTTTACTTTTATATAAAAATTTTATATAATAATAAAGTTGAGCAAAAAAACACTCACTTTTAAAAATAAATTAAAAATTTTAAAATATTTTTAAAAAATTGTTGACAAATTTATGTAAATATTATATCATAAATAAGTCGATAACAATTTCGGGGTGTAGCGCAGTTGGTAGCGCACGTGGTTTGGGACCATGGGGCCGGGAGTTCGAGTCTCTTCACCCCGACCATTATCGACAACCCTGAGTTTTGGACCTTTAGCTCAGTTGGTTAGAGCAACCGGCTCATAACCGGTCGGTCCGCGGTTCAAGTCCGTGAAGGTCCACCATATTTGGCTTGGTAGTTCAGTTGGTTAGAACGCCGCCCTGTCACGGCGGAGGTCGTGGGTTCGAGTCCCATCCGAGTCGCCAAATTTGCCTCGATAGCTCAGTCGGTAGAGCAGAGGACTGAAAATCCTCGTGTCGGTGGTTCGATTCCGCCTCGAGGCACCAGGAAATGACCTTTTAGGGTCTTTTTTTGTTTATAATAAAAAAGAACATATTTTTTTAAGTATGTTCTTTTTTTTATCAATAAATTATTATTTTGTTAATTCTTTTGTTTCTTCTTTGGTTAAATTTGCTTTATATTCTTTTAACTTTGCATAAATAGCATTAACTTTTTCTTTATCTAATTTATC
>SVIA01000027.1 GCA_015055535.1 Clostridiales bacterium
AACTATTATTGGCGAAGATGGATTAGTTCAAGGTGCTTTAACAGATGAAGATTTACAACAAGTAACTACTTTAATTAAAAATATAAAAGTAGAATATTTTAATTGTGGACATGGCATACACAGCGAAAAGCCTAAAGAATTTATACGAAGTGTAAACAAAACATTAACAAACCAAAAATTAAAAGAAGATTATGAAAGTTATGAAAGTTATGAAAGATAAATTACAATTTGTATGCTAGAGATAATAGGAGCCGAAAATCTCCTTTTTTTGTTTAAAAAAGAAAAAACTGCAATTTAAGCAGTTTTAGTTGTTTTTAGTTTGTTCTAAATATAATTCTAATGCTTGAGCAAGTTGATCAGGGCATGATGTTGTTGGTCTGCATTTAATTCCTTTTAGTTTAGCAATAACGTCTTCAACTTTCATACCTTCAACTAATTTAGCAACACCAGTTGTGTTTCCTAGGCAACCACCTAAAAATTGAACATTTGTAACTTTTCCATCAACAACATCAAAATTGATTTGTTGTGCACATACACCTTTTGTTTTAAAACTATACATATTTTTACTCCTTTGTTTAATTATCTATTAAATTATCATATAATACTTCAAATATATTTTGAGCTTTATTACTCCATTTATTACAAGCAAGTTTAGCACTAGACCTTGATGGTGCTTTTAGTTTAATTTCCAGAAGTGGAAGTTGTACCATAGGTTCTTTTATTTTTAATGTAACAGTATAACTACCATCTGGATTATTTGAATATTCACTAACATATTCTTGACTGCGTTTCAAATTTAAACTATTTTCTTTTGCATAAACAGTGATCTTTTCTCTTAAACTAGCAGGTATTCTTTGATAAAAATCACTTAAACAAGCTCTTCCTTCGTATGTAATACCATATCTGATTTCTTGTCCTTCATCATCGGTTTTAAAAATAAACTTAGCATTAAGCAATTGATCAATTATTTCAATACAATCCATATATCCTAACCATTGATTTGTGCTTGTGCAAATATCAAGCAAATTAAATTGGGTTAGTGGAATTTCCATTTTGTCTAATAAAAAAAGTAGTGTAAGTTTACTTTGTGGTCCATCTAAAATATATTCCATTATTTTTCTCCATTTTTTATAACAATTTATAATATCACAAATAAATAAATTTATCAAACAATAAAATTAATTCTAAATTATTATTTGATATTAATAAATTTTGTTTTAAATATTTGCAATATTATTTAAATTTTACTATACTAAATTGTAGGAGAAAATTAGACTTATGAGTATATCAAGTAGCGAAAAATCCAAAATTAAAGATTTTGTAAAAGCTTGTAATGAAATGATTGGTGGTAGATTTATTTTAAGCGATATAAAAATTGCAAGAATTTTAGAATGTATTGCAAGTAGTGAAATTTTATATAATTTATTTGCAAAATGCTTAATAAATTTTAACTTTAGACAAGAATTTAAATCAGCCCTAAGTACAAATAAAGTTAATGGTGGCTATTTTGTTTTACCTAATGAACAAAATAAAATTGTTGCATTAGTTTTTTGCTTATTAATTGAAGTTGATAACCAAAAAATTAATTTACAAAGTTTTATTAATGATAACTTCTTTAGTCCAGATGGATATAATATTAGTTATAGCAATTTTGCTCATAATGTTTTAATCCCATTTAAAAGTTGTGTTTTAATGCTACTTAATGTAAATGAAGATGGGGAAGCACTAAATGAAGAAGATAATACATATGATGCACAAGTATCTATTGAAGATGTCGAATTAGATGCAACTTCAAAATTACTTTTTGCAAACTTAACTAGAGCAGTAAATGATTTATGCAGTGCAGTAAGAAGAAAAGGTAAACTAAAAAAAGAACAAAAAGAAGAAATCATAATTATTGCTAAAGCTATGAACGAAGCTATAAAATTAGAAAACTTTAAAATTTTAAATGCTTTAATTATTCCATTAGAATATATTTTAGGTAAAGATAAAGTATTAAAAAATTATTATAACGACGTAAAAGAAAGTTTAATTAAATTATATAACTAATTAAAAAATTAAAGTTAATAGAAAACATATCAACACAGAAATAACACTCTGTGTTGTTTTTTGCAATAAAAAGATACTAATTTTTATTTCAGCTTTTCTTAAAAAATTTAATGCTTGTAAAATTATTGAAAATCCACCAAAGCTAATAATTCCAGTTAATAGCATTGCTAAAATATCATTATTGAGATTTAATTGACTTAAATCTAATCCTCCTTTTGTAACTTCTACTAAACCATTTAAAAAACTATTAATTATATTATAATCAATACCAATACAACAACTTAAAAATTTAGATAAAATTTTAATAATACCAAAGTCATTTAAGATACCAATTATTAAAAAAGAAAGGGAAATATAGCCTCCAATAATAAGTATACTTTTAATGCTAGAAAGCATTGCATCTTCCATTGTATTTTTTTGATTTTTAATAAAAATATTAATTTTATTATTAATTAAATTTTCTTTTTTCTTACCATAATTTCTATATAATAAACCATTTAAAATAGCACCTAAAAAATGTGAAGTTAAAATCATAATTCCCATTTTAAAATTAC
>SVIA01000028.1 GCA_015055535.1 Clostridiales bacterium
ACCTATTGAAAAAAATGGTAAATGTTCATACATAAATATAGAAACTGGTGTTTTTAAATAAAATGCCACTACAAAAGCTAAAATCGTTCCAACTAAAGTAACAAAACTATTAACAACTCCCCTTCTAAAACCATTAAAAATACTTAAAGCTAATAAAGCTATGATAATTATATCAACTATATTCATCTTTACACCTCTATAATAATTATAATATAATTATATTTAAAAATAAAGTTCTTTATGTTAAAATACTTTTAGGAGGGAAAGAAAATGATTTTAGTATACAAAGTAAGCCCAAATATTAAAGAAAAAGTAATAGAATATTATAAGGATTTACAAAGACCAAATAAACCACCATATTCTGTATTTCAAGCTGAAGAAGCAGATACAATTATAACACTTTACGAATCAGGGAAATTAATGTTTCAAGGAAAAAATGCTGACATTGATGCAAATATGTGGTTTGATTTAGAATACTCATTTAACAAAAGAGACGTTCGTCATGAATTAGACATTAAAGAAAAAGAAAAAGCCAGAAAACAAGATGATATTACAAATGATAAATTTAAAAATATTTCAACGATAGGATCAGATGAAGTTGGAACTGGAGATTATTTTGGACCAATTGTAGTTACGGCATCATTTGTTGATATAAAGAAAAAAACTTGGTTAACAGAAATTGGCGTAAAAGATTCAAAAAGATTAACAGATGAAAAAATTAGAGAAATTGCTCCACAATTAATTAAAGAAATACCACATTGTACATTTATCTTAAAAGCTGAAGATTATAATAAAAATATGATTTTTAACATGAATAAAGTTAAAGCAATACTACATAACAAAGTATTAGTAAATTTATTAAAAACAAAATACGATTACAAAGTTATTGTAATGGATCAATTTGTATATCGCGAAAAATATTATGAACACATTAAAAATATGTCAGAAAAAGTTGACAAAATATTTTTTACAACAAAAGCTGAAAGCAAATGCTTAAGTGTTGCTGTTTCATCAATTATTAGTAGATATATATTTTTATTAGAAATGGATAAATTAAGCAAAAAGTACAATCGAGAAATATTAAAAGGTGCAGGAGAAAATGTAGATGATTTAGGAGCTGAATTAGTTAAAGAATACGGAATCGAAATACTAGATAAAATTGCTAAAATCAACTTTAAAAACACAGACAAAATTAGAATTAAAGCAAAAATATAAGAGTTTCAATGAAACTCTTTATTTTTTTACAATTACAAAGTTTTTAATAAATTTAAATTTTTCTTTTGTTTTTAAATAAACATATCCAAAAGCACTAAATATTGCTGCACCAACAAAATTAACTTTTAAATCATCCATTGTATCATGTAAACCGATATCCAGATACCCACTTATTTGAGTAACGTTTAGTTCTTTATCAACAATAATCGTTTCAGTAATATTATCTATTGTAATAACATCATTTGATTTATTTTCATCTAATTCTACTGTTTTTATTTTACTAACATATGTATCTTTTTGCATATCAACCCCCATATATTTATCCATGCCATATTCAAAAAATTCCCAAAAAACTCCTACTGTCATGGAAAAGCAAAATGCGACAATAACAATAAATACTGGAGATAAATTAAAAGATTCAACCTTATTATTAAGTAAATCTACCAAAGACAAACCTACTCCAGCACATAAAAATCCATTTAACGTATGTAAAATTGTATCAAAATTTTCTATTTTTAAATAAAAACTATTAATCTCACCTAATATTTCTGCTGAAAAAATAAACAACATAATAATAATTTCTAAAGTATTTGGTAAATCTACTTTAAATGTTTTTTCAACAAACATAGGAATTAAAAATAATATTAATGACAAAACACATAACAAAGCATTCATAATATTCCCTAAAAATAATTCTCTTATCATGCAAAAAATTACTAAAGCACGTAACACTAAATAAATAGTAAGTTTTTTCTTATCACTTTTCTTTATAACATTTTTTATTTTTTTCATAATTCACCTTCTAATAATTATTATATAAAGTTTTAATACAAAATAAAAGGCTTAAAATAAGCCTTTTATCTACTTTTCCAATATGTTCCTTTATTAGGTAAACCTAATATATCTTTTGGATTTATAAGTTTTGTTAAATATGTACTATAAGAACTATATGAACCAGTTCCAGTTCCACCATACCAACCATTTGCAATACCAAAATGTAAATGAGCACCTGTTGTACATTTATCATAACTCTTAGTCTGAGCTCCTCCACCAACTGTACCTATTACAGTATCTGCTGTAACTTGCTGTCCAACTTTAACATTTATTGCAAGTAAATGAGTATATTGACTTGTATATTTCTTACCATTTATTGTATGATAAATATATACTGAATTACCTCCGCAACTTGCTTTTCTAATAATTTTTCCAACCATTCCATTTGCGGTTGCATAAACATTAGTTCCTTCTTTATTTCCACCAATATCTATACCGCTATGAAACTTATTTTTTTGTCCAGTAACTGGATGAGTTCTATAACCAAAATAACTTGTAATAGTACCTCTTACAACTGGTTTAGAAAAATTTGTATCTCCCTTTAT
>SVIA01000017.1 GCA_015055535.1 Clostridiales bacterium
TTTTTTATGTTTTTTTTAATATGATCAAACTTATAATATTATTTTAAGTTAGCTATAAATACTTAAATTTATATAATAAATTGGTTAATATTATAATAAAATTAACATTTTTGATTGCAAAAAAAAATAGACTTATGATATAATTAATATATGGGTATAAATTTTTTATTGTATTTTAATGTGTTTTTTATTTTTCCTATAATAATGTTTACTGCATTTTTTGTAGTTTTTATAATTATTATAGTTTCTTCTATAAAAAGACATAATAGAGTAACAGATGTTATTGAAGAAGAAATTACGGATGAAATTAAAAATAGTTTGAATAAAAGAAGTCAAAAATCCCAAAATAGAAAATGCGAATATTGTGGCAGTAATTTAGGAAATTCTCATGAATGTCCTAATTGTGGGGCAAAAGTAACAAAAGTGCCATAGGCACTTTGTATTGTATACATTTTTATATTTAATAGTAATGAAAAATTTTTTATGCCTAAAATATTTATATTAGGCATTTTTTAATATAAATCTTAATTTTGCGTTTTTATCTTTTTCATTTGCAAAATCAATTCCAACTCTTTTATCGCTTGTATAAGAATAAATTTTTTCATCATCCATAATACAAATTTTAGCGTTATTTATAATACTTTCTCCGTTTAAGCTAGCATTAATATTTAATAGTTTTGTTAGTTTTGCGGGTCCATTTGCGGTGTTTACTGCACGGATTAAAACGGCTTCTGGCTCGTTTTCATTTTTACTAACTATATTGAATAAATAGTGAAGACCATAACAAAGATAAATATAAATTGTTCCACCTTCTTTATACATTGATTCAGTTCTTTTAGTTCTTTTGTTTTTGTAAGTATGGCAAGCACTATCATTTATTCCCAAATAAGCCTCAGTTTCGGTAATTTGTGCAGTAACTTCTTGTCCATTGGTGTTAGTAATAATCCATTTTCCAATTAAGTTTTTGGCTAAAGTTATAGTATCAGTTTTAAAAAAAGATTCATCTTTAATTATTTTCATATTTTTATTATATCACATTTTTAAATTTATCAATATATATTTTGAAAATTTTATTTTGTATGTTATACTAACTCTTAGTAAAGGAGAATCAAATGAAAAATTTATTAGCAATAAACTGGAATGGTATTGTAAGCACTTTATGGAACTGGATTAAAACAGATGGAATAAAACTTGTTCTTGCTCTAATTGTTTTGTTTATGTGCTTTAAACTTACCAATTTAATTTTCAAAAAAATTAATAAATCTTTAGAAAAAAGAAAAACCGATAAAACACTTTCAAAAGTGTTTGTGTCTATTGGAAGAAAAGTTGTTAAAGCATTCTTATTAATTATATTTATAAGTTATGTAGGAATAGACACATCAAGCATTGTTGGAGCTATTACAGCAGGTGCTGTTACAGTAGGTCTTGCATTGCAAGGAACATTATCTAATCTTGCAGCGGGTGTTTTAATTATTGTTTTAAGATCATTTAGAGTGGGAGATTTTATTGATTGTTCAGGAGAATCTGGAACGGTTGATGAAATTGGGTTGTTTCAAACAAAATTGATTACAACAGATAATAAAACAGTAATAATTCCAAATAGTAATGCACTAAATGGGGTGGTTGTTAACTACTCATTAAAAGATACAAGAAGAGTAGATATGGAATTTTCTATTGCATATGAAAACGATTTTAGAAAAGCAAAAGCAATTATTTATGAAGAAATTGAAAAAACTAAACTAGCATTAAATGAGCCTAATCCATTTGTTAATATTAAAACACATAACTCAAGTTCAATAGATATTGTTGTTCGTGTTTGGGTTAAATCTGCCGATTATTGGAATTTTTATTGGATGATGATGGAAAGTATTAAACTTGCATTTGATAAAAACGGAATTTCAATTCCATATACTCAAATGGATGTTCATATGAAAGATGATTCAAAACTTCCAAACCCAATAGATGAGCAAGACGACTATGTTAAAGAAGAAATTGAACATTATCACTTAAGACGTCAGGCAATGTATGATAGTAAAAAGCAAAGAGAAGAAGAATTGGCTGAGGAACAAGAAAAAAAAGCAAATAAAAACATTGTTAAATACTTATCAAAAAAAGCAAAACAAAAGAAAAATAGTAAATAGATATTAAAATAGCTTAATATTAATGCCAAATTACTTTTTATCATTAAAGAATTTGATATAAAATCAATTTTAAATATATTGTTTAAAATTATTGTCATTAAAATAAATTCGTTATTTTAAAAACAAAAAGTCCTAAAATATGGGACTTTTTAATTTTATACATATCTTCATAAATTCACGCTGAATGAATGAATTTTTTATTGAATAAACTTTTGCCTTTTGCAATTATTTATTCAAATAAATATTTAAAAATAATAATAAATTAAAATGAGTTTTGAAAAAATAAAAAAGTATGTTATAATGTTGTATGAGAAAATTTTACACTAATCAAAATTTAGATAATGATAAAATAATTTTAGAAGAAGATTATAATCATATAGTTAATGTTTTAAGGAAAAAAGAAGGTGAAACCATTGTTCTATTTAACAACAATGGCTATAACTATATTTTTAAAATTTCTAAAATAAATAAAAAAAATATTGAGTTAAAAAAATTAGAAAAAATTGAAAATTTTAAAGAAAACAACTCAAAAATAACAGTTTTTCAGTCAAATATTAAAAATGATAATTTAGACTTAATAATTCAAAAATTAACAGAACTAAATGTTGATAATTTAACACTTTTTAATAGTGAGTATACAAATATTAAGTTAAAGGAAATTAAAGCTGATAAAATAAACAGAGTAAGTTTAGAAGCTTGTAAGCAATGTGAAAGAAGCAAAAGTTTAAATATTTCTTTTGTGGGTGATTTTAATAATTTATTGGAAAAATTAGTTAATTTTGATATAGTTATTTTTGCTTATGAAAAAAGTAAAAAAGTATTGAAGGAAGTTTTTAAAACAAAAAATATTAAGAAAAATGTTGCAATTATTGTTGGGCCCGAAGGTGGATTTAGTGAAAGCGAAAAAGAAAAACTAATAAAACTACCTAATGTTTATGAGGTTAGTATTTCAAAAAATATACTAAGGGCTGAAACTGCTAGTATTATGCTAGCGTCTATTTTAATGTATGAATTAAACTAAGGAGAAAATATGAAAATATGTGTTTTTACGCTTGGCTGTAAAGTAAATTTTTACGAAAGTGAAGGCTTGATTACAGAACTAACAAATATAGGCTATGAGTGTACAAATAAATTAGAGTATGCAGATATTTACATATTAAATACCTGTGCCGTTACAAATGAAGGTGAAAGAAAAAGTAGACAACTAGTAACTAAAGTTCGTCAATTAAATCAAAACGCTAAAATCATAATTTGTGGTTGTGCTAGTCAAAAAAATAGTAAGCAATTTGAAGATTTAAATGTAAATATTGTTGTTGGTAATGGTTATAAAAAAGAAATTTTAAATTTATTAAATAAAGAAAAATATATTGAGACTAAAATTTTGCCAAAAGAGTATACAGAAGAGTTTTTAGCATCTCCACAAAGAGTTAGGGCATATTTAAAAGTGCAAGATGGTTGTAATAATTTTTGTTCTTATTGTATTATTCCTTTTCTTCGTGGAAGAAGCAGAAGTAGGAACTTAGAAAATATTATAAATGAAGCCAAAATTTTATCTAAAATGTGTGGCGAAATTGTTTTAACTGGAATAAATTTAAGTGATTATAAACCAAGTTTAATAGAATTAATTGAAAGTTTAAAAAATATAAACTCTAGAATAAGACTTGGCAGTTTAGAAGTAAATGTAATTACTGAAAAATTTTTAAATAGACTTAAAAAAATTGAAAATTTTTGTCCACATTTTCACTTGAGTTTGCAAAGTGGCTGTACAGAAATTTTACAAAAAATGAATAGACATTATACAAAAGAAGAATACTTACAAAAAGTAGAACTAATTAAAAAATATTTTCCATTTGCTAGTATTACTACAGATTTAATTGTTGGTTTTCCAACCGAGACAGAAGACAACTTTAAAGAGAGTTTAGACACGCTAGATAAAGCCGAATTTATGAATGTCCATTGTTTTCCTTATTCTATGCGTGATGGAACAAAAGCTAGTAAAATGGTTCAAATTTTAAACTCTGTGAAACACGAAAGAGTAAAAGAAGTTCAACAGTTAACCTCAAAATTGTTTGATAAATATATTAACAAATTAAAAAATGACAATGTTACTCAAAACTTGCTAATTGAGGAAGTTGTGTTTATTGATAATGAAAAATATTTTGTTGGTCATACTGAATATTTTGTAAAATGCTATTTAAAATATTGTGATTTGCTAAAAGAAAATGATATAATTAAAGTAAATATTAAAGAAAAATTTAAAGATGGAGTTTTAGTATGAAAACTGTTGTTTGTGGAATGAGTGGTGGCGTAGATAGTTCTGTTGCAGCTTATCTACTTAAAGAAGCTGGATACAATGTAATAGGCGTATTTATGAAAAATTGGGAAGAAACGAGTGATGACGGAGTTTGTTCGGCTGAAGAAGACTATTTCGACGTAAAACAAGTTTGTAATAAAATTGGTATTCCGTATTATACTGTAAATTATTCTAAGGAATATTACGACAGAGTTTTTGAAGAGTTTTTAGAGGAATATAAAAAAGGTAGAACTCCTAATCCAGATGTACTTTGTAATAGAGAAATTAAATTCGGACCATTTTTAGAATTTGCCAAAAAAATTGGTGCAGATTTTATTGCAACTGGTCATTATGCTAAAACAAAACACAAAGATGGTAAAGTTTATTTATTAAAAGCAAAAGACTCAAATAAAGATCAAAGTTATTTTTTAAATCAGCTAAGTCAAGACCAATTAGACAAAGTATTATTTCCTTTAAGTGATATTGAAAAACCAAAAGTTAGAGAAATTGCAGAAAAACTAGATTTAATTAATGCAAAAAAGAAAGATAGTACAGGAATTTGTTTTATAGGCGAAAGAAATTTTAGAGAGTTTTTAAAAAATTATCTTCCAATAAAAGAAGGTAAAATTATAACTACAGATGGTAGGGTTATAGGAACTCACATTGGGCTTGCTTATTATACCTTGGGACAACGAAAAGGTTTAAATGTGGGTGGAAGAAATGATGGTAACGGAAAGCCTTATTTTGTTGTTGGAAAAAATTTAGAGAAAAATGAGTTAATCGTTTCACAAGGTGAGGAAGATGAACTATTTAGTAATGGCCTAGTTAGTTATAAAATTAATTGGATTCCAAATATGCCAAGTGAAAAAGAATTTGAATGTAATGCCAAATTTAGATATCGTCAACCCGATCAAAAAGTTAAAGTTGAAATTTTAGAAAATAAAGTTAAGGTTTATTTTTATGAAAAACAAAGAGCGGTAACCCCTGGTCAGTATGTAGTATTTTATAAAGATGATTACTGTCTTGGTGGTGGAGTTATAGAAAAAACTTTTTAAAGTCAAGTTTTGCTTGGCTTTTTTTATAATTTTTTAAATTATAATTAAATGTGTGTAAATGCTTTGACATTTTTTGAAAAATTGTTCATAATAAAAATAATGATTAAGAAAAAAAGTAATAATTTAAAAAAGGTTTTTATTATAATAGGAGCAGTTTTATTAATTGCTGGAATTTTTATTGGCCTTTATTTTGCTATAAGTGGCAATGGAAAAAGATTTTATGAAATAAAATTATCAAACTCAACAGGGCAAATTACTTTAACTACAAAAAGCAATGAATTAGCTCCTGGATCAACAATTATAAGCAAACCAATTACAATTGGTTTAGAAGAGGAAAGCTATAGCGCTTTTGTTCGTGCAAAATTAATATTTGAAAGCAATAGTGAAGATAATAGAGTATTAAGCTTTGTTAATCAACTAAATTTTAAAATTACAGAAGTTGTAACTTACGAAAATGAAAATTATTCTTGGGTTTATGTAGAAGCTGATAATTCTTTTTATTTAATTGGAAAAGATAATTATTTAAAAACTGTAACAGCTAAAGATGAAAATTATAATTTTGTGGAAACATTAAAAGTGCCTACAAATATTGAGCAAATCTCATCACTAAATTCAGACGGAGTAAATGTTCAAGTTGGTGAAGATGTTATAGTAAAAGTAGTTGTTGAAGCTATACAAAGTTCTGATTTATTAGGAAATAAAAAACCAACAATTGAAAATGCACAAGAGTTTTTCAATAATTTTGCAGTATATAGAGAAAACAATTTTATTAGTCAGAATGGATTTATTACATCATATACAGGAACAAGTAAAGATTTAGTATTGCCCAAATATGTTGGAGAAGATTATATTTTAGGCATTAAAGAAAATGCTTTTGTAAATACAAATGTAGAAAGAATTATAGTTCCTGGTAGTTACATTTATTTTGGAGAAAATTGTTTTAATGGATTAAATAATCTTAGTTTTGTGGCAATAAAAAGTGAAACACCAGTTAAATTGGGTGCAACATCTTTTGTTTCAAATTCAAAATTAGAAATTTATGCACCTAAAACTTTATTAAACTATATAGATGCTAACTATACAACACTTGCATACTTTAATAATTTTGTAAAATATACAGAATTATTATCTTCAGATATTGAACAAATACAAGATAAAACTGTAAAAGTTTTATATGCACCAAATGTTACAGAATTTGTAGGGGATTTTAAAGCATTTTCATCTTTAAAAGTGTTAATTGCTCCTAATTTATCAAAAATTAATAATGATGCATTTTATAATTTATCAAATTTAATTAATGTAGATACTCCAAATGTTGTAGAGGTGGGAAACAATTCTTTTTACAATTGTACAAGTTTATTAAATGTAAGTTTATCTAAAAAACTAAATACAATAGGAGAACAATCATTCTTTAACTGTTCAGCGTTAACAAATATAAATTTTGTTCAAAATTTAAAATTTATTCCAAATAGTGCATTTAGAAATTGTTTAAGTATTCAATCAATAACATTAAACAGTGAAGAATTAGAGCTTGGAAATGCAGTTTTTTATGAGTGTACTAATTTAAGAAATGTAAATATTGCAAATTTAACAAAATGTGGAGAATATGCTTTCGGTAGATGTACAGGATTAAAATCTGTAAACATTTTAAATATGGATGTATCTGAAACTCATGAAACTAGTTTTACAGATACAACATTAAGTAGAATTAATTTTGTATTTAATAACGAAACGGTTAAAACTAATTTTGTAAATAAATTTACAGCATTTAATAATAGAACGATTTATATTCAAGTGCAAAACTATGTTTTAACAGTTTTAACGGGTAATGTTTCAGATGTTAATTTAGCTGATTTTACGTATTTTGGAAGTTTTTCATCACTTGGAAATAATTTGTTTAAAGATAATAGCGTAGTGTCAACAATTAATATTCCTTCATTTGTTAAAAATTTTGGAAGTAGTTTTGTTAATAATTGTGAAAATTTAACAAGTATTACATTTAATTCAAGTGTTGTACCTAGTTTTAAAAAAGATTCGTTTGAAGGGGTAAAAAACAGTTTAATTATATACGTTCCAAACAATGTTTTAGATGTGTATAAAGCTACTATTAAAAATGTAACAATATTAGCTATTTAAAAATAATGTTAATTTAAAAATAAAAGCCATTTTTATGGCTTTTTTTGTTTAAAATGTTAAATATAATAATATATAAAAAAAATATTGCCAAATTTTTGTAATTATGGTAGAATAATGTTGAATAAACTACTAAAACTAAGTAGAGAGGTTAGTATGTTAGAAATAAAAAAGTTATATAAAAAGTATAAACGTAACAATTTTTATTCTTTAAAAGATATAAATATTAAACTAGAAAAAGGTGAAATTGTTGGTTTAATTGGTGGAAATGGCGCTGGTAAAAGCACTATTATAAAAAGTTTGGTTGGTTTTTTAAAAATTGATGAAGGCCAAGTTTTAGTAGGTGGTTTTGATATAAGTAAAGAACCAATTAAAGCAAAACAAATAATTGGCTATGTTCCCGATAATCGTGCTACGTTTGAAAAAATGACTGGTATAGAATATATAAACTTTATGGCAGATATATATAATATTTCAAGTAAAGATAGACTTGAAACTTTAAATATGCTTAATGAATATTTTAATTTAAAAGATAGATTAAACAGCTTAATTAGTTCATATTCACATGGTATGAAACAAAAAATTTGTTTAATGGGGGCAATAATTCATAAACCTAAACTTCTTGTTTTAGATGAGCCTTTAACAGGGCTTGACCCATTAGCAGCTCAAAGTTTGAAGAAATTTTTATTATATTATAAAAGTTTAGGTAATACTATTTTATTTTCTTCTCATAATTTAGATCAAGTAGAAAAAACATGTGATAGAGTTTACATGATTAAAAAGGGAGAAATAATAGATAACTTTACTATTAAAGATTTTGATAAAAAACATGATATTAGCTTAGAAGAATATTTTGTAAAAATTTTTGGAGAAATAAATGAATAAGCTATTACTTTTATTAAACAGAGATTATAAAGAAAAAATCTCTAATATTAAAAGTGCTAAATCAATACTTAGTACTGTTTTTTCATTTGTTTTTGTAGCTTTGTTTTTAGGAATTTTTATTTATGTTTATTATAACTTAAGTGTAATGTTTTTAAATATAAAATTAAACGGAGAAATTAACATTTTAGAAAGAAGTAGACAGTTACTTTCTATAACGTACTTATTTATTATAATTGTTAATGTATTTTTTGCTGTTAAAAACATTTATGATCAGTTAATAACTAAAAATGATTTACAAATCTTAATTACATTACCACTTAAAAATAAAGATATAATTTTGTATAAATCGTTTAAAGTAATTGCAAATCAATTATTAACTAGTTTTGTTACAATTTTACCATTAAACATTTGCTTTATGATTGTTTCAAATCAAGGGTTTGGATTTATTCTTTTAACAATAATATCTATTTTACTTGTAACTTTATTAAGTCTTGGAATTTCTATGTTGCTTGTTATACCGGTTTATTATTGTGCAAAAGTAATAAAATCTCATCCCGTTGTTATGACTATATTTTATACATTAGTTATAGTAGTTGGTTTTGTTATTTATTCAGTATTTTTAAGAGCATTAAAAAGTTTAATTTCTACTGGTAATATTAAGTATTTCTTTAATGAAGCTAATATGAAAACAATTGCTAAAATTGCAAATATATTTCCATTTAACAACTTGGCTAGTTTTACTTTAAATATAAACGGTTTTGTTAATTTTATTTTTGTTTTATTAACTGTATGTGCATTAGTGGTACTAAGTTTATTTATTTTAAGTAAAATTTTTTCAAATATTGTATTTGACAATCATGAAAACAAAGGGAAAACGCATAAAAAAGTTAAAAATCCAAAACCATTAAAACCTTTTGTTAGTTTATTGAAAAAAGAGTTTTTGTTAACATTGCGAACACCAGGTTATACTTTTCAATGTTTTGCAATTTGCTTTGCTATGCCATTTTTAACTTTTATAACAATAAGTTTAATTCAATCACTTGTTCATTCAATACTATATATTAATTTAAATTTTGAATTTTGTGTTTTTATTTTAATGTTTTACGTAGTAATAATAAACACTTATGCTCAAAGTAACATTTCTCGAGATGGTGAAATGTTTACAATGAATAAAATAATGCCAATAAAATATAAAGATTTAATTTTAAGTAAAGTTACATTTTGCTCAATAGTTTCTACTTTAGCAATTTTACTTTCAATAATTTTATTAATTTTCTTTGGATATTTAAACATTTTTAAAGCTGTAATATTATTTATATTAATTTTCTTATTCTCAGAAGCATCAATTTTGCTTGCAACTAAGCATGATTTAAAACATTTTAGTTTAAAAGAACATACAAACAATTCTAATAATACTTTAATAATTACGTTGTTCTTTAGTTTAATTTTATCTGTTATAGTTCTATTAATGGGATTTATTGCTGAATTAAAACAACTATATTTATTAGGTAATGTATTTTCAATTGTTGTTTTATTTGTTTCGATAATAACTTTCTTTATTATAAGCTATATTTATATGTTTAAAAATTTAGATAAAACTTTTGAAAATAAGGAGGACGCATAATGAAAAATAAAGTTGTTGCATTAATGTTATTAATACCATTATTGTTAATTTTTACTACGTTCTCTTTAGCAAATGTCTCAAGTTTATATGTTCCAGTAAGTGTTTCGTCAATTACAAGTTTAAATAAAAATGTAGAATATATAGAATTAACGGAAAACAATACTTTAAATATTCAAAATCAAATTTTACCACTTAAAGCTGAAAATCAAGAAGTAACTTATTCAAAATCTTCTGTTGGAAATTATTCTATGCCAAATATTAATATTTCTAATGATGGAATAATTACAGCTTTTACTCCGGGTACTTGTAAAATTACAACTACTACTAATGATGGTGGTTATGTTTCTAGTTTTATTTTAGAAGTTAATAGTAAACTTCCGTTAGATTTTGTTATTACATCTAATAACGAAGTTAAGATTAATGAAACATTATATTTAACTGCAAATCTTATACCAAGTAATTCTACTGGAACTATAAAATGGTATAGTTCTAATAATAATATTGCAAAAGTTGAAGAATTAACGGGTAAACTTACACCTATTCAAAGTGGAGAAGTAACGGTTACTGCTATATTAAACAATGGTTTAAATGGTCAAATTGTAAAAACACAAAAAATAACCATATTAAAAGGTGATGTTATTGCTACTATGAATGGTAGTACCGAATCTAGTATAAAAACTTATAGTGGAAAAGTAGATTTTGTTGCTAGTGTTGACCTAGATAAAGTGAACGAAGAAGACATTAATTTTAATTATGATGAAGAAAAATTTTTAAAATTTAATATAGTTAATCAATTGGGTGTAAATACTGCTAATTTTATAATTGATGCCGAGTTAAATCCATTCTATTCTAGTGCTACAATTGAACTTAGAAGTAAGGAAACAGTATTAAGCACATTGACAATTATAATTACTGACGATTTAGAAAGTGATAGTTGTAGTTTTGTTGGTTTGAATGATTATTTACAAATTAATGCTAAAAACGATTTTACTGTAAGTTTTGAACCTGAAGATTTAGAAGGTGTTAATGTAGAAATTATTGTAGAAAATAATGACGTTTTAGCTTTATTAACAGATGGTTTAAATTTTCAAATTGAAGCCTTAAAAGTTGGAACGAATATTGTTACAGCAAAATTTTACGTTAACGATAATTTTGTTTGTGAAATTTATAAAACTGTTACAGTTTTAGCTCCTTATACTGGCTTAAATTTTGAAGAAAATTCTCAAACATTTGGATTGGTTAGTGATGAAATTTTTGTATTTGGTAAATATAAAATAGAAAATAATGACTATGTTTTAGATGAATATACATTAAAATTAACAGCAACCGAAGAAATTGATTTAAATAAAATTGATATTTATTCTAGTGATAGTAATATTGCGACTGTTTCTGGAAACAAATTAAAAGTTGTAAGTAATGGTATTGTAACTATTTATGCGGAAAGTAAAGATGCAAAGTTACTTAATTTACAACAAACACCTGCAAGTTTTACATTAAAAGTTATAGATGGCGTTAATGTGAGTACATATGACGATATTGTAAAAGCTACTGAAGAAAGTAAAGTTGTTGTTCTACAAAATAAAATAAATTTAGGTGTTGAAGTTTTAATTAAAAATGGAAACAACACAAGTTTAATAAGTAATGCAAAAAGCATTCTTCAAAGTGAAGTTAAACAAATTGACACAACAGCAGATTATACTTACTATACAAATATTGGTAAAGAAAGACCTACTATAAATTATATTTTAGAATTTAAAAATGATGTTTATGGAAATGGATATTCATTGAATGCTGATAACATTACTAATGTTATAGATTCTTATGGTTTTCCGTACAATGACGCTGTTTTTAAAGGTCCATTAGACTATGTAAGTCTTCAAAATATTGCTTCAGTAAAAGCTCAGGATAATATTGTTTATTTGGTTAGAAATGATAATGTTAAAATAAATAATATTGAGTTAAAAGGTTGTGATGATGTAGATGATTTAACAAAATTAAATTATACAGGAACGACTTTAGAAATAATGGGTGACAACGTTACATTGTTTAATTCAAGAGTTCAAAACGGAAGAAATGTTGTAAGAATTTTTGGTGATTATGAGGATAGTAATAAACAAATTACTGTAAACATTGAAAATTGTATTTTAAGAAATGCAAGAGAATTTATTTTAAAAATAGGTACAAATAAATATATTTTAGGTGATATTACTGGTGCTAGTGATGAATATAGTGCAGCAAGTCCTAGTCTAGGTGGATATACAGCTAGAAATGATAATAATTTAGATGATTTGACTTTTATGGAAAATTATGTTAAAACTATTGTAAATTTAAAAAATAGTGTACTTACCAACTCTGGGCTATTTGCTATTGGTATGGAATGTAAATTTGCTGGACCTTGTTTAGATGGTAAACAATATAATTCGTATAAATTTTCTGAACTTGGTTGGTATAATTTAGCTGGAACAAGTTATCCCGCAGTTTTAAATTTGATTGGTGATGTTAGAATTTATGATTTTAAAGATATCGAATTAATAGATAGTAGTACTTTAATTGAAGTTAGTGCTAATATTAATAATTTTCCTATTAATTTTAATATTGCAGAAATGATAACTTCTTTAAATACTCAACAAGAATATAATGGTATTATTGTAGATTATAATAATCATACATATGCACATGGTGGTATTGTTTACTATGGTGGTGGTAAAAACTATAGTATAGTAAATTTAGAAGATTTTACTGGTGAAAAATTTACTAATTATAGCATAATGTTTGATGATTTAAATAATACAACAAGATCTGATTTGTTAAAATTAGCAGCAGGTAAGGAACCTTTTAGATTTTTAATGTATAATAGCACAAGTGATTTTTCGGTTCAAAAACAAATTGATGATTTACATAGCGGTATTGCTTTTAGATACATAAGAAATTTAAATAAATAAACTTAAATTAAGGGGGTTTATTATGAAAATTAATATTTTTACAAAAATTAGTAAAACATTTGTCTTAATAATTTCTTTGTTAAGCGTATTTTTAGTGGGGCAATTTTTTATAAATAATAAAAATAATAAACCTCAAGAAGTTGAGGCTGCAAGTTATACTATAACAACTGAAGCAGAATTAAGAAATATGGCTAATGACTTATCGGGTACGTATACATTAGCAAATAATATAACTTTAACTAGTAGCTGGACTCCAATTGGGTCTAGCTCTTCGCCATTTAAAGGCACTTTAAATGGCGCAGGTTTTACTGTTTCAAATTTAAACATTTCAGCTACTGCTGATTATGCTGGTTTTTTCGCTTATATGAATGGTGGAACAGTTAAAAATATAAAATTTACAGGGGTTAATATAATTTCAACAAAAAGTTATGTTGGGGTTATAGCAGGTTGTGCAAAATCTGGTACAAGTATTACAGATGTAGAAGTAAATGGTTATGTAAAAGGAGCCAATTATGTTGGCGGAATTTTAGGCGATGCACAAAAGAAAAATATTATAAATTCAACAGCTCCTACATTAACTAGAGTAACAGTTAAAGGAACTGTTTATGGTGCTAATGGTGTTGGTGGTTTTATGGGAGGTATCGCAGGTGGATCATCATCAACAAAAATTAATCTTAATAACTCTATTTGTTATGCAAATGTTACCGGTGGTGTTAGTACTGGTGGTTTAGTAGGAGCTGGTAGTTTTTCTGCAAAAAGTGGAACATTTTTTGCGGGTTCTGTTGCTTATAATGTAACCAATAGTCATACTAATAACTATCCATATATGGGAGCTATTAATGGTTATGGTGCAAGAAACACTTCTGATATGTCAGATAGTGGACAAAGAATTTCTGGTAGTGTTAGTTCTAGTCAAGGAATTACTAGTGTTACACTTTATAATGTTAGTGGTAATAAAGGAGATAATGATTCTAGAAATGGCGTTGCTGTAAGTGTTGCTAATAATCAATTTTCAGTAGATGCTAAAATAGCTCAAACTACTGCAACCAATAATGGCTTTTCAGCAAATGAAAGTGCAACAGAACACTATGGTATATTAAGTAATTATAGTGGATTAATGCTTGCGTTTAAAATGCAAGATGGAACATATAAATATTATTGTACATTAAACAGAGAAAATCATACAATAAATTCAAATTTAACTATTAATTTAGATGAATTGCCTAGTTATGTTGATAATTTTTCTAATTTATCAGTAACGAATAATACTGTTGAAATTCATAACGCTAATGATTTTGAACATCTTTCTTATAGAATTAATGGCGCTATTCCTACAACAATTGGTGGCACTAGTTATACTTCTAGAAGCATTGCTACACTTAATATTAAATTAATGGCTGATATAGATTTAACTAAAAATGCTGATGGTACAAATAGAGTTAGTAAATTCTATGGTTTAGCTAATAGCGAAATGAATCCTTATCAAGGCAATTTTTATGGTAATAATAAAAGTTTAACAGTTAACATGAATTATCCAAATGCTTATATGATGGGTATAGTTAATGTTTTAAGTGCTGAAAGTGGAACTTATTATGTTAGAGATTTAACTGTTTATGGTACAATTTCGGCTGCTAGTAGAGCTGGTATTATAGCTACAGCTGATGGATATAAAAGAAGTTGTGTAATTGAATTAAACAATGTTAAAAACTATGCAAACATAACAGGAGTTAGACAAGTAGGACTTGTTGCTTACGCAAACTCTGATAATGGCGGTGTTTTAACTGATGGTGTAGCATACAATGTTGTTAATATTGTAAATTGTACCAATTATGGAACAATAGAAGGAAAAGGTGGCTCAGGTATTGGGGCTTTCTTTGGCGAAGGTTCAGTAAACCAAGGGGGTATAGTTACACTTAATAATTGTGTTAACCATGGTAGGGTTATTAGTACAAACAAAAAACGTTTTGGTAACTTAATTGGTAGTGCAAGAACAGCAACATTTAATGGCACAAATAAAACATATACATATACAAGTGGAGCTTTAATACACAATATTTATGTAGATACAACCGATAATTCAAGTAATCCTGATAACGTTGTTCCAGAAACCGTTAATTGTCAAGTTATTTATACTTTAAATATTGGTGCAGCAGTAAGTGGAGTTAGTTTTTATGTTAATGATACATTAATGACTACTGATAGTTTAGGAAATGTATATTTTGATGTTTTTGTTAGCAATACAGAAATAGATTCTACTTTTACATATCGTTCTACACTTGAAAATGTTAATATTACTGTAAATACTAATACAGATTTGTATTCTCAAATTAATTTGGTTAAAGAAGTTAGTTTAGATGAAAATAATGTTTACTATTCAAGAAATAATTTACTAAGTGAATTTGTAATAAATGCAAAACTAACTTGTTATGGATTAACTTCACCACAAGTAGTTACAATGCCAACAGATTTAACTCAAGATAAGTTAAATTCTACTGATGAATTATATTTAACAGTAAATAGCACTAATTATATTATAAATAGTGCATTTGAAGTGTTTAAGATAAATAGCGATATTAATAATTATTTAACTGGTTATAATGAATTCTTAAATTATAAATCAATTACAAGTAGTAATGAAAATAGTAAATATAAAGATAAAATTAAATCACTTAAAACAAGTTTAGAAACTTTAACTACAAAATATACAAGTTTAAGTGAAAAAACATCTAATTTATTTACTTCTTACATACAAAATTCTACAGATAAAAATCCAAGTACAAATATTATTAATACTAATGCAAAATTAGATAACTTATTGGTTTATTATAATCAAATTATTGATACCGTTAATCTAATTGTTGATGATAACAATGTTACTTATGGAGATACTCCTACTTATAAAGTAGAATTTATAACTTTAAATGGTAGTAAACAATATGAAGAAGTTACATATAGTTACATTGTAGATGGAGTAAATTTTAATTTAGAAGCAACACCTAACACAAAAACAATTAATAGAACTTTAAATAATAAAGTTATTTATATTTACGAAGTTGAAAATGTAGATATTAATATTTTACAAAAAGATATTACTATAACACTAAAAAATACTACTAAAGAATATAATGCTCAAAACCAAGAAATTGATTTTGAAATTTCTGGACTTATTAATAATGATAGTATTAGTCCTATGTGTTTTTATAATAATGATATAAAATCTAAAAGTGTAGGTGATTATACCGCTAGTGTAGATAGTATCAGCGGTACTAATTCAATTTATTATAATTATACAGCTATTGAAACTAACAATAAGTTAACTATAACACCTAAAAAACTAATAATTACACTTAAAGAAACTTCAAACGAGTATACAGGTGTTAATCATAACATTGAATTTAATATTGTTGGAATAATTGAACCTGATACCACAAAAGTAAATTGTGATATAAAATTAAACGGAAATACTGTATATAATGCAAAAAATGTTAACACATATAATGTAGTTGTTACAAGTGTAACTAATACAAATTATTATATTGAAGAAACAATTTTAACATACACTATTACCCCAAAAGAGTTAATAATAACAGCAAATGACTGTGCTGTAAACTATTTAAAAGGTTATAATACAGAAGAATTTAGTTGTAGTGCAAATGGATTAGCTAATAATGAAAGTCTTTCAGACATAATGAGCATAGATTACAAAGTTTTAGATGGTGAAAACGAAGTAACTGATTTGGAAGTTAAAGACTACACAACAAAACCAGAAGTTACTATTGTAAACGAAGAAATGTATAATAACTATAATATAGTTTTAGTAGATGGAACACTAACCGCTGAAGAAAGAACAATAACATTTAAAACAAGTAGTTTAACAAAAACATACGATAAACAAGCTTTAGCAGTAACAGCAACAGTTTATGAGAATGATATTTTACAAAACGATGGTACAGTTTTAGTAGAATATTATAAAGGCTCAGAAAAATTAGAAGCTGCACCAATAGAAGCTGGTAATTATACTGTAAAATTAAGTTACATATTTAATGCTACTAATATTGCTAGTAAAGAATTTGATTTAAAAATAAATCAAAAATCAGTAACAATTACAATAGATAGTAAAACAAGTGTATATGGAGAAACATTAAAAGAATTAACAAGTGCACACACAGAAATTTGTACTGGTGATAATTTAAATATAACCTTAACAAAAGAAAGTGGAATGGCTGCTGCTAATTATGCAATAACCGGAACAATAAATAATCCTAACTATAATGCAAGTTTTGTAAACGGAACATATACAATTACTAAAAAAGAAGTAATAGTAACATTTACAAACAATACATTAAACTACAATGGTTTAAATCAAATAGAAAGTTTAAATAAACCAAGTTTTGTTGGTATTGTTAGTGGCGAAGAAAGTTTATTTACATATTCTTACTATTTAGGTAATAACAAAATAGCAGAAGCTAAAAATGTAGGAACATATGTAACTAAGTTAGATAATGTAGAATTTGATAACTATACAATAAGTGGTTTAA
>SVIA01000002.1 GCA_015055535.1 Clostridiales bacterium
ATGAAAAAATTAAAAAGAATAAAAACTGTAGTTTTACTCAAGGACAATATAGAAACATTAAAACAAACCGAAGAATGTGCTTTGTTGGAAGATAAAAATCAGAATAAATTTTTAAATTTTAGTTTAATTTTTGGTATAATTTTGTGGATTTTAACTGTTATAATTAGCATTTAGGAGAATTATGAAAAAAACAACAAATTTTTTTAAAATTTCATTAATATATTTTATTTCTATTGTTCTTTTTGTTGGAATTAGAATAATTTTTCAATTTGGGTTTTTAAGCAATGTAAATTCTTTATGGCAAGATGTTATTTCGACACTTTTAATTCAAGGCGGAGTAATGTTTTTAGTTCCATTGCTTTTTTATTTTTTAATTTTTAAACAAAAACCTAAAGAAACTTTTACTAATCTTGGATTTAAAAAAATAAGCATTAAAGCAATATTAATTTGTTTTTTAATTGGTATAATAGCATTTTTTTTAAATATAATTGTAAGTTCATTTTTTAATGGAATAATAGGAATGCTTGGATATGAAAGTTCTAGTTCATCTTCAAATGCTGATTACTCGATTTTAAGCTTTATTATAAATATCATTTGCGTAGCTATTCTTCCTGGTTTTTGTGAAGAATTTTTACATCGCGGAATTTTAATGCGCGGAATGTTTAATTCTATTAGCGTAAAACATTCTTTAATTTTAAGTTCTATTTGTTTTGGACTAATGCATTTAAATATTGTTCAAGTTTTTTATGCTGCTATTTTAGGATTTTTGATTGGTTTTGTTTCTATTATAGGAAAAAGTATTTGGCCAGCTATAATAATTCATTTTACAAACAATTTTATAAATGTATATTTAAGTTTTGCAAAGGCGAATAATTGGCCTTTAGGCTCGTTTTACGATGTTTTAAATGACTTTTTATCTAATAATTTTATTTTTGCTATAATAATAATTTCTGTAGTTGTATTTTTATTAGTATTTTTATTAATAAAATTATTAATGAGTCTATTAAAAATAACAAGCTTTGAAAGTTTTAAGAAAGTTATTATTAACATAAAAAAATCGTTAAATAAAAATGTAATTGATTATAACAACGAAAATGAATTTATTAATGAAATAAACTATATAAATGAAGTTGAACCAATATTGATTGAAAATTTACCTGAACCTAAAAGTACGGAAGAATTATTATTGCAAGATTATTATCCAAAAGAAAAACTTACAATGCAGAGTAAAATTATAATGTATGCAACATTATTTTTAGGTATTATTATAACTATTTCTACATTTATTTGGGGTGTGTTATGATTACAATAAATTTAATATGTGTGGGTAGTATTAAAGAAAGATTTTATACAGATGCTTTTAAAGAATATGAAAAACGATTAAATGCTTTTTGTAAATTTAATTTAATTGAATTAAAAGAAACTAATTATACTAATCCAACTAATAGTGAAATTGAAAAAATAAAAACAGAAGAAGGAAAAAGAATATTAGAAAAATTAAAAAAATTTAATATTTTATTGTCTTTAAAAGGTAAAGAATTTACAAGTGAAGAATTGGCTGATTTTGTTGAGGAAAAACAATTGCAAACAAGTGAGTTAACATTTATAATTGGTGGTAGCTATGGAGTTAGTAAAGAAGTAGAAGATAAAGTTCAATTTAAGCTTTCTTTTTCAAAATTAACATTTCCGCATCAACTAATGAGAGTTATTTTAATGGAGCAAATTTATAGAGCTTTTACAATAATTAATAATAAGGGTTATCACAAATGATTGAAAAATTTATGAATTTAGCAATAAAAGAGGCTAAAAAAGCAAATAAAAAAAACGAAGTTCCAGTTGGAGCAATAATTGTTAAAGATAATAAAATAATATCTAAGGCTTATAATTTAAAAGAAACAAAAAAATGCGCAGTTTTTCATGCAGAAATTTTAGCTATAAAAAAAGCAAGTAAAAAATTAAAAAGTTGGAATTTATCTGGCTGTAGTATTTTTGTAACAAAAGAACCATGTTTAATGTGTTATGGCGCAATTCTTAGTAGTAGAATGGATAATATTTATTTTGGTGCTTACGACAAAAAATATGGCTTAGAAGTAGAAAAGTATAAAGAATTAAACGAAAAAGGTTTTAATCATAAAGCTAATGTTATTGGCGGCATATTAGAAGAAAAGTGTGGTAGCCTTTTGACAAATTTTTTTAAAGTTAAACGACAGTAAAGTTTGACTTTTTTTTATTTTATTATATAATACTTATATGATAGAATTATTAGAGAAAGAAATTGAAGAAAAAAGTGAAAACTTATTTAATTTAAAAGAAAAAAATATTGGAGAAACATTATTACAACAAATTAAATTAGAAAATAGTTATAATGATTTTTTGGTTTTAATTTTAAAAGTTAAGTATAATTTAGATTTTTCTAATTTAAATATGTTTGGTTTAAAAGGTATTGATTATATTAAAAGTGCAGTATCAATATGTGAGACAAAAGTTGTTGATTATAATTTGGAAGATGATGTTTTAAAAATTATTAAACAAAACGCTAATAACAAAAAATTTGTGGCTGTTGTGTTTAGTGATACACCATTATTAACTAAACATACGTTTATGGAAATTTTAGATTATTTTATGTTTAAAAAACTAGTGGCTTTAAAATTCAATAGAGGTTATGTATTTGACGTAGAATATCTTAACAGTGTTCAAAAAGTTTATAATCCTCAAATACAGAATTTTAATGAAGATGATTTTATTAAAGTTTGTGATGAAAAATCTTTTGCTTATTGTTTAGATGTTTTAAAAAATCGAATTTTATCTTATCATTTATCAAGAGGTGTAATTATTGAAAATTTAAACACTACTTTTATAGACGCTGAAGTAAATATTGATCGGGGAGTTATAATTAAGCCGAATACATTTATTTTAGGTAAAACTGTTATAAAACAAAATTCTATAATAGGTGAAAGTGCAAACATAAAAAATGCAATTGTTGAAGAAAATTCTATTGTTCAAAATTCAATTTTAGAAAATGCGGTAGTATTAAAAAACAGTAAAATTATAGATTATAGTATAATTAAAAACACGAGCATTGATGAAAATAAAATTGTTTCAAATGAAAAAATTATAGGGAGAAAATAATGCTTTTAATTTTTGGCCTTGGGAATAAAGGTAAAGAATATGACAACACTTATCATAACATTGGATTTAAATGCCTAGATTCTTTTTTGAAAAAACAAAACTTAGTGATTAATAAAAATAAATGTTTTGGAGATTTTTCTGAAACTAACATTTTTGGTGAAAAAGTTTTGTTTATTAAACCAACTACATTTATGAATAATAGCGGAGAGTGTGTTTTAGCTTTTATAAAAAAATTTAAAGTTAGCATAGATGATATTTTAATTATCTATGATGATTTTGATTTACCTATTAAAGAAGTGAGATTTAGAAATAGTGGCTCAAGCGGGACACACAATGGTATGCGTGATATTGTGAGAGCATTAAAAACTGAAAATTTTAAAAGATTAAGAATTGGAATAAAAGAAAATAATGTTAATGTTCCTATTATAAATTATGTGTTAAGTAAAATTAAAAGTAAACAAGTTTTTGAAGATGTTTTTGAAAATGTTACTAACGAGTTTATCGAAAATTTTATTAAAAATAAAGGTAATGTTGAAAATACTTCATTAAAATTAGTTTAAAATTATAAAATTTAAAATATTATGATAGATATAAAAGAAATATTAAATGAAAATTCTAAATATATAGAATTATTAAAAAATATTGAGAGCGGGAAAGACGGCTCTTGTTTTGGTTTAAACTTTAACGAAATCTCTTTTATAATTTCTGCTATTAAAAAACAAAAAATTTTAGTTGTAAATAGTTTAAATGATGCTGTAAAATATGAAACGCAACTTAAAAGTTTGGGTTTAAATACTTTTATATTAGCTGAAAAATTAGAAAGCTTTAATTTTTCTTACTTTGAAAATAACAACAAAGATATTATTTTAGCTCTTTTCAAATTGATTACAAATGAAATAGATGTTTTAATCGTTTTAAATAATGTTTTATTACAAAAATTTTTAAATCCTATAATTTTTAAGGGAAAAATTATATCACTTGATAAAACTCAAACATATAATTATTCAAAATTAATAGACGATTTAATTAAAGCTAATTATAAACGAGTTGAACAGATAAATGAAATGGGAGAATTTAGTGTAAAAGGTGATATTATTACTATTTTTGCAATAAATAATGATTTTCCATTTAGAATAAGTTTTTTTGATGAAGAAATTGAAAAAATTTCAGAATTTAGCGTAGAATCTTATGAAACAATGAGAGAATTAAACAGTATTAATATTTGTCCAAATACTTTGTTTTTTTATGATGATTTCGATTATGAATGCTTAGAAAAAAGTTTGGATATTGCTATTAAAAATTGCGATAATGCTGAAAGATATAATAATTTAATTAAATTAAAAAGTGAAATTGAAAATAGGCCTTTTAATAAAATTAATTGTAGTTTTATTTTGCCATTTATAAAAGAATATAATGCTAGCATTTTTGATTATCTTTTAAATGGTGAAGTTGTATTTTTGGAACCAAAACTTATTATAGATAACATAAACTCTAGTTATGTTAATTTTTTAACTAATATTAACAATTTAATTTATGAGGGAATTGTTTTAAAAGAACATAAAGAGTTTTATTTAAATAAAAATAACATTTTTAATACAAAAAATAATAAATTGGCTTTTTTAAATATTAACACAAGTAATAAAATTTTTGAAAGTGAGTTTGTGTTAAGTTTTTTATCTAATTTTACAAAATCATATAATCAAAATTTTAATTTTTTACTTGAAGATTTAAAAAATTATAAATATAAAAATTACACAATTATTTTGGCTGTTAATAACAATGATAAAGCTTTAAAAATGCAAGAATTTTTAAAGGAAAATTTAATTTCTAGTACGGTTATAACAAATTTAAATCAAATTAAGAAAAAAGAAGTTTATATTTTAGTTTCTAAAGTTTATCAGGGTGCAGATTTTATAGAAGATAAAATTTTATTACTTGGAAATTTTAATATTTATGGAGCTAAAAAAGTTGAAATAAAAAATAGTAAAATTAACAAAGTGTTTTTTACTCCTGAAATTAATAGTTATTGTGTTCATGAAACTTTTGGTATTTGTAAATGTAAAGCTTTAGAAAAAGTTTCTTTTAATGGTTTTGAAAAAGATTATATTATATTAGAGTTTTTGAATGGCGATACTTTATTTTTGCCGACAGAAAAAGCAAATTTAATAACTAAATATATTGGTGATAATGAAAATCCAAAATTAAATAAACTTGGAACAACAGAGTTTTTGAAAGAAAAAAACAAAGTAAAATCTAAGGTTAAAGAAATGGCTTTTGATTTATTAACTTTATATGCTAAAAGAGAAAATAGTAAAGGCTATAAATTTAATACAGATGACATGCTTCAATTAGAATTTGAAAATGCTTTTCCATTTGAAAGAACAACAGATCAAGAAAAAGCAATTAAAGAAGTTAAAGAAGACATGCAAAAAGAAAAAGTTATGGATAGACTTGTATGTGGAGATGTTGGATACGGAAAAACAGAAGTTGCATTAGTTGCAGCATATAAAGCCGTTTTAAGTAATAAGCAAGTAGCATTTTTATCTCCAACAACCATTTTAAGTGAGCAACATTATAAAACTTGTTTAGCCAGAATGAAAAGTTTTATGGTAAATGTTGAAGTTTTAAATAGATTTAAATCGACAAAAGAAACAAAAAAAATTCTTGAAAATTTAAAAGATGGAAAAATAGATGTTATTTGTGGTACTCATAGATTACTTTCTAAAGATGTTGTTTTTAAAGATTTAGGCCTTCTTATTCTAGATGAAGAACAGCGCTTTGGGGTTGAAGATAAAGAAAAAATTAAAAATTTAAAAGAAAATATTGATGTTTTAACATTATCTGCAACACCTATTCCAAGAACGCTTCATATGAGTTTAATTGGAGTTAGAGATATTTCTATAATTGATACTCCACCAAAAAATCGTATTCCAGTTCAAACAATTGTTAGTGAATATAGTGAATCGCTAGTGAAAACGGCAATTCAAAGAGAATTGGATCGTGGCGGACAAGTTTTAATAGTTTATAATAGGGTTGAAAGCATATACCAGTTTAGTGAACATATTAAAAAAATGTTTAAAGATGTTTCTGTTGAAGTGGCTCATGGACAAATGGAGAAAAAAACTTTAGAAGATATTATAAACAAAGTTTATCAAGAAGAAGTTAACATTTTAATTTCTACTGTTCTAATTGAAAATGGAATAGACTTGCCTAAAGCTAATACTATAATAATTACAAATGCCGATAAACTTGGTTTAAGTCAGTTGTATCAACTAAGAGGAAGGGTTGGAAGAAGCGATATTAATGCTTTTGCATATTTTACTTATAATTCTCATTTAACATTAACCGAAGAAGGATATAAAAGATTAGCTGCATTAAGTGAATTTTCTAGTCTTGGAAGTGGTTTTAAAATTGCTATGAGAGACTTGGAAATAAGGGGTGCTGGTGAAATACTAGGGAAACAACAAAGTGGCCATATTGAAAAAGTTGGATATAATATGTATACAAAACTTTTAAAAGAAGCTGTTGAGGAAATAAAAGGTGAAAAAATAAAATCAAAAAATGATTGCAAAATGGATGTAAAACTAAGCTCCTTTATACCCAAAGATTATATTGATAGTGAAGCTGAAAGATTAAAAATTTATGAACAAATTTCAACAATTAAAAATTATAGTGAAAAAGAAAATTTAGAAAAATTATTAAATGAAAAATATGGAAAAATTAAAGATGAAATAAACAATTTGATTATGGTTGCATTTTTGAAAAACTTGTTAATAGATTTAAATGTTAAAAAGTTCACAATTAATGATAATTTAATTAAACTAGAGTTTTATAGTAAAGATGATATTTTGCAAGAAAAAATTTCAAAACTTATAAAGTTTTATAAAAAAAGTTCAAGTTTAAAATTGTCAACTTTGCCAATAATTGAATTTAATATTGAAAAGAAAATTATAGAAAATTTAAAAATTATTATTGATATTTTAATAAAAGATTAAAAATCATTGCATTTTTTTGTTTTTTGTATTATAATTTAAAGTAAATTTGTTTAAAAAAAGAGAAATCTTTTAAAATATAGACCAATGGGAGAATAAACGTGAAAAACAAAGTTAAAAAAATAGTAGCAATATTAGTTTTAGTTTTAATAATGGGCTTTAATTGTTTGCTATCGGCTTGTTCATTAGTTACAATTAATAATACAAAATATTTAGCACAAAAAGTAGTTACATCAGATAATGTTTCTATTAATATGGAAGATTTGATTTTGGGCTATAATAGTTTTGGTTATAGTTATATAGAAACTTACGGAATGACAGCTGAAGAAGCAGTTAAAAAGACTATAGAGGATTTAATAGATAGAGAACTTTTAGTGGCTTATGCAAAAGACAAATATGGTGAACTTTCTATTACTGAACAAAATGAAATCTACACTGAAGTTTATGCTTCTATAAATTCACAAGTAAAAGAATATGCTGATGAAATAGTTGAAGATGAAGGTTTGATTTTGCCAGAAGAAAATGAGAGTGAAGAACAAACAAATGAAAATAAAGTTACTTTTTACGAGAAAAAAGTAGAAAGAGTAAAAAATCAAGATGGTAGTTATACTTATTCTAGAATAAAAGAAGAAGAAAAACCAGAAGATACTAATTTGATAGAGTTTGTATTAGAAGAATATGGAATAGAGGGTTTAGCTACAAGAGCTTATTCTAAATATATAAACGCTGCTAAAAAAAGTAGAGATGAATATAAAAAACTAACTAACGATGAAGTTTTTGATAAAGAAGTAGATAGAATTTATAAAATTTTCGAAAAAAATAAATACGTTGAAAAACTTCAAGAAGATTATGAAGATAATGTAGATGTAGATACTGAGGCAATTTTAAATAAGTATAAAGAATTAGTTAGAAATAGTGCTTTTACTTATGCTTTAAATGAAAGTGGATATAATACAAAAATGCAATCAACTTCAAATGAAATTTACTATCAACCATTTGGAGAAAAATATATTCAAGTTGCTCATATCTTAGTAAAATATAATGATGAACAAACAAAACAAATAGAAAAATTGAAAACAGATTTAAAACAAGGTTATATTGACATTGAAGAATATAATCAACAAGTTTTAAATATTTCTAAAAGTGTTAAAGCAAAAGAATATGTAGATGGATCTTTAGTTGAAACTACAAAATCTGTTAATGCTTTATATAACGAAATTCAATCAAGTTTAAATGCTTGTGGAAATGATGACGATTTAAGATTACAAACTTTTATTAATTATATTGAAAAATATAATGAAGATGAAGGAATGTTAACCGCAATTAATTCTCAAACTCAATACTATGCGGTTAATTTAGATACCACAGTTACTGATACTATGGTTAAAGAATTTGCAGATGCAAGTAGAGCATTATATTCTGCTGATGGTAGTACAGATTATACTCTATATGCTGAACCTGTTTTAACTGAATATGGTTATCATATAATTTTCAGTTTAGGAACAATTAAAAACGAAATCACTTTAAACAATATTGAAAATGTTACAATTTCATACTTATTTGAAACAGATGCAATGCAAGGAACAAATAAAAGTTTATTTGATAAAATGTTTGAGTTGGTAGAAAGTAGTAATTTTGAAGAATATCAAAGTGCATTACTATTAAATTTAAGGAGTAATAAAACTTTTAAATATAATAAAACTGCTTATGAACGTTTATACAAATAATTTAAGGAGCTTTTAGCTCCTTTTTGTTTTATAAAATATGTGGATTTTTACAAAAAAAAATAGTAAGAATACTATAACTAATATTTGACATTTTATAAAATATTTGATAATATGAAACTATGCGTAAATTGAAAATTAAACAAGGAATAATTAAAAATGCGGTTTTAGTGCAAAAAGCCTCTTTTTTTAATGCTAAATTTCAAACAACATTAAGTTGTTCTTTAAAAGATAAATATGTTCAAACTGAACTTGAAAACGCAGAAGAAAAAGTAAATTATAAAAATAAGAGTAAAAAAAGTAAAATTTGGAATACGATTTTGCTTGTTGTAAACTTTTTGGTTATAGTTGGTATATTTACATACTTTTCACTTACAAATGGAAATATTTATTTGGGAGAATTGTTTAAATTAGATATTGCTTGGATATATTTGCTTTGTGCAGTGTTAATGTTTTTATTAAATAGCCTAATAGAAACTTTGAAATATTATCAATTAATAAAAAAGAGCACGGGTAAAAGACGTTTCTTTTTAAGTATGAAAACTCATTTTTTAGGAAGATATTATGATAATATTACGCCATTTGGAGCTGGAGGACAACCTTTTCAAGTTTTTTATTTAAATAAGCATGATATTAAAGGTGATAAAGCAACGAGCATTCCTGTTGTAAAACATGTTTTTCAATTGGTTGCCTTTTTAATAGTTAGTATTGCTGTACTAGTAGCGAATATATTTATTCCATATACTAGAAATGTTATAATTATTGTAGTTGCAGCCATTTCAGCTTTAGCAAATGGGGCAATTGTAGGTACAATATTCTTATTAAGTGTTAGCAAAAAAATTGGCCCAGCTTTTATAATAAAATTATTAAAATTTTTAAACAAAATAAGAATAGTTAAAAATTATAAAGTAACGTTTTTTAAAGTTTGTAAATTTGTTAAAAATTATCAAAAAAGCATGAAGAGCTTTGCAAAAAGTAAACTTACTATATTTATTCAAATTATATTATCAATTTTAACATATGTTAGTTTTTATGCAATTGTATATTTTATTTATTTAGCATTTTTACCAGTAAGTCAAGCAGCTCAAGTTAGTTATTTAACTATATTTTCTTGTATGATATTGTGTGATTTAACTGCTAGTATTATGCCACTTCCAGGCGGTAGTGGTCTTGCTGAAATAAGTTTTGATGCTTTATTTAAAAATTGGTTTGCATCAAATGTATTTACTTGGGCAATGCTTATTTGGAGAAGTTTAACTTACTTTATTTATATTTTTATAGGTGGGGTTCAAATTTTCAGTTCTTACATAAAATCTTTAATTATAAAGAGAAAACAAAATATAAACAAAAAATAAAACTGCAATATTACGCAGTTTTATTTTTTTTAATCATCTCTTTTAAAAATTAAAATAAATCTTATTAAATTTAATAATGAATATAGAAATTCTGCAACGTATGTTAATGCGGCTGCACTTAAAACTTTTTTAGCTCCTTTTAATTCTTCGTCAGTTAATATATTTTCTTCTTTTAAAATTTTTAATGCTTTTTTGCTTGCATTAAACTCAACAGGGAGTGTTATTAAATTTAATAAAAAACTCAAACCGAAAATTGATATTCCTATATATATAAAGATAGAAGAAACTGTTGGAATTAAAAATATAAAATCAAATATAATTCCAATTAATATTAAAGGAAATAAAAACTTTGAAGAAATATTATAAACTTTAATAACAATACTTCTTAATTTCATTAACAAATAATGTTCTTTATCTTGAATGGCATGACCACATTCGTGAGCTGTAACGCCAAGATTTGAAACTGAAGAGTTATTAAAATTATCTTTACTTAAAGCTAAGACTTTATTTTTGCTGTCGTAATAATCGGTTAAAGTTCCTTCAATTTCAGTTATTTCCACATCATTAATGTCTTTTGCTTGTAAAATTAATTCGGCAACCTCTTTTCCGGTTAAATTTTTATTAGTTTTAATTTTACTATATTTTACATAGGTTGAATGAACCTTAATTTGTGCAAAGATTGCAAGAATAATTGCGGGTAATAAAATTATTCCTGAAATATAATAATCTAAATACATAATAACCTCCTAAAAGTTTTTAAATATTTTTTTAAACATTTTTATATAATTTGAGAAAAAACCACCAACATAAGTTAAAGCTGCCAAATTTAAAAGTTTTTTTGCTATTTGTAATTCATCACTGTCGAATATTTTATATTGTTTTAATAAGTCTAATGCAATATTGCTTGCGTTTCTTTCAAGAGGAATTATAATAATTCTAATAATTAAATTAACTAAATAAAAACAAACTATTAAAATTAAAGCAATATTTAAATATATCTGAGATAAAAATAAACTTACAACTAAAAATACAAATAAAGGAATAATAAGCGAAGATGTAATTTTATTTAAAATTGAAAAAGTGTAATATAAATAAAAAAGTTTGCTTTTATTTTTATGTTGAATAGCGTGTCCAAGTTCATGCATACTTATTGCCAGAGCAGGCACGCTTGTATTGTTTATAACATCTTTTGATAGAAATATTATTTTTCGTTTAATATTATAACTATTGTCTAAGAAAGTGGAATATTCAGCAATTAAAATGTCCATATTAAAACTTTTAATAAAGTAACTTAAAAGTTGTGCACTTGTTATGTTTATATGAGCTTTATGGCTATTGTATTTATTATAATAATTTATTAAAAGTTTTATACTAATATTTGCTAAGAAAATTCCAATTATTAAAATTATCAAAAATATAATTGCGTAAATCACATATTAATTATAGCAAAAAAAGATAAATTTACAATTAATTTAAATCAATTTTTTGAATTTTATTGTTTTCAACGGAAAAAGTGAAAATTTTATAACTTTTATCTTTATAAAACAAAACAACAGAATTCGATTTTCCTAAAGGTTCTAACTTTATAAAATCACCGAAAAATAATTTCAAATTGTCAATTGAAGCAAATTCTTTTAGATTATCACTCAAATAATAATTACACAACTTTTGATTTTTAATTTTTAAACATTCTAAAAAAACTAGTGGGATAATTTTGGAGTTATTAATGATTTTGGGCTTATTATTAACATAAACAATTTTTTTGGTTATAACTTCATTTTCAATGTTTGTAATTATTGCATGTTTAGTTATATCATTTATTTTAGAGAATATTTCAATTTTTTTAGAAATATTTATTAAGTTGTAATTATCTTGAAAAATTAAGTTGTCATTATTAAAAATAACAACATATTTTTTTTCTTCATTTTCGAGTAATATTATTTTATTTGTATTAATTTTTTTAACTTCAACAATTTTATATAAATCATTTAAATTTAAATTAGTGTTTTTTATTGTAATTGTTGTGTGAAAAGTATTGAAAATACTAATTTCATTATCTGAATATAAAATATTTAAATCTTTAATAACTTCAAATTTTTTTAAATAAATTATATAATTATTTTTATAATAAAAAATATCTATATTCGTTGAATTTGAACTCAGTTTATTAAATATATTTTCAAGTGTAAATTTATATGGTAGCAATATGTGATTTGATTGATTTTCTTCTTCCACATTAAAAGTTAATTTTTCATTATTATTTAAATTTAATTTTAAATTAATAAATTTATCTTTTGATAAATTTTTTGAAAATTTATTAAAAGAAATATTGCAATCAAAATCAGTTTTTATTTTTAAATAAAATTCCATAAAATATTTTATTTTATATCTTTAATTTATATGTATGAAATTATTAAAGTTGACAATAATTTTCTTTGGAGATTATATGGGAAATATTATTAAATTTGAAGATATTAAAAAGAAAAAGTCTTTAACCGATGATGAAATTAAAAGTTTGTTTTTTGGTTTGGTAAAATTAATTAAAACATCGGCAATTGATGATGTATCGCAAAAAATTAAGGAAGATTACAAAAAAAATTCTATTATATTAAATAATACAATTTTAGAACTTAAAGTAAAAAATGAAATTATAGAAGATTTAAAAAAAGAAAATGAGTTATTAAAAAGTAAAACAAATAAACTTGAGAAGAAAATTGAAGATTTAAAAAAGAATAATTATAATATTAGTAAATTTTAGCATTTTATTTAATTGTAAAAAATTTTATAATTTGTTAAAATATAATATGCACGTTAAACTAATTACAAATAAAACCAATATTTTAGCGTTTAAAGATTTAATTGGCGAAATTGATTTAGATGATAAATCTATTATTATAGTTCCAGATAAGTTTACGCTTTCGGCAGAGCGAATGTTTTTTGAAGAGAAAAAAATATTGGCTAATTTTTCTACACGTGTTTTTAGTCTTACAAAACTTGCTAATATTATAATAGAAGATAAAATTAGAAATAAAAAAATAATTGATAAAAATGTTTCTCTTATGATTATTTCGTCGATTATAGAAGATAAAAATTTGGAGTTTAAATATTTTAAAAACATAAAAAATATAAATCATATTATAGAAGATATATACAATGTCTTAAGTCAATTTTTAAGTTCAAATGTTATTGCTTTTAATGAAAATTTAACAGGTACACTTAAAGAAAAATTTGATGATATTAAATTAATTTATGATGAATACATAAAAAGAAGAGAAGAATATTTAATTGATGCAAGCAAAAAATATGATTTATTTATTGAAAACATCGAATCTTCAGAATTTATAAAAAATCACAAGTTTTATTTTGGAATGTTTAATACATTAACAAATCAAGTAAAACAAATTATTAAACTTATTTCATCAAATGCAAAAGAAACAGTTTTAAGTACTAGTAAAAGTGATAATATAATTAATAATAATGAAATTTACGAATTTTATAAAAGTTTAAAATTAAACGAAGAAATTAAAGGCAAAAACAGACTTAACGAAATATCAAGTTTTATAGAACAAAATTTTTTTACTTCTAAAAAACAAGTATTTAACTTAAAAAATAATGAAATAGAGCTTTTTGAAGCAAAAACTATGAAAGAAGAAATAGAAGTTCTTGCAGAAAAAATTAAAATAGATGTTTTATTTAATAAATTTAGGTTTAAAGATATTTCTGTTTGTGTTAGCGACGTAAATAAATATAAAGAGTTAATAGATAACATTTTTTCTAAATATAATTTCAGTTATTTTATAGATAAAAGTATTAATTTAATTGATACTGGTTATGCTCGTTTTATATTAGAGTTTTTAAATTTAATTGAAAATTGTAATAATAAAAAAATTGTTGCTTTTATAAAAAATTTTTATGTAGATATTGAAGATAAAATAAAAAATAATTTTGAGCGTTTTATTGTTAAATATTCATTAATTAACTTTAATAGTTTAAATGATTATAAACAATTTATAACTGATGACTTATATGATGATTATATTAATGTATATAATAATTATATTGTTAAAATTTATAACTTTAAAAAAGATACTTTAAATTTAAATACTTATGAATTTTTTGAAAAGTTAAACGAATTTTTAACGTTGTTTAATAGTAAAGTTAAACTTAAAGAAAAAATTGAATATTTTAAAGAAAGAGATATTTTAAAGTTTAAACAATATAGTCAAATTGAGAATAAAATTTTTGAATGTGAAAAAAATATTTGTGAATTTTCTACAGAAAAAATTGCACTTAAAAAATTAATAAATTTTTTGTCAATTTGTTATACAAGTTGTATTATAAGTGTCCCAGCAACATCAGTTGATAGTATTTTTATTGGAGATTATACAAATTCATTTTTTTCTGATTGTAAAAAATTGTATTTAATTGGTTGTGATAGTAAAAGTTTTCCAGCTTTAAAGCAAGATATTAGTTTGTTTACAGATAATGAACTAGAAAAACTTGAAAAAAATATAAAAATTGAGCCAAAAGTAAAAGATAATAATAGAATAAATTATTATAAATGTTTTCAAGTTTTGTTTTGCTTTGAAAAAAAATTGTCATTAAGTTATAGTTTAACAGATGTTGGCGGCAGTAAATTATTTCCATCTAATATTTATAAAAATTTTATCAAGAGATTTAATTATAATAATGAAAAAATTTCAATAAAAAAGAATAGCGATAATATATTAAACTTTTTATCTGATGATGAGATTTTAACGCATTATGCATATAAATATAATAGTAAAGAAGATTTGTTAAAACAGTATTATTATGTAGAAGATGGCAAGGCAAAGAATATTCTTGAAAGTCTTTTGAAACAATATTATAAAATAGATTTTTCTAATGATATAGATTTAATAGATAAATCTTTAATAAAGACTAATAAATTTACAGCAAGCAATTTAGAAAAATATTTTAGTTGTAGTAATAAGTTTTTGTTCAAAGAAATTTTAATGTTAAATAAATTTGAAATATTAAATTTAGACTCAAAAGTTATTGGAAATATAATTCATGAATGTTGTTATAAACTTGGAGTCAAATTAATCAAAAATACAAAAATAAAAGACAGAGATAAAATTGAAATTATAAATTATGTTTTAAACAAAAAAGAATATAAATTTATTTATTTTATTGAAAATAGCGAGCAATTGATTGTTAATTTAAAAAATGAAATTATAAAACTTTTCAATTTTATAATTTTACAACAAAATAATAGTGACTTTAAAATTTCAAAAGTGGAATATAAATTTTTATATGAACAAGATGACCTAAAATTTAAAGGCTTTGTTGATAGGATTGATGAAAATGAACAAGAATTTATTATTATAGATTATAAGTCTGGTAATACAAAAATGGAATTTGCTGATATTGTTTTTAATAAAAAAATACAACTACTACTTTATGCCAATATTTTAGAAAAAATTTTAAATAAAAAATGTGTAGGAGTTTATTATTTAAGTATTAATGATGATTTTTCTAAAAATGATAAATTAAAAATATATTTAAATGGTATAACGGTAAATGAAAATAATAATTTAAAAAAATTAGATAAAAGTAGTTTTTTTGATAAAACAATAAAAAGTGATTATTTTGAATTTAAAGATAAGTTTTTATTTTCTTTTAATCAATTTGAAAAATTAAAAAATTATACATTAAATCAAGTATATAGTGCTATAAAAGAAATTAGAAATGCAAACTTTAATGCTAATCCTTTGGTTATAGATGAATATTGCACTTGTGATTATTGTGAATATAATAATATTTGTAAAAGTAAAAATAAACGGGAAGTACATTTTTCTGAAAATTTATTGAAGGAAATTATAGATGATTAAGTATACAAAAGAACAACAAGAAGCGATTGATTATTTTGATACCGATTTGTTAATATCAGCTTCAGCGGGTAGTGGTAAAACACAGGTTTTATTAGAAAAAGTTTTAAAACTTTTAGAAAATAAAGTTGATATTAATGAAATTTTAATGGTGACATTTACAAATCTTGCTGCTAGCGAAATGAAAAGCAAGCTAGAAAATATGATTTTAGATAAAATCGAAGAAAATTCTTGCGATTTCCTTTTTGATGCATTAAACAAATTAAATGCTGCTGATATTTGTACACTACATAGTTTTTGTCAAAAATTAGTTAGAGAATATTACTATTTATTAAATATTGAGCCAAATTTCGAAATAAGAGATGAAGCTTATATTCAATATCTAAAAAACCGCGCGATTAATGATACTATTAGAGATTATTTATTAAAAAATGATAAAGATTTTATAAATGTTTCAAATTTATTTGTTTACAAAAGAGATTATACAACACTTAAAGAAGAAATTATTAAATTTTACGATTTTTTAACTAGTAAACTTAATAAATATGAGTTTTGCGATGAAATAATATCTGCAAATTATAATGTTAATTTAAATAAAAATCTTTTAATCAGTAAATTTAAAGATTATACTTTTGAAAAAATAAATAATTTTAGAAATGAAATTTTTAGAATAAAGTTAGATGCTGAAAAAATTAATTCAGAAAAAATAATTAAACTTTGCGATGAATTTATTATTGATTTGTTTAATGATATAAAAAATAATGAAGATTTTATAAGTTTTTATAAACAAAAAATTGATTTTCCGCAAATTAGATTAAAAAATAATGCCACTTATGAAGAAGTTGAGTTAAAAGAAAAATTACAGTTAGTTTCTAAAAAAATAAAAAAATTTTTATCTTTAGTAAAAGAAGTTTTTGAATGTGAAAGCTTAGAAGATATAAAATTAGATTTAATAAATGGTAAACAAATTTTAAATAAATTTATTGAAATAGTAAAAAGCTTTGAAGAAAATTTTAAAAAGTTAAAACGAAATAATAATTGTTTAGATTTTAATGATTTAGAAGAGTTAACTTTAAAAATATTAAATAATGAAAGAATTTTAGAAGAAATTTCGTGCAAATATAAATATATTTTTGTTGATGAATATCAAGATACTAATTTAGTACAAGAAGAAATTTTAAAATTGTTATCAAAACATTCAAAAAGAATAATGGTGGGAGATATTAAACAAAGTATTTATGCGTTTAGGCAATGTAATCCTAAAATATTTAGTGATAAATTAGAACGTTATTCAAAACTTGAAAATGGTAAAGTAATTTTATTAAATAAAAATTTCAGAAGTCATAAAAATATTTTGGAGTTTTCAAATAATATTTTTTCCAATTTAATGAGAAAAGAAAATTGTGATTATAGTTATAAAGATAATGGAATGTTTGTTTTTGGACGAGAAAGTGAAAATGAAAATATTATTAATAATGTTGAAGTTTTATGCGTAAATAAAAATGAAAGTGAAGATTATAAAAATTCAGAAAATCTTTTAATTTTAAATACAATAAATAATTTATTAACACAAAAAATAATAGAAAATGGTAATGAGAGAAATTTTACATTTAAAGATATTGCCATAATTTCAAGAAAACGAAATGCTGAAATAATTAATCTATGTAAGTTGTTTGATGAGGTTAAAATTCCTTATAGTGTTAAGTATTATGATAAAATTTATACATCGTTTGAAATAAAACTTATAATTTCATATTTAAACCTTTTAAATAACCTAGATAATGATATTTGTTTGTATAGTGTTTTACGTAATATTTATGGTTTTAAGACAAATGAATTGATTACCATAAAAAGTAATAGTTTAAAAAGTGCTATTGAAGAATATTCAAAAACAGATGTGATATATAGTAAAATTAAAGCATTTTTTGATGATTTTTATTATTTTAAACAAAAAATAGGCGAAATAAGTGTTAAACAATTGATTGAAGAAATTATTAACAAATTAAAATTGGAAATAATACTTAATAAAGAATTTGGGAAAATTTCTAGCGAAAAATTAAATGTTTTTATAAAAAATATCCCATCAAATATTTATAGCTTAAGTGAATTTTTGTTATATTGTGATGATTTAGAAGATAAAAAATTTGAAATTAAAAAAGTTGTTAGTGATAATTGTATTACAATTGATACTTTTCATAGTACAAAGGGATTAGAGTATAATGCTATAATTGTAATAAATGCGGGGGATAAAATATTTGCCAAGAATTCTTCGAATTTAATATATAATGCAAAATTTGGAATTGGAATTTTTAAATTTAATGAAGAAGAGAAAATTAAAGCTCCTAACATTGTATATTCAATTATTAACATACTAAACAAGCAAGAAGAGTTTAACGAAGAAGTTAGACTTAGTTATGTTGCGTTTACAAGGGCTAAAAATTATTTAACAATAATTGGCTCAGAAAAAAAAGAAAATTTAATTCAAGAAGATAATTATCTTAATTTTTTAGATTTTACTAGCTATTTAAACTTAATTTGTTCTAAAAAATTTAATAATGATAATTTTAAATTTACATATTTAAATGGTAATGAAGAAATTTTTAAAACTGAGATAATTAATCAGAAAGATGATAATAATATAGTTTGTTTAGATTTCGAAAATTATAATAAAATTGTTAACAAAAAATATGATTATATTAATTCTACAACTGTACAGCTTAAAAATAGTGTAACTTCAATTTCTGATGAAGATAAATTTATTTATAATATTTCAAATTTTAAAATTACGGATAATGATAGTGAAGATTTTATTGAAATTGGTAACAGTTATCATTTGGTTTTAGAAAAACTCCCATTTAATTTAAATACAATAAAAGAAGTTAAAAATAAAATTATAAATTTGGTAGAAAATAAAATTATACCTGAAAATATATATAACTATATTGAAGATGAAAAAGTTTTAAAAGCGTTAAAAACTGTATCTAAATTAATAGAAGAAAAAGACAAAGTTTTTAAAGAGCAAGTTTTTATGGTTTATATGCCACATAATACAATTAAAAATTCAGATTTGAATGATAAAATTTTAGTACAAGGAATTATTGATATTTATATTGAAAAAGAAAATGAAATAATTTTAATTGATTATAAAACTAGCAGATTAAATGATTTAAACCTAATTAATAAGTATAGTATACAGTTAAACTTATATGAAAAAGCTTTAAAAGAAAAATATAAAAATAAAACTATAAAGAAATACATTTACTCGATTTTTTTAGATAAGTTAATTAATATTGTTTAATTGTTTGACAAAAAATTTTGAAAATTTTATAATATTTAAAAAATAAGTTTGAAAGGGGATTTTATGGGACTAATTTTAAATAGTAATGTTTGGGAAGTTATTGGAAATACTTTTGCTAATGTGTTTTCTCAAATTGGCCAAACTATAAGCACAAATGCTTTTGTAGCAATTTTAACATTTGCAATTTTGTTAATTTTAATAGTTTATAGAACAATTAGAAACAATTATACTAGTGAAATTAAAACATATAAAGCTATTACTAGAATTAATGATTATCTTGCAACTAATCCGTTTATTACGGAAGAAAATTTGGTAGAATTCAATCGTTTGATGATGAAATGCCCTAAAACAATAAGATTTCAATGGCAAAGATACATAATTAATAGAAATAAAAAACCAAGTGATTTTTTAACTGAGGAAAATGTTATTGAAAGACCATTTAGAACTAATAGTTATAAACAAGGTTTAAAAAGTTTTTCTTTAAGTGTTGGCATTTTATGTTTGTTTAGTGCTGTGTTTATGATTGCATCACATCTTACTCCAGATGCTCAAGTTGGTAAAATGATTTTAAGTTTAGTAACTCCAGCTATTGCTTTATTTGTTGGTGGTATTTATACAGCTTTTAGTAGAGTTTTATATAATACTTTAATGAGTGATTTATATTTTAGCTTTACTAATTTTGAAAAAGGCATAGATAGAGCTGTTGCTAATATGCCTGAAGCTATTGACTATGAAATTATTTTTACTCCAAAAGAAATTCAAAATGGTATTCCTGCACTTCAAGAATATTTAGAACAAAGAGCTTTATATGAACAAGAACAAATTAAAAGAGCTCAAGAAAGTGAAGTTAGACATGAAATTTATAATTTTGATGCTCTGGGCGTAAACGGAAGTTTAGTAATGCAAAGAGCTATTAAAGAAAGTGAAATTTATTTAGGCAATAAGAAAAGATTAGAAAATGAAATTGAAGTTCTTAATGCTGATAAAAATAATGAACAAAAGAAATTTGATGATGAAAATAGAATGCGTTTAAGAAACTTAAGAGATATAAGAGAAACTATTTCTGGTTTAAAAAATAAAATTGAAATGGCTTCTAATGAAATTTCTAAAACAAATTATCGTCGTCAACAATCAGCTGAAGTTGAAAAAGAACAAAATTTAGAAAAAGAAATCAAAAAAGCAACTGATGAATTTAATAAGAAAGTATCAAAACTTGATAAAGAAATTGATGGAAAAAATCAAGAAATTCAAGATTGTAAAAATTCAACTGAAAAAGCTTTAATAGATGAGTTTAAACATTTCTTTGAAAAAATTAATAAAGATTCTGAAAAATTTGCTAAAGAAAAAGTTGAAAATGAAATAAAATCTTTAGAAAGAGAAAGAGATGATTTAAATGCATTACTTGAAGAAAAAGACAAATTAATGGCAGAAAAATTGTCTTTATATGAAGATAAAGTCGAATCTTTTGATGCAGTAACTTTAGAAAGTCAAGAAAGATTTAATGAAATAAGTGATTTAAAAGCACAACTTAATGAGTTAAATCAAGAAATAGATAATAAAAATCAAGAAATTTTTGAAGTAAAACAAGAATTAGAAAGTAGAAAAAGAGAAATATTAAAGAAAGACGAAACTATTGAAAATTATAAAAATAAAAATCAAGTAGAAGTTTATAGATATTTTGATGCAAATGGAACAGAATTCTATTTTGATGAAAATGATAACCCTTATTACTTAGATGAAGAAGGAAATCCTGTATATTATAATCAAGAACCACAAGAAAGTTTTGAAGAAAGTGTAGAAACAGTTGAAGAAGAATATACTGAAGAAACTTTGGGAGAAAATCCTGTTCAACCAGAACCAGTTGAAGAAGTGGTGGAAGAAAAACCTAAAAAAGCAAGAAAAAGCAAAAAAGCAAAAAAAGAAGTAGTTGAAGAAAGCGTAGTAGAAAATAAAGAAGATCAAGAAACTGTAGAAGAAGATGGATATGTTGGTATTCAAGAAACATTAAACAAACTAGCAAAAGCTGCTGAAGAAAAAATGCAAGCCGAAAAAACTAAAAAAGCAGCTGCTACTAAGAAATCAAGTAACAATAAATCAACTGCTAAAAAAGCAAGTGGTACACCAAAATCAACAGCTTCAAAAAAATCAACAACTAAAAAAAAGAAAGCTGAATAATTAAAATTTAAGAGTTAGTTTAATCTAACTCTTTTTTTATTTTAAAGTTTGTTTAAAAATATAATTGATAAAAAATGCAATAAATTTTTAAAATGAATTATTAAAAACTATAACTTGAATAATTTTCTAGTTATAAATACTGTTTTATTAATACAATAATTTAAAACTTGTGTTATAATGTTTGTGTTTTGGAGGAATTATGCAAAATAGTTTTGGGAGTTTTTTAAAACAAAAAAGACAAGAAAAAAATTTAACACAAAAAAATCTTGCTAGTATGTTGTTTGTATCGGAATCGGCTGTAAGTAAATGGGAAAAAGATGTCGCACGTCCCGATATTATTTTAATACCAAAACTTTCTAAAATTTTAGAAGTTACTGAACACGAGCTTATTACAGCAAGTATAGATAAAAATGCTAGAGAAGAGAAAAAACAAGCAAAAAATTGGCGTACCTTTTCTATTGGCTATGATATGTTTTTTTATATTATATATACTTTAGCGTTAGTTACTTGTTTTATTTGTAATTTAGCAATAGATAAAACATTGTCTTGGTTTTATGTAGTTTTATCGGCGCTAATATTGGCGTTTACATTTACAAACTTGCCAAAACTAATTAAAAGGCATAGGTTAGTGTTGCTTCCACTTTCAATGTTTTTGGCGCTGTGTTTGCTATTAGGCGTTTGTGCTATACAAACAAGTGGCGATTGGTTTTTACTATCAACGTTGGCTGTTTTATTTGTTTTAATTGTTATTTTTATTCCAATTTATATTGCAAAATATAAAGTTTTTGAAAAAATTAAAAAATATAACGATTTTATATCGGTTTTTATAGATTTTATAATGCTAAATGTTTTATTAATAGTTATAGATTTTTATACTGTAATAAATTTTTATGCAGTAAACCATTGGTACTTTAATATTGCGTTACCAATTACTCTTTGTGTGTTTTTACTTTTAAATGTATTTTTATGTGTAAGATTTTTAAAAACCAATAAATTTATTAAAACAAGTGTTATTTTATTTTTAATTAATGCTTTATATATGTTGCCTTCATTTATTAAAGTAAAAAATATTAAATTACAAAATGAAATAGATTCATTAAACATTTTTAAAGCCAATTTTTCTTATTGGCAAGCAGAAATTACATTAGAAAACAATGTTCACTTAATTATATTTTTAACCATTCTATTATTAGCACTTGTATTTTTACTTGTTGGTGTTATTTTACATAGAAAAAAATTTAAACAAAACAAAAATAGTTAAACAAAATAAAAAACACTTTAAAATAAAGTGTTTTTTTGTTTTATAAAATTATATAATTTATTTTTCAATAGCACCGTGAGAAATGTTAATAACATTATCTACTTTTAAAAGTTTTGCCAAATATTCGTTTGATTTATCTAGATTATATATAATACTAGCTTCTTTATTATAATTATCACAAAATACTTTAGCTAATTTTTCATTGGTTGCTTTATCAAAACTAAATATATCATCTATTAAATAAATATCAGCGTCTCTTAAAATACTACGGGCAACATTAACAATTAATTTTTCTTCTTTGGTTAAAGTTTTAACTTTTCGTTCAGTTAATCCTTCAATTCCAAGATAATCTAACGCTCTGTTAATTTTTTGATTGATAAGTGTTTCAGAATAATTTCTAAGTTTTAAAGGATAAGCCAAGTTATAATAAACGTTTTTATTATTAAAAAATACAGGATTATTTGACAAATAAATCAAATTAACATCTTTTTTAAAATCTATATTTTTAAGATTAATTTTATTTAAATAAATTTCACCTTTATTAAAATTTTCTAATCCACAAATACACCTAATTAAACTTGTTTTTCCACTTTCATTATTTCCAACTAATGCTATTGATTGTTTATCTTCAACAGTTAAATTAATATTACATAAAGCTGAATATTCTTTTATATAATTTAAATATAAATTTTTAACTTCAATCATTTTAACTCCTAATAAATTATTATTATATATAATACTATATTTTTATAAAAATTTCAAGGAAAAGCTATAAATTAATAATCAAATTAAAAATATTTAAAAAAAAACTGGAAAAAATTGGAAAAACTTGGCACTAGAACTTTAAAAAATAAAAATTCTAATATATAATAAGGGCAGGAATTGACATTATGCATAATGAAAAAAAAGAAAAAACACATTTTAAAAATGTGTTTAATATACTTTAAATTTTTTTACTCGAGCTTTGTTTTCTTTTTGTTAATTCCTTTTTAAATTTAATAATTAATACGATTAGTATTAATATACTTATAATCATTAGAAAAATTGTTAGAGGAATATAATAAATTTCATCGTGATAAACAAATTTAGTTTCAACAAAACCTTTATAAATGGTGTTATTTATTAATATTTCAACTTCAGTTAAATTATTGTAATTATTTATAACTTTTACTTTTGTTGTTTTATTAAAACTCATTATAATATTATCTTTATTTAAATTATCATATAAATTAATTTTTGTTTCTTCTCCAAATAATTTTAATTTAGCATTTGTATTAAAATATAAATTAACATAAGATAATTCGGTATTTAATACTTCTTCATTTAAAACATAAATGTAATTATTATCGAGTTTAATTTCTAAAAACAAACAATTATCTAATAATATTTCTCTTGTTACAGTATATTGTTCATTATAAATTAATTTGTTTTGCAAAGTATTTTCCAGCGTATTTGTAGGATATTTATAATAATTAATATCATTTCTAATTGGTAAAACAGTGTAGTTTGTATTTGTTAAAGTTTTATAGGTTAAAAACTTATTTTCTAAATAGCCAATAAATTGGGTGTTATTATTTAAATATAATACATAAGTAAAGTCTATACCAGCATTTTGTATGCTAGCCAGTTTAATTATTTCATCTCCACTTTGTAATTTTAACAAACATTCATTAGAATATGGATTTTTTAATAAATTACAAGTATTATTAATAGTAAATATATCTATTTGGCTTGTTAAAAGTTCAGGATTATTTATATCTACTGGGGGATCAAATGTTGAAATATCACTTGCGAAATTTTCACATACTGTTATTTTGTTATTTAAAAAATAATAAATTTTACCATTTTCTAAATTTATATTATATTCGCTTCCTTTGGGTAATTCTATACTTGCTATTTCTGATAAATTGGTGTTAAATTTTAAAATTTCATCATTACACACTAAATATATATAATTTAAAGCATCGCTAAAAATTTCATAACAATCTTTTTCTACAGTAATGTTAATATTATTTATTGTTAAAGTATTGTTTTGCAATATTACAATTTCATTTAAATTATTTAAATATGAAATTTTACTATTAGATAATTGTAAATTGTTTTTAACTATTTCAAAATTATCCATTGATGAATTGGCTTTTAAAATATATCCATGTGTTTCATCCACTAAGTAAACATTAGAATATATGTCTTCTGTAATATAAGTAATATTGCCTAACAATTCAAATGTTGTATTGTTTTTAATATGTTGAAATATTTTTATAAAATTAAAGTTGGAATCAAAAAATTGTAAACGATTTAAATTATCTAGCACTACAAATTCGCCATTTTTTAAAACTTTAAAAAATTTAATTTCAGTAAATTTACCATCGGTATTTCCGTATTCTCCATAAGTAGTTACTATGTTGTTATTAAAATGTTCAATTTTATTTGTTAATTTGTTTACAGTATAAAAATTTGTTTCATTATATATTTTATAATTAAAATAATTTGTTGTATTATAGTTATCTATAATTTGCTCTTCAGCAAAAAGTGGAGAATTAAAAGAAATTCCCCCTAAAAAGAGAAGACAAATAAATAAAATAATACCTAAAAATTTTCTCATATTTGTATTATAACAAATTTTGAACAATTTGTATATAATTTTTTATATTTTGGCGAAAATTTACAAAAAACGCAAATTTTGCAATATTTTGTAAAAAAATGTATTTTTTTACAAAAATATGGCACAAAACTTTGACACTCTAAGAAATGTTAATTTATAATTAAAGCGTAATCGAATTAATTATTCTAATTATAATTACTATCTTGGAGGAAATATGAAGTTAAGAATTTGGAGTAAAACATTGTTAAATGTATATGGTTGTTTGTTTAGATTAACTAAAGAAATTGATAAAATAGTTTTGGGTTTTGGGTTAAATAGTGCTTTTTATAATGGAGTAAGTAAAACTTATAGGGATATAAATAAGATAATTGAACTTACTGATAGGAAAGTAACATTAATAAATATAAAAGTTTTAATTGAGCGCTGTTTATCAAGTTTAGATGATGTTTCGTGTAAAATATTAACTTTAAAATTTGTAGATAAAGTGTCTAGCGAAACAATAATTTCAACGCTTAATATTAAAAGAAGAACTTTTTTTAGAAAATACGTGCAAGCCATAAATAAATTTGCTAATCAACTTTTGGTTAATGGTTATGATAGCGATGCTATGTTTAAACTGATTAAAGGAGAAACTTGGATTGAAGAAGTATACAGAACATATTTCGAAAAAGAAATTAGCAAAAAAGTAGAACCTGAAATTTCTAAATATAGTATATATAGTCTGGCAATTAATAACTTAAAAAAAGAAAAGTACATTTCAATTTGTTAATATTTTTTAAAACCTTTTAAAAGAATAAAAGACAAAATTATTACAGGTAGAGAAATTACTAATATTATTATAGTTTGAGTTGATAAATTTAAATTTAACAATGTAATAATGTTATTTTTAGAAACATAGTTAGAAGTTATTTCATTATTTTGAAGTATTGGTGATAAGTTATTTGTAAAGCTAGAGTGAATGTAGCCTGCAATTAATTTATTATTGTTTTCTATTTTACAATAATACCAAACATTACCACTATTTTTATAAATTTCTTCTGCGTAAATTTTTCCATAATATAATACCTTTGTTTGAGGCTCTAATTTTTCTAAAATAAAACTTTCATTATTTTGCGCTTCTGAAAATAGATTAGTTGATTTTATTATATCAAAAGTAACATTTAACAAATATGGGTTTTGTATTGTTTCATTAACCAAATTTATTGCTGATTTTTCGATATAACCAGTTAAATCTAAATATTGTACATAATAAAAATCATTTTCTTCAGCTATAACTTTAACAAAATAACTTTCTTCAAGTAAAAAATATAAATTAGATGTATCGTTTATTTGTGTTGGAGTTTTTTTTAAATAACAATTATTTACAATTACTTTTCCGTAAATATCATTATTCGTGTAAACAGAATCTGTTCCGTTTAATGAAAAAAGTATATAACTACAGCATAAAACATATACAATTATTGTAAGTATTATAAAATTTTTTTTCATTTTTTATTCCTTTATTCTTTATCTTAATTATATTTCTTCTTTTATTATTTTATACAAAAAAAGTTTTTTCAAACAGGGTAAGATATGAATATAATTAATAAAATTAAATTACTTAACTTAGAGATTAAAAGGCGTGAAGATAACAATATTTTAAAAAAATATAATACAGGAAAAGTTGTTCATGAAAAACAACTTTTATTTCATAAATCAATTAAAAAAAATCGTTGGGTTTTTGGTGGTAATCGAACAGGAAAAACTGAATGTGGAGCTGTTGAATGTATATATTTAGCAAGAGGAATTCATCCGTATAAAGAAAATAAAAAAGATACTTCTGGTTGGGTTGTAAGCTTATCGACTCAAGTTCAAAGAGATGTTGCTCAAAGTAAAATTTTACATTATTTAAATCCTGATTGGATAGAAGATATTGTTATGCTTAGCGGGAGAAAAGATAATTTAAAAAACGGTATTATAGACAAAATTTTAGTTAAAAATGTTTTCGGTGGAATAAGTACAATTGGTTTTAAAAGTTGTGACCAAGGTAGGGAAAAATTTCAAGGTACAAGCTTAGATTATGTTTGGTTTGATGAAGAACCACCTTATGATATTTATTTAGAATGCAAAATGAGAGTTATTGATAAATGCGGAGAAATATTTGGAACAATGACACCACTTAAAGGGTTAACATGGGTATATAATAACATTTATTTAAATGAAAATAATGATGATGAAGTTTGGCATATTACTTTAAGTTGGCAAGATAATCCTTTTTTAGATAAAAAAGAAATTGAAAGTTTAACAAAAATAATGAGCAAAGATGAACTTGATAGTAGATGTTATGGTAATTTTAGCTTTTCGGGTGGACTTGTTTACTCTAACTTTAAAGAAGAATTTAATGTAATTGAACCATTTAATGTACCAAGCGAGTGGTACGATAATATTAGTATTGATCCGGGCTTAAAAAACCCGTTATCGTGTCATTTTTATGCAATAGATTATGATGGAAATATTTATGTAATTGCTGAACATTATGAAGCGGATAAAGATATTGAGTATCATGCTGAACATATTTTAAAAATTGCTGATAAATTAAACTGGCCAAGGAATTCTATGGGAAAATTAAATGCTTTAATAGATAGTGCTGCTAATCAAAAAACTTTAGCTAGTAGCAAAAGTGTTGTAGATTTATTTTATGATTTTAATATTATCTGTAATGCAAAAGTTAACAAAGATTTATTTTCTGGCATTCAAAGAGTGAAAAATTTAATTTGTTCAGCTAGTGGAGAAAGAAAACTATTTATTTTTTCTACTTGTGTAAATTTAATTAGAGAAATTAAAAGTTATTTTTGGGGAAAAGCAGATGTGCCCATTAAAAAAGATGACCATGCTTTAGACGAATTGAGATATTATGTTATGAATAGACCCGAAAATAAAAAACCAATTATAAAAAATCAAATTCAAAAAGATAAAGAAAGATTATTTTTAAAAATTAAAAGAGATAGGTATGGAAGATAAACTAAATTATAATGAAAAAATTAATAAAGCATTAATAAAAAGAGCTTTGGGTTATTCTAGCAAAGAAGTAATAGAAGAATTTACACAATCTGATGGTGATTTAATTTTGACCAAAAAAAAAGTTACTAAAAAAAATATTCCACCAGATATGTCGGCTGTTAAAATATTACTTTCATTTTATTCTAATAACGATTTAGATTTTTCTAATATGACTGATGAAGAGCTAATATTAGAGAGAGACAAACTACTTAACTTATTAAAGGATGATGAAAATGATAGAAATTAATGAAAAGATAACTATTTGTGATAAATGTAAACAAAAGAATAAAAATTATCAAATAATTTTAAATAAAAAGAAAATTTTTTTATGTAATGATTGTTTGAATTTGTTATATAAAAGTATTGGCAAATTTGTTGTGCCAAAAAGTCCTCAAAGTATTTTAAAAAAAGACAATAAAATTAAATATGAACGATTTTAAATTAGGAGAACAAAATGAAAACAAATAATAAACTTATTAAACAAGCAAAAGATAAATATAGAGAAAATTTAGTTAGGGAAACTATTGAAGATTTTAAACAAAGACAATTAGAAAGAAAGCCTATTGAAGCGGGTTGGATTTTAAATATGAACTTTTTATATGGAAATCAGTATTGTAATATATCTTCAATGGGTGATGTTGAAGATTATTCTAAACAATATTTTTGGCAAGAAAGAGAAGTGTATAACCATATTTCTCCAATAATAGAAACAAGAATTTCAAGGCTTAGTCAAATAAGACCTAAAATGAGTGTTGTTCCTAGCACTAATAGTGAACAAGATATGAGTACAGCAAAGGTATCTAAAAATTTAATTAATGCAATATATCATAAATTAAATATAAGTGATAAAATTGTTAACTGTACTCATTTTAGTGAGGTTTGTGGAACTGGTTTTTATAAAGTTTATTGGGATAATAAAAAAGGCAAAAAATTAGCAAGTATTAATAATGATGAATATATTTATGAAGGTGATATTGCGGTAGATGTAGTATCACCTTTTGAAATATTTCCAGATAGTAATACACATGAAGATGTTGATGATTGTATGAGTATTATTCATGCAAAAAGTATGCATAAAGATGTTGTTAAACAAATTTGGGGAATAGAAGAACTTGGTGAAGATATTGATGTTTACAGCTTAGATAACATTTCAAATGCTGGTGGACTTGGTTATAGTGCTACAACTAACAAAGTTATTTCTAGTGTTAAACATGACCAAGTTTTAGTAATTGAAAAATATGTAGCTCCAACGGTAGATTATCCTGATGGACGACTTATTATTGTTGCTGGTAAAACTTTGGTTTATGATGGAAAACTTCCGTATGTAAATAGAGAAGATGGAAAAAGAGGTTTCCCTTTTATTAAACAAGTTTCTTTAAAAACTCCAAATTCATTTTTTGGTAGTAGTATTATAGAAAGAATTATACCTGTTCAAAGAAGTTATAATGCGGTTAAAAATCGTAAGCACGAATATTTAAACCGTCTTTCAATGGGTATTTTAACTGTTGAGGATGGTTCTGTTGATTATGAAAATTTGGAAGAAGAAGGACTTTGCCCTGGTAAAGTTTTGGTATATAGACAAGGTAGTAATGCGCCAAAGATTATGGACAATGGAAGTATTCCTACAGAATTTAAAGAGGAAGAAGAAAAACTATTAAGTGAATTTAGTCAAATTAGTGGTATTAGCGATTTTATGTCTAATAATCAGATATCTATTAGCAATGCTTCTGGTGTAGCATTAGAGTTATTAATGGAGCAAGATACTAACAGATTAAACATTACAGCAGAGCAAATTAAATTTGCAATTAAAAGTATGGCCGCAAGTATTTTAAAACTTTATAAACAATTTACTACTTCTTCTAGAATTGCTAAAGTTATTGGGAAAGATGGAAGTATTGAAATGTTTTATTTTCAAAAAAGTGATATTTCTAGTGATGATATTATTTTTGAAACAGAAAGTGAAATTGGTGAAACAAAAGCGCAAAAACGAAGCTTGATTTTTGAACTTTTAAATGCAGGGCTTTTATATAATGAAGATGGTAAAATGTCTACTAGAATTAAAGCAAAAACTTTAGAAATGCTTGGTTTTGGAATGTGGGATACTCAGTATGATTTAGAAGAATTACACATGAAAAAAGCAGGAAAGGAACATTTGTCTTTAATAAACACAAATAATATAGATAATGCTTTAGAAATTGATAATCATAATCTTCACATAGACGAACACGTTGCTTTTATGTTAAGTGAAGAATATAGTAAAGCTGTTAAATTGAATCCTGAAATTCAAGATAAAATTTTAAAACACATTAAAGAGCATAAAAATTTTTTAAAAAGTGAGGAATAATTTATGGAAAAAAATGAAGAACAACTATTAGAAAACCAAAACGCTAACCTAAATGCAGTTGAGCATAGTGAAACAATAAATGTTGAAAATATTGAACCGAGCAAAAATGAGTTTTCTGGCTCTTCAACTAAAAAATTTAAAAGCGTAGAGGCATTAAGTAAAGCTTACGAAAATTTAGAAAGAGAATTTACAAAAAAATGCCAAAAGCTAAATGAACTTATGAGCGAAAATAATACGGAAGTGTTACCGCAATATAAGAAAGAAGATTGGCTTGTTAAAGTTAGCAATTTTATTGCTGAAAATAAATTTGCCAAAGATTATACTAAACAAATTGCAGATGTTTTATTAGAAGATGAGGCCCTTGCTAAAAAAGAAGATGCATTATCTTTGGCTTACTCTAAGGTTTTAAACGATAATTTTAAAACTAAAGAAGAATTAGCTGAAGATGAAGATTTTTTAAATCAGTTTGTTTATAAAAATGAAAAAATTAAAACTAAAATTATTGAAGATTATTTATTAGAAATTAATAATAATCAAACTGTTCCGTTATTATCTAAAGTTAAAGGGACAAGCAGTGTATCTAGCCCGAAATTTATACCCAAAAGTTTAAAAGAGGCTAGTAGATACGCTGAGCAAATTTTAAAAAAATAAGGAGATATTATGGTTACAATTAACAGTGCACAAGATGCATTAAAAAGTGCATATTTAAGCGTGGTTAGTGAAGCATTAAATGTTAATGCTAATCCACTACTTGCTAAAATAAATCAAACTACTAATGATGTTTGGGGAAAAGAAATTATTAAACTTACAAGCTATGGTGTAAACGGCGGTATTGGTGCTGGTAGCGAAACAGGAGATCTTCCTAGTAGTGCTGGTAACAATTATGTTAAATTTGTATCTAGCTTAAAAAACTTATATGGTACTATTGAAATAAGTGATAAAGCAATTAGAGCTAGCGAAACAAATGCTGGTGCTTTTGTTAACTTATTAAATGCTGAAATGGAAGGATTAATTAAAGCTTCTAATTACAACTTCGGAAGAATGTTGTTTGGTGATGGCTCAGGAAAACTTGCTAATGTTGTAGGTGCGGGTTCAAATTATTTTACTGTTGATAGTATTAAATTTTTAATTGAAGGATTAAAAGTAGATTATTATAAAGTAGGTACTGTTACAGATGTTAAACAAAATACTAATAGCATGAGAATTGTTAGCATTGATAGAGCCAATAAAAGAGTTTATTTCGATTGTGATTTAATTCTTCCTGATGGTGAAGAATATAACTATTATTTAACTGTTCAAAATAGTAAAGATTTAGAATTAACTGGTCTTGGTGCTATATTTAAAACTACTGGCTCTTTATATGGGGTTGATAGAACTCAACATAATTGGATGATGCCAGTTATTAAAGAGGCTAGCGAAAATAAATTAACTGAAGATTTAATGCAATCTTGTATAGATGAATTAGAAGAAGTTGCAGGCTCAAATGTTGATTACATTACTTGCAGTAGTGACGTTAAAAGATTATATCAAAAATTACTTACTGAAGGTAGAAAAAATATTGATATTATGGATTTACAAGGTGGTTATAAAGCTATTTCTTATAATGGTATTCCTGTTGTTTCTGATAGATTTGTTGAAGATGGAACTATGTATTTATTAAATACTAAAGACTTCGAACTTCATCAACTTTGCGATTGGAGATGGTTAGAAGATGAAAGCGGTAGAATTATTCGTCAAAAAGCTGGTTTCCCTTCATATACTGCTACTCTAGTTAAATATGCAGATTTAATTTGTTCTAGACCAAATGGTCAAGCAAAAATAACTGGTATAACCACTATTTAATTATTTTTTGGAGAGTTATGATTGAGATTTTTACTGATTTATTTGATATCGTTAAAAAAATAAAATATATTGATAATAATTATCGTGTTTTTAGAAATATTACAAAACATAGATTTGAAATTTATTATCAAAATGGATTAAATCTTAATTTAGAATTAATATTGCCCTATAATAACCTAGATTATAGGGCTATTAATTTAATTAATAAAAGTCGAGTAGAAAATGCTGATGAGTTGTTTGATTACGTAGATAATTTTAACGACAAACTAGGATTGAAGGAGTAATATGAAATTAAGAGAAGTTATAAAATTATCTAGTATTATGCTTAATATTGATGAAGTTCTAAATGGTGATAAAATTTATGATGAAAGCTACGATTTAATTGATGAAAAAAGTATTAATACTAGTAATAGTGTAGAAGAAAGAAATTTAAATTTGCTTGTTAAATGTTTTAATCTTGTTTATACCGAACTTGCAACTGATTATTTTCCACTAATTACTATGGAAACTATAAAAATCGAAAATGGAAGTTTTAACTTAAATAATTTAAGTAATATTTTTTATAAAATTGTTAAAATTGAATGTAACGATAATTTAGTGGATAAGTTTGATATTTATGATAATATTTTATATTTAAAAAATGGAGAGTATAAAATTGTTTATGCGTATACGCCAGTTAAAGTGTCTTTAAATAGTGAACTTAATACTTTTAACGGTAAAATTTCTGATAGAGTTTTTGCTTATGGTTTAAACAAAGAATATTGTTTTATTTCTGGTTTATATAGTGAAGCAGAAAGTTATAGAACTAAATTTGAAGAATGCTTAAAATCGGCAAGCGTTTTAAAACATAGTATTAAACTTCCTAAAAGAAGGTGGAATTAATGTTTTATTCAAAAAAAAGCAAATATCCAGAACTTAAAAATATTGTTGTAGATATAACCGATTTTTCTAAAGGGCTAAATTTTAATGTTGAAGAAAATATTTTGGATCCGAACTATTGTGTTAATGCTTATAACTTTGCATATAAAAAAGGAGTTTTAACAGAAGGTTATGGCTTTGAAACTTTAACATGTCCTAATTATGAAGACGAAGTAATTACTGAAGTTTATTTAAATCCGGATCATCCTGTGCCAGAACTAGCAAACGTTTGGTTTTATAAAATGTACGATGATGAACAAGGTGGTAGAATTGACAAACTTATGTATTATGCAGAAAATAATACAAGGTTATATTTTAATAGAGCTATGACAATAGCTCCAATGATTAATAAATTTACTGAAATTATGTTTCCTGAAAAACCTTGTTTTACTTATAATTATAAATTTGAAGGTTATGATTATAATTTAATTGGAAGTGAACAATTGGGCGTTGTTATGTTTGATGGTTATATTGAACCTGTTAAAATAAGTACTTGTCCAAACATGAGCAGTTTATGTTTGGATAAAGGAAAAATGTTTTGCACTAGTTATGGTGATAGAAATTGTATTTATTATCATGTTGGAGATAATATATTAGAATGGACAACTGAAAGTGATGATTATAATGGAAAAATCGAAATGAATGACAATAGAGGAAAAATAAACAAAGTCTTTTCATTTTTGGGTTATGTTTATGCAATTCGAGATTATGGCATTAGTAAAATTACAAATTATGAAGGAAAACTTAAATTTGATATTTCACATTTAAGTTTGTATGGTAATAAAATTTATGAAAATACAACAAATATTTGTGGTGATAAAATGTTTATGCTTACTAAAGATGGAATTGCTAGTTTTAATGGGGTTACAAGTAAAATTTTAAATTTAGGAGTTAATGATTTTTTAAAAGGCGTTAATAATGATAATGCGATTGCCGTATTTCATGCTGGCAAATATTATTTGGCTTGTAAATTAAACTTTAACGATAATACTTTAGTGGGTTGCGAAAGTTTAGAAAGTGGTTATAAAAACAATGCTTTAATTATTTTAGATGTTCAAACTTTAGATTATGATATTGTTAGAGGAATAGATGTCGCTGATATGGAAAGCATACAGATTAATAAAATGGATAAAGTGGCATTAGTTTTAAATAGTATTAAAAGAGATTTGCCATTACAATTAACTGATAATGGTTGTTTTTATCAAACACCTTTAAAAAAAGAATGGAATTCACCACTAACTGATTTGGGATATTCAAATAAAATAAAATTAATTAAAGATGTTAGTTTATTAAGCTTATATGATATAACTTTAACTATTTATACTGAAAAAGAAAGTAAAACATTTATAATACCAGGGAATAACACTCTTAGTAAAATTAAAGTTAATTTAAAAGGTAAACAAATAGGTGTTAAAATAGAAAGTGAAACTGAAAAAGCTTATGTTAGCAATTTAAAATTTAATATAGATTTATTAGATTATGAATTTACAAGATTTTAAAACATTAAAAAATAGTTTTAACCATTTGTTTTTTGTAAATAATGTGGAGGAAATTATGAGTTACAAAGAAGATTTAAATAAAATTTTGAATGCATTCAATTTTGCAAAAACACAAGAAATTAGTGCATTAAGTAAAGATGAATTATTAAAACTAAAAAATGAAGCACAATTAAATTTAGATATAGAAAAATTAAAACAAATTAATAAAGAATTAGATAGAAAAAGTTTTGACGAAGAATAAATTTTTAAAAGTTTCAATAATTAAAGATATGTGGGAAAAGATAGTTAATTTGGCTATTCAAAATGGACTATTTGCAGTTTTGTTTTTAGGACTTTTAGTATATATTTTAAAAGATAGTTCTAAAAGAGAAAAAAAATATCAACAAACTATTGAAAGTTTAAATCGAAGTTTAAACATTGTTGAAAATATTGAAGAAGATGTAAAAGAAATAAAACAAAATGTTAATAGTAAAATAACTAGAACAAAAAAGCAAATTAAACAAGGATAAAAATTATGGAAAAATTTTTAAATTATAAATTTTTAATGACTGTTCTTGCTAGTATTATTGTTTTATTAGAAGTTTTAGTTAATATTTTTAAAGTAAATATTAACATTGAAGCAATTATAAGTGTTAGCATGGCTATTGTTGGCGTTTTAATTGCAATAGGTTTAATAAAAAAGAATAAAGACGATAAAACTATAGAAACGGTTGAAGATTTAAAAGAATTATTAGAAGAAAATAAAGAAGAAGAAAAAAATGATAAAGAATAAACTAAAAAAGAGAAAATGAACATTCATTTTCTCTTTTTTTATTGATAAAGAATATTTTAATTTTTTTATATTATAAAACATTTTCTTTAAAAAATTTATATGTTATAATATAGGTATGGATAATAAAAATACGCAAAAAATGCTTTTATTAATAAATGGGTTAAAAATAATACTAACAATTTTCACAAGTACTTTTTTTACATCTTATATTGTTGCTTTAAATAAAAGTAATATTTTTGGAGCGGGCATTATAAATGTTGGTAGTTTTTATTTATCGCAATATTTAATTTATATTCTGACTTATTTGTTATTAAGTAGATTTGTGGCTAAAAGTAATCGTGTTAATTTTTTAAGATTGGCAATTATAATAAATGGATTATTGCTAATATCTTTAGTGTTTTTTGGTAATTATCTTTTAAATTGGATTTTTTTAGCAGGTGCTTTAATAGGTGTATCAGATGCTTTTTATAACTCTAGTTATTTAGTAATGAAAAACGAGGTTGTAAAAAAGAAAAATATAAACAATTTTAATATTAAAGTTTCGGTTTTAACCAATTTAATTAATATTATAATTCCAATAATTTTGGGTTATTTAATAGATTTAACAACATTTAATTATATAGCTATTTATGTTATTGTTATTGTTGTTTTTCAACTTATATTTTCATTTTTTATATCGCCGTATCGCCCAAAATTACCAAAATTTAAACTAAAAGAGTTTTGTTTATATTTAAAAAATAATGCTGAAGATAGAAGTAAATTAAAATGGAATTATTTAAATTTGTTTTTTGCTGGATTTAAAAACACTTATAAAGTTTTAATAGTAATTTTAACAATTTATGTTTTTGAAACTAACTTTAGCTTAGGAATACTAACTTCAATATTTTCTATAATAACTACAATTTTGTTAATTATTTTTAAAAAATTTGAATATCACAAAAAAATGAATAAACTTTTAGTTTTTATGATAGTAAGTATACTGCCTATAATTTTATGTGTTTTATTTATAATTTTACAAAATTCATTAATTTTAATTGCATTAAATTTTTCTTTAACTTTAGCTATTCAGCTTTCAGAATATGCATCTAATTCTAGTAGAGATGCAATTATAAAATGTTTAAATAAGTACGAATATATTGTAGAACATCAGTTTTTGTCTGAAGCTTTTATGTGCTTAAGTAGAATATTATCTTATACAATATTTATAATAGTTGGCTTATTTCAAAATATAACACTATTTACAATACTTTTAATAATTTTGATAAGTTTAAATCCAATAAAATTTTATTTTATGTACAAATTAGAAACGGTAAGAGAAAATTTGAGTAAAGAATTAAATAATATATAAAAAACACCTCAATTGAGGTATTTTTTGTTTTAATCCATAAATGTATAAAAAGAAGTATACGCTAAGTAAGTTTCATATACATCAACTTTTGCTGTTATTTCCCAAGGGGCATGCATAGAAAGAACTGGCACACCGGCATCAATTACATCTAAATTATATGCTGCCATAAAATGAGCTATAGTTCCGCCACCACCAACATCAATTTTTCCCATTTCGGTTGCTTGATAGTTTACACCGTTTTCATCTAAAATTTTTCTTAATTTGGCTATATATTCTGGGTTAGCATCACTAGAACCACTTTTACCACGAGCGCCTGTATATTTACAAAAAGCAATTCCTCTTGTTATAAAAGCTTCTGTATTTTTGTTAAATTTATCTGGCCTATTTGGATCATATCCAGCTGTAACATCACTAGATAAAACTTTACTATTTTTTAAACAATGACGAAGATTTAATTCAGAGTAATTACTGTTAGATAATGAAATTAAATCAGCAACAGTATTTTCAAAAAATGCACTTTGCATTCCGGTTGCCCCATAGCTACCAATTTCTTCTTTATCAACAAGTAAACAAATGCTTGTTCTTTTTGGATTAGTAATATTGAAAAGAGCTTTTATAGAAGGGTAAGCACAAACTCTATCATCTTGGCCATAAGCTAAAATCATAGATTTATCTAATCCTAAATCTCGAGCTTTCCCAGAAGGAACAATTTCTATTTCGCTAGAAAATAAATCGTTTTCTTCAATTCCTTTTTCTTTTAAAATTTTTAAAATATTATTTTTGATTTTATTTTTTTCTTTATTTTTGTCTGGAATAGTTCCAGCAATTAAATTTAATTCTTCTCCAGTTACAACTTCTTTTCTCTCATCTTTATCTAAGTGAGGTAGAAGATCGCTAATACATAAAACGCCATCTTCTTCATTTTCTCCATAAATTAAATTTATTTTTGTTCCATCTTTTTTAACAACAACTCCATGAAGTGCAAGTGGAGTTGCAGTCCATTGATATTTTTTAATTCCACCATAATAATGTGTATCAAGTAAACATATTCCAGAATCTTCGTATAAAGGATTTGCTTTTAAGTCTAATCTTGGACTATCTATATGAGAGGCAACAATATTTAAACCATTTTTTAAATCATCTTCTCCAATTACGGCTAAAACAATTGCTTTATCCATATTAACGGCATAAATTTTATCACCTGCTTTTATTTTATCACCTGTTTTTATTATTTCATTAATGTCTTTAAAGCCTTTTTCTTTTGCTATTTTTACAGTTTCTATAATTGCTTCACGTTCGGTTTTTGCGTTGTCTAAAAACTTTTTATATCCCTCACAAAAACTAAATGCATCTGCTAATTTTTTTTCATCATATTTTGAATATACACTTTCGTTCATAATTTACTCCTTTAATTATAGTTTACTATAAAACAAAAAATTTACAAAATAATATGTTAAATTTTATTAAATTTAAATTAATATATTAAATAGATTAAAATAGCTTATTAATGTATATTGACAATTTTAAATGAAAATTGTATAATAAAAAAGAGGTGGTAAAAATGGAAAAAGCAATATTACTAAACGAAGAATTAATTAACAAACTAAAAAAAGCTTGCGTGGAAGAAAAACTTATAACAATTAAAGGTGTTAATCAACTTGGGCAAAAATTTAAAACAGTAGGTAGAATTTCAAAAACAGATAAGGGCAAGCCTGCGTTAGATGACGATTGTATATTGCTTGAGTTTGGGGTGTCTAAGGATAATAAGTTTGCGCAACAAACAAAATGGTATGCTCCTTTTTATATAACATACAATAAAAAAGCAAAATTTGCTGCATTATATGCGTTTAGTATAAGTGTAGATAATAAAGTTATTTTTAAAAATGAAAATAAAGAAGAAATTTTATTTAATATAAAATTATCACTAAAAGAAAAAAAAGCAAAACAAACAGCTAATAAAATGCCAAAAAGTAAATTTATTCATCAAATTGAAGCACATATTGGAAAACCAATTATTATTGGGAAAACTTGCGGAATTATTGCTTCTGTAGAAGATGTTAATGAAAATGGATATCCTATGCTTACTATTATTATGGATGGAACAGGTGTTGTTAAAATACCGTTAGATTCTAGATTTAATACAATTTTAGAAGAAACTAATGATGGAGAAATAAAACTTATTGCAAAAATGGATAAAAAATATTTTAAAGAAGTAACAAAATGTCAAAAGATTAACTCGAAAAATAATGAATTAATATTTTAATAATTATAAGTTTAGTTAAGCTAATTTAAATCAGCTTGTTATATTATAATATAAGTTTTAGATTATAAATTTAGAGAAAAGGGCAAAAATGACAATACGTAAATTAACAGAAAAAGACAAAAATCTTTTGTATAATTTAATTAATAATATCGAAGCCAATTTAGAAGATAAAACTTTTTGGCTTCCAATAAAAGATAAAGCTAAAGAAAATTTTTTTAACGAGAATTGGACTTTATTTTATGGGGCGTTTAAAGATGATAAACTAATAGGAGCTTGTGCATTATTTTTTAATGAATATGAATATGGCGAAACGCTATCTTATTTAAAGCATATTCCGATTAATTCTTGTGCTGAAATTGGTAGATGTATGGTTCATCCAGATTATCGTGGAAATAACATAATGCAATTAATTAATGCAAAACTTATTAAAGAAGCAAAAAAACGTAACATAAATTATATTTTGGCAACAGCACACCCAAAAAACTTTGCTAGCAATATTTCTTTTGAAAAACTAAATTTTAAAAGTATTAAAACAATAGTTAAGGAAAATATTTATTCAAGAAATATTTGGTTATTGAATTTAGACGAAAAAACAGAGTAGTGCACTCTGTTTTTTATTTAGTATTAAATTTATAATAATAAATTGTTTATTTGCTTAAATATTGATCATCATTAAAATAAGTTTTAATGTTTTTGTTAAGTTCATTTAAAGCGTTTTCATAGCCAATTTTTGCTAAACTTATATTTTTTTTGTATTCTTTTTCAATGTTTTTTATAGTATTGGTATAATTATTTACTGCCAATTTTTGATTGTATAATATAAAGTTTTTTGAATAAGATGTAAATCTATTCGCCATATAAGAAAAATAGATTTTTTTAGCTTTATTTAATGCTGCATCTTCTTTATAATTATTTGAAGATTCAATTTCAAAATCACTTATTTTGCAATAGTATTTTATTTTTCCAACTTCTTTTTCAAAAAATATTGGATTAGGCTCTAATTCAATTGTAACTGAATTTTTATTTTCATCAAATGTGCAGGTGGCTTTATAATTGAAATATTCTTTTTTGCATTCTAAAACTGATGCAATTTTATCAAATAATTTTTTTCTTTCTTCTAAATTTAATTTTTGTAAATACATAATTTTACCTCTAATTAAATAATAACATAATTTTTAAAATAAATCAATATCTAATGAAAATAAATATAAGCTCAGTCTAAAATATTTAAATTAAGCTATAATTAATGTATATTTGTGTGTTTATATACATACATTAATGCATATTAATTTAATATTAAATGTTAGTTATCCAATCACGCAATATGTTAAGTAAATTTTTATATTTTTTGTAGTTTTCTTTTTTGTTTGTTATAGCGCAATTTATTTCAATTTGGATGGCCCATATATTTGGGTATTTGTTTACCATACTGCTCGAAATGGTGTTATAACTAGCCATAAAAGGATTATCAATTTTTGTTATAAAATTATTTTTAACTAAAGAATTATATAAATTGTCAAAAAGTTTTTCGTTTAGTTTAATATTTTGACCCAAATGAGTTCCTAAATTTATATCACAATCTCTTTTAGAGGCAAGTCCATGTATATCAACAATATAATTAATTTTATTATTTTGTATTAAATTTTCAATTGAATTTTTATATTTAGATTTTTCATCAAAATTTGCGTCGTCATTATTGTTTTGTGTTTTAGCAATTAAAAAACAATTCGAATTTTCAAACAAGTATAACGCTGTAGTTAATGAACCAATTTCACAATATTTATATTTTCCCAATCTTATTTGAGAAACTCCATGTGGTGAAGAAATTAAAACATTGTTTTTTCCTTTTAAAACAATATGGTCGTTATTTTTATTTTTGTTAATAAAATTTTTTCTATTTTCATGTAATTTATCAAAACTCATATTTTCTCTCTTTCTTATTATATCATATTTTTACAAAAAATTCAAAGTAATCAAAAAAATAAAAAAAGTACGAATTTATGTTCGTACAATTTACTATTGGTGCGTCCTAAGGGATTCGAACCCCTGACCTTTGGTTCCGTAGACCAACGCTCTATCCAGCTGAGCTAAGAACGCATAAATATTTTTAATTTAACTTTTACATTTTAACACAATAATTTTAATTTTACAAGTATAATTTTAAAATTTTACACATTTTAAATATTTTATGATATAATAAAACAATAAAAAATTTTTATGAAAAAATAAAAAATCTAAAAAAATGTATTGACTCTATAGTTTACTATAGTGTTACACTGCTGCTAACAAAGGAGAAAGCTATGATAAAAATTGGTGAATTATCTAATATTACTGGAGTATCTATTCAAACAATACGCTATTATGAAAACGAGGGATTAATTTATCCGGTAGAAGTTGATAAGTGGACAAATTATCGTTATTATGATGATAGTAGTATTAAAAGATTAAGTGAAATTTCTTATTTAAAAAGCTTGGGTTTTTCTTTAAATGAAATTAAAAACCTAAATGAAAATGTTATAAAAGAAAAAGTTTCACAAACAAAGATAGATATTAGAAATTTAAACGATAATTTACATAAACTTTCTTCTGTATTTAGTAAAGGGGGATTTTTTATGAAAAATTTTGTTAATGATGAAAGGGTGATAGGCAAGTGGAAAAAAATTGCTGTAGTAAAAGAAAAGGAAGATTATTATTTAAACAAATTTATAAATGATGAAATTTTTGATTTTGACTTTGAAAATATTTATTTTCTTCCAAATGGAAAAGATTATTGGGCTTTTGCTGGATGGACAAAAGGAATGTTATATTATAAAGTTTTTCAATTTCCATATGAAATAATTGATGATAAATTGTTTTTAGGTATTATTGATTATAAGACAAATAAGGTATATGAATACGGTGTTTTTGAAAAAGTAGATAGCAAACATTATACAGAAGATGATATTAGAATAAAAAATGACACTAACATTGAATTTACATTAGATGAAAGAGTGATTGGTTTTTGGGATGCGGTTGATTTTATTCAAGATCCAAGTATTTATAATCCAAATGAAAAAACAGAAACCAAAGAATTAAACGTTAAACGTTATACTTTTGAGCCAGATGGCACTTTAATTGTAACTTATAACGATACAAACGAGGCAAAAAAGAAAAATTGGAGTAAGAATTTTATAATAAATAAAGCATTAAAAGGAGTAAGCAATTATAAAATTAAAAAATTTGGTGATGAAGACTACATGTTTGTTGAATGGAAAATTGGACCTTATTTTTATACTGGAAAGTTTTATAATTATTATGTGTTTAAAAAAATAAAATAATGTGATTTATTAAACGGTTTAATATAAAAGATAAAAAGTTGAAAAAATTTTCAACTTTTTATTTGTTAATTATTGCTTAATTTTATTTTTTATTAGCTTTTTGTTTTTCTATTTGACCAGCTAGTTTATCTAATTTTTCATCTAATCTTTTTTGTAATTTATCTTCACCAACATAAGAAATCAATTGTTCAACACACATAAATGTGTCGGCAAGCTCTTCTAAAAGATTATCTTCAACAATTGGATTGTTTTGATATTCGTTATACAAACATTTTCTTTTATATTTGTTTATTGCTACTATTAGTTCGGCGCATTCTTCTACACATTGATCATACTGAGCAATTTTGCCCCAATATTTTTCTGCTTCGTTATATAAGTTTAATCTTTCTGTTTTTGTATATTTCATAATTATTCTCCTCGTTTTATTTTAATAAATTATTTAATATTTTGTCAAACCATTACATAAAAATCCAATTTAAACTAAAAATATTTGTATGAAGTCAAATAAAAAAATAGAAAAATTAAAAAATGAATTTAAAAATAATGATAGTTTAAAACAACGTAAATTTTTTGCTTTTAACAGAGAATTTATTTTAGTTTATATAGAAGAGTTTGCTGATTTTAATATTGTAAGCAAAGATATTATTAAACCAATTCTTACAAGCAAAAAAGAATACAGATTTGAAAATGATCATATTAATAAAAATAGTAAAAACGAAAGTTTTAATACATTAAAAAATAGTGAAAAAGAAAATGAAGTAAAACAAGAAGAAAAAAGTTTTGCTAATTTTATTGCTACAGAAATTTTATATTCGGGCGAATTAAACATAACTAAAGATGAAAATGAAATAATAAAAAAACTAACGAGAGGTGAAAAAGTTTTATTTATTGAAGGTGAGCAAGAAGTTGTTTTAATTAACACTAAAAAGTTGGAAAAAAGAAGTGTTGTTGAGCCTCCAATTAATAATGTTGTTCGTGGGCCTAGAGAGGGATTTATTGAAGATGTTAATACAAATATTAATTTACTTAAAAAGCGTCTTGTTACTACCGATTTAAAAATAGAAACTTTAGAGATTGGCAGATTTACCAAAAGCAAAGTTGCCATTTGTTATTTAACTACAATTGCGGATAAAAAAATTGTAAAAAAAATAAAAAAAAGATTGGAAAAAATTAATATAGATGGAATATTAGATAGTTATTATTTACAAGATTTTTTAGAAGAAAAACCAAATAGTATTTTCAAACAAATAGGATATACTGAAAAACCAGATATTTTAGTTGGAAAAATGTTGGAGGGAAGAATTGGAATACTAGTTGATGGTAGCCCTGTAGCATTAACAGTTCCATTTATATTGGTTGAAGATTTGCAAAGTAGTGAAGATTATTATGAAGAAAATAACAAAGTTACGTTTATAAGAATTTTAAGATTAATTGGTGTTGTTATTGCGTTAGCAACTCCGGGGTTATATATATCATTACAATTATATCATTACAAAGCTTTGCCACTTAAATTTTTAGTAACAATAATTAATAGTTCACAAAACATTCCTATGCCTCCAGCAATTGAGGTATTATTTGCATTTTTTATGTTTGAAATATTATATGAAGCAAGTATTAGAACGCCTAAAAGTTTGGGTAGTTCATTTAATATTATTGGGGCATTAATACTAGGTGATACTGCCGTAAAAAGTAATTTAGCGAGTGCTCCAACAATTATGATTGTGGCATTAAGTAGTATTGCAATTTATTTAATTCCTGAAAGCACAAATGTTTTAAGAATTTTGCGTTTTGCTTTAACCATTATGGGAACAATGATGGGCGCTTTGGGAATAGTAATAGGATTAGTTTTTATTGTGGGATATTTAAGTGATTTCGATAGTTATGGGGCAGATTATCTATCGCCAATGGCCCCTTATATTAAAAATGATTTTAAAGACTTTTTCTTTAAAGGTAATGTTAAAGACATGAAAGAAAGACCGCAGGCATTAAAACAAAAAAATAAAATAAGGCAGGATAAAAATAATGACTAAAAAGAATAATAAAATTAATACTACTCAACTTTGCGTATTGCTTTTAGGTGTTTTTTTATCTATGAGACCAATTTTAGAAAATGCATTACAAGCTGAAGTTTTAGATAATGATTGTATTATTACAACATTTTTTGCCGGAATTATAAATTTATGTTTAACAATGCTAGTTTGTTATGTAATATATAAAAACCCAAATAAAAGTTTTTATGATATTATTAAAAACTTTCTAGGAACAACAATTACAAAAATTATTATGTTTTTGTTAGCCATTATATTTTTATTCAAATTAATTATTGTAGATTATCAAATGGCTGATTTATTATACGATGCAATATATTCAGATATAAACTGGATTTATTTTGTTGTTCCAATTTATTTAACATTTTTATTTTTAGCATTAAAAAACATAAAAACTATTGCAAGATGTTATCAGTTTTTTATACCTTTTGCAGTAGTTATATTTATAGCGGCATTACTTATTAGTACTGCAAATGCCAATTTTGAAAATTTACTTCCATTTTTTGATCATAATTATTCAAGCTTTATAGAAGGATTTAGTTATATTTTAATTCAGTCGGGCGAGTTTATTTTCTTATTTACATTTATGGAAAATATAATTAGTAAAGATAAACACTATTTTAAAAAGATTTCAATAACACTTATAATAATTTTTATTTTAGTTATGTGTTTTTATATTCTTTTTATTGCCGTTTTAGGAAAACTTGCTCCTTATGTTCAAGAAAGTATTATTAAAATGACACAATTAGATCACTATACTTATGGTTATTTTAAAATTGATATTTTTATTTCTGTTATGTATATTCCTATAATAATTTTACAATGTGCTCTTTGTGTATATTCAGCCAGTTATTCTTTAAATAAATCAATTAAATTAAATAAAAAAATTTCTAGTTTTTTAATAATTTTAGCATTATTTTTAACTAAATTTATTCCAGGATTAAACAATAAGGTAATTATAGATTTTTTTTATAAAACAATTGGGATTTATGTTATTATTTTTGTTTTATTTCTGCCTATAATTTTAATTATTGCGAGCAACAAAAAGGAGAAAAATTATGAAAAAATTTCTCGCTAATTATAGCTATCCAATTATTTTTGTTTTTATACTTTTATTGTTACTTCCGTCAACTATAGGAAAACCTGCGTTAACAAATACGAGAGCTATTATAACGGGAATGAGTATAGATAAAATAGAAAATGAATATAGTATTGCACTTCAATTAATAACTCCACAAAGTAATATAAGCAATAATGAAGATTTAGAGATTGTCGATGATAAAGGTGAAACAATATTTGAATGTTTTAATAATTTAAGCATAAAACTGGGAAAGGTTGTGGGTCTAGAACATGCTAATATTATAATTTTAAGTGATAGTTTACAAAATGAAGATATAATGAATTTGTTTGATTATTTGTATAGAAATACTAAAATTACACTATCTACTATTTTAATTCAAACCGATAAAAGTGCACAAAGCTTATTAGAAGCTTCTGCAGAACTTAATAACAATTCGAGCAGTAGTTTGCAAAATAATTTGGGTTTTAGTAACAAAATAATAGAATCATCAAAAGCTACAACCTTAGGTGATTTTTATAATGATTATTTTTCTTTTTCTAAAATTTCAACCTTGCCGTTTATTAAAACATCTAGCAACGAAGCTAATTCTTCTACTTCAGAATCTTCTTCTGGAAAAAATAGTAGTTCTACGTCTACAGATGGGGCTTCAAGTTCATCTCAACAAAATTCAAGCGGCGACACCAAAAGTCCAGTTCAACCACTTGTACAAAACAATGGAGAAATTTCTATATACAAAGAAGGACGGCTTGTAGATAGATTTACAAAAGATATTTCAGTTGGGCTTGGATGGCTTCAAGAAGATGCTACTATTGGTGTAATAAAAGTTGAAAATGTTACCGATAATAAATATTTTGATAATTCAACAGTGGTTGTTCAAATTGAGCATTCTAAGACTAAAGTTAAATCGAAAATAAAAGATAATAAATTGATTTATGATATAAATATTAATATATATTGTATAGTTTCTGAAGTAATAGATACTTTTCAAAACAATAAAATTTTACAAAATTCACAGAATTATTTAAATTATGAATTAAAAGAAAAAATTAAAGATAAGGTTATTAATGATATTAATGCAACGCTTTTAGTAAGTAAAGAAAAAAAATTGGACGTTTTTAAAATATTTGATACTTTTTATAAATATCACAAAAATGAGTTTAAAATTTTTTTATCGAAAATAGATAATTCAGAAAATTATTTAGAATATGTAGAATTTAATATAAATCCTAATATATATGCTTATAAATAGTTGTTTTTATTAAAACTATTTAAAAAAAATTATTCTTGACTTTTAATTACTCTTGTTATATACTAACTAAAAGTGAGGAAATCAAATGAGAAATTATGCTAAATTTTGTAAACTGAACATTGATAATAAAAAATATCAGTTAAATTTGACCGAAGCTGGAAGTGATGATGCACATTTTTTCAACAAATCAATTTCAGTTTTAGGGCAAGCTGCACCGCTATTTATGTTGTATAAAATTGGCGAAATTGTGTATAATTTTCTTACTTTTAATGTTGTTAGTTTAGATTTAATTTCTCATTTTTTAGCAGCAACAATTCTTGCTTGTGGCTTTGCTTTTCCATTTACAAAAACTGGTAAAGGATATAGAGCCATTTTAAAAAGTTTAAAATTAAAACATAAAACAAAAAAATACTATAAAAAAATGCATACTCTTGAAAAAACCAAAACAAATATAAATGCAAAACGAGTTACAGAAGAACAAAGAAAAGTTACTAAACGTTTTCTTAAAAAATTGATGAAAATTTCTAATAAAAACAATAAAATTCAAGAAAAATATAAAAAAATTGCTAGTAAAAAAGGTTATGTAGATGGACTTAAAGCTTTTGTAAGTGATAACATTGATTCTTATCAAGAAGCTGTAGATAAATTCATTTTTCATAATAGAAGTTTGTTAATTAAACTTTGTCCTGAATATAAAGGTTTTGTGGATAAAATTTTTATGGATAGATATACAACTATTGTAACAGGAGAAAATTATTATGATGAATATATTTGGTCTGCTTTTCATAATGATGACATTTTAATTAAAAACGATTGCATTAATAAAAATGAAACTTCAAACTATTTACAAGAACTATATAATATTTTTAAATCAAATATGCATGAAGAACAAAAAGAAATAAAAGCATATGAGTATACTCAAAACAAGCAACAAAAAGTTTTACAAGTAGAACGATCAAACCAAGTAGAACGATCAAAACAAGTAGAGCCATTAAAACAAAAATCTGAAATTCAAGATGAAATTTATTATAAAAGATAAAAAGTATTTAAAAAATAAAACCATGATATCATGGTTTTTTTGTTTGATTAAATTATATTTTTTTGATAATATACTATCATGAATAAAAAAGATGAAAATTTAATTGTAGGACAAGTTTGCGAGTTAAATATAAATGATTTAGATATGCAGGGGCGAGGTGTATCGCATTATAATAATTATACAATTTTTGTTGAAAATGCATTGCCAACAGAAATTGTAAAAGCTCAAATAATTAATGCTAAAGGTAATATTATTGTAGCAAAAACATTAGAAGTTTTAAAAGTTAGTAAATTTAGAAAAATTCCTAAGTGCCAATATTTTAATATATGTGGTGGGTGTGATTTGCAACATTTAAACTATAATGAAACGTTAAAATTTAAAAAACAACAAATTTTAATTGCATTAAAAAAAATAGCTAATATAAATTATAGTGAGAATAATATTGATGTTATTGGTTGTCATAATCAATATTATTATAGAAACAAAGTAACTTTTCAGGTGAATAACGTTAATGGAGTTGCAAACTTATCGTTTTATGAAAAGCAAAGCCATAAACATGTTAATATTTTAGATTGTAAAATTTGTGATAAAAAAATAAAAGTTGTTATTAATTTAATTAATGAGTATTTTAAAACTAATAAACTAAGTGCTTATAATGAAAGAGAAAAAAGCGGATTAATTAAAAATGTTGTAGTTAGAATTTTAAATGATGAAATTTTATTAACTTTTGTAACAATAAAAAAAACATCATTAGTTAACATAAAAGATTTATTTGAATGTTTAAAAAATCATTTTAAAAATGTTGGTATAAATATTAACATTAATAAAAGTAATAGAGAAATTTTATCTAATAATTTTATTCATGTTATAGGAAAAGATAAAATAACTTTTGAAAATTTAGGATTAAATCAAAATATAACAAATGCTAGTTTTTTGCAAGTCAATTTAGAAATTCAAAATTTGTTATATAATTATGTATTAACAAAACTTTCTGACAAGGTAATTAATGCTTATAGTGGAGCAGGGTTATTAACTTGTTTAATAGCAAAAAATATAAAAAATGAAACAATTATTGGTATAGAATTAAATAAAGAGGCAAGTATGCTTGCCGATAAGTTAAAAAAAGAAAATAAAATAACTAATGTTATTAATGTTTGCTCGGATGCTAATAAAGAAATAGAAAAATATAATTTGGAAAATATTACTCTTGTGGTTGATCCACCAAGAAGTGGATTATCAAATGAGTTTATAAATTCTATTTTACAGAGTAAACCAAACAAAATTGTGTACATATCATGTTCTTATCAAACTCTTTCTAAAAATTTAAAAGAATTATTAAAAGAATATAATATTGAAGAAATTAAGGCTTTTGATATGTTTCCTCAAACAAAAAATGTTGAAACAGTTGTAACTTTAATAAAAAAATAAAATGGCAAAATGCCATTTTATTTTATCTAGAGTATTTAGTTAATTCTCTTAGTTTATAAAACATTTTTGCTTTATTTAATATATCTTGAGTAATTTTTGTGTTCTTTCTAGCTATTAATTCTTTGTTTTGTGAATATATATTTTTTTCAAGTTTTCTGCCAATTAAAAAGTCTGTATTTATAATCATTGTTTTTGGTGTACTAGGGTTTTCGGTTATTTCATATTTAATTTTATTAGTAGTTTCTAATTTTTGTGTTTTTTCTTCAGTTACTATTTCTTTATTTGTATCTTGAATTAATTCATCAACCAAATTATTTGTTCTGTTTTTCTCTATTAAATTCTCGTTATCTTCTTCTTGCTCTAAAACAACAACTTTTTGAGAAAAATCTTTTTTGTTATCAAAAATTTTTACATGTTTAGATTTTATGCGTTTTAACTTTGTTAAGTTTAACTTTTTATTTTCATCTTGAATTATAACTGCATCTTCTCCACAAGAAATTATTTCTTCAATATTTATTATTTTTTCATTTGCGACTAACGATTTTATATAGTATTTTTCATCTAAAATAATATCGGTTACTGTGCCAATGTGTTTTCCTAAATAGGTATAAATACTATTGTTTATTGGTAGTTTTTTATCTTCAATTTTTACACATGAAATTTCTAAGTTTAAATCTTGTCCATTTTTAACGATTAAAGCATTTTCTCCAAAAGAATAAATATTGTTTATAAATAGAGCTTTTTCTTCTTGATGTTCATTGTTATCAAATAATATTAAATATTTTAATCGTTTAAAATTTTTATCAAATATTGCATTTTTAATAATTCCTTCGGTTTTGCCACCCATTATACTTATTACTGGTTTAGATAATAAATCTGTTAAATTAATCATTCAATCCTCCTAAAAATTATTATACTATATGAGAAAAAATTTTAAAATATCATTGAAATTTGCAAATTAATAATTGTTTTATTGTTTTTGTTGTGTTATAATTTTTTTAAATGAAATTTTTTGATAAAATATTTAAAAAAAATAAAAATTGTTACAAAATATCTCAAAGTCAAGAAAACAGCTTGGTTTTTATGTTAACACCCAAACATCAGGTTAAATTAAAATCTTTTATCGAAGTGCCAAGTGATTTTTGTGTTGTAATTTTTTCTAAAGAAGAACTTTTAGATGTTATTCCAAGTGGTAAGTTTGAAATATCTGGTTTAACCATGCCTAGTGTGTGCAAAAAAAACAAATTAGATAAGCCAACTAAAGACGGATATAAAACTAGCTTTTTTTGTGATTTTTTCTTTGTTAATTTAAATATTTGTAAAGTTTCTAATAATTTTACAATTAAAAGATTAAAAACTAAAGTTTTGTTTGAATTAACTTTTAAAGTTGTAGATGCTAAAAAGTTTATAAAATTTTTAATAAATGAAAAGGCGATTTTTAATGAAAAATTTGCAAGTTCTCATTTAAACTTTAGTGTTTCGCAAGTTATTTATTATTATTTTTTAGATAATAAAAACATTTCAAAAGAATCGTTAACAAATTATTTAATAGTAAAACTAAAACAAATAGGAATAGAATTAATTGATTTGTGTTTTGAAACAGATAGTATAAAAGCAACTGAAAATAAAAATTTAAAAAACATAGAAGAAGTTAATAAAAAACAAAATTTAATTTTTAATAATGAAACTTTAAGTACTGAAGAGCAAATTTTTGAAAATGAAAATTCAAATATAGAAAAAGATATGTTAAATTCTTATAAAACAAATAGCTTGGTTGATTTGAGTGATGTTAAAACTGAAAATGTTTCTTATTTTGTTTGCTCGTGTGGGGCAAAACTTCCAGCAAGTTCTCAAATTTGTTACAATTGTAAAAAAAGTTACGTTGAAAAAAATTTGTGTGAAAATTGTGGAAAAGAAATAAAAAAAGGAATTTTTGTTTGCCCTCACTGTGGAAGTGTTTTAATTGGGAATTAATATTGACAATATTAAAAAAAATGTTTATAATATAATGAATAATATTATTTAAGGAGTGTTTATGAGTAAATTTGTAGTAACTGAAGATACAGTTTTAAAAGATATTTTAGACAATGTAAAAAATGCTGAACCAGTATTACTTGGTTTTGGAATGCATTGTTTGTATTGCCCTTGTTCTATTAATGAAACTTTAAAAGAAGCTTGTGAAGTTCATGAAATAGATATTAATCTAGTTTTAGAAAAATTAAATGAAGGTAATTAATTATGAGACAACACATTGTAAGATTGTTAATAGTACTAGCTTTGGTAGTTGGTATAGGAGCTTTAATTTTTTCAGCCATTAATGATAATACGCCATTAAACATTGTAAATTTTGCTAGTGAAGAAGCTAAAAGTGATGCAAAAGTAGAAACTGAGTTTGATGAATTAAATTCTAAGGTAGATGCAAGTTTCAATGAAAAAGTAACTTCTTATAACATTTTAGATGATAATTTAAATTTTTATATAGAACTTTTAACTAATGCGAGTTTTACTAAAGGCGAAGCTGGTCAAATTAAAAATTTATTTAAGACTTATAGAAACGAAATGAATAGTTTAAATACATCTATGATAAGTTTAAAAAATTATTTGGAAGATTCTGAACATAATGAAACAGAGCTTCTTGGCAGAAAAGCTAAAGTAAATGATGATTTTGTTATAGTTTTAAATTCAAAGTTGGATATTCTTAAAAACTTAGAAAGTTTAATTTTAAGTAAAATATTTGATGGCAATAGTTATGATTCGAAATTTGTTTTAGCTATGACTAACAACATTTTAATGGATTGCTATATTGAAAATAATACAAAATTTGAAGTTCTTACTGCTGTAAATACCAAAACAAAAGCTTTTATAAATTCAAAACAAGTCGCATCTGATAATATTGTTAAATACACAATTAAGTTTAATCAAATGACAAGATCGGTAGTTATAGCTGATTTTGGTGAGTATTTTAAAACAAATACAGTAAGTAGTAATTTGCAAATACTTCTAAATTATTTAAATAGTGAGGCATATTATGAAGAAAATTAGTGGTATTTTATTTGCTATAGTTTGTATGTTTTCGATTGTATTTTCTGGTTGTACTTATGCAGATAATGCAACACTTTTATCAATTTATGAAAAATATAGCTATATAAGCAATAAAAATGAAGAATTTTTTAATGGACAAAGATTTATTCCTGAATATAGTAGCGATAACTTGTTGGCTGCCATTTATTCTGAAAACGAAGATTATATAGTATTAAAAACTGATAATTTAGATTCTGTTTTTACTGATAGAGGACTATATGGTATTTTAATGCAAAGCGTTAATTCTACATATTGTTCAACTAGTAATGCCTTACATGTAGTAACTAATAATGATTTAACTGAAAAACAATATAAAAAATCAATGTATACAAGCTTAGATAATTTTCAAAAAAATATTAAAACCTTAAAAAAGACAAAAGATTCTTTGGAAAGTGCGTTTAATAATAATTCGGGTGATAGCTCAGAAATAGCTGAAGAAAGATTATCTTTGTATAACTTGGAAAAATATAAGGATGCATTAAATACCAGTTTATTGTATTTATTGAGCTTCAACGATAATTTTACTAAAGCAATTAATAATAATATAGATCAACCTCAAAATTTAACTGATTTATTAAATAATTCATCATTAAGTATTAGTGTAAGCAATGGAAACAATAACATGCTTATAAACAATTTTAATATTATGGCCTCAAAATTTGTATTAAATTATTCAATTAATGTAAAAAATGACATTTATAGTGCAGAAGATTTAATTAATACTATGGCAAAATTATTAAATTTACAAGTATTGCTTCCAAGTGCTCAATTAACAAGTCAAGAAGTAATAGATGAATATAGAATTATTAGATGTTTAGAAGATGGGGTATTAAACAAAGAAGTAACTTTTAATAATTGTATAAAAGTTTTAAACACTAACTCTTTTGAAAAGCCATCGGCTTTAGAAACATCAGCAATTAATTCTGTGGAAGATATTTATAATCAATTACTTTCATATGGAAATAGATTAATAGTATATTTACAAAATTTAAATGCTTAAATAATAAAAAAAGACAATAAACTTTTAGTTTAAAGTCTTTTTTATTTGCTATAAAATTAATAAAATGATAAAATAAAAGCAAAAAGGAAGAAAAAAATGGATTATAAGAAATTAGCGGAAATGTTATTTCCAAACATTGATAAAAATATAGAATATTATTTAAATAAATATCCTAAAAGAGAATTAAAAGAAGGAGCGTTAGTTACGCGTGTTGCTCCAAGCCCAACTGGTTGGCTACATATTGGAACAGTTTATCAAGCACTTTTAAATAAAACTTTAGCAGAGCAAAGTGGCGGTATATTTTATTTAAGAATAGAAGATACTGATGAAAAAAGAGAAGTTCAAGGCGCTGCTGATATAATGTATCCTTGTTTAAAAGAATTTGGCGTAGAACCTATGGAGGGATATGTTAATAGTGATTTACAAATTGGAGAATATGGCCCATATAAACAAAGTGAAAGAAAAGAAATTTATCAAGCATTTTGTAAAGAATTGGTTAGTAAGGGTTTAGCTTATCCTTGTTTTTGTAGCGGCGATGATGAAGAAGATTGTGATTATAGAAAAGAGCAAAAAAGACTTGGGGTTCAAACGGGTTATTATGGAATATGGGCAAAATGCCGAAATTTAAGCTTAGAAGAAATTGAAGAAAATTTAAAACAAAAAAAACCATTTAAAATTAGAATTAAAGCAGATGGTGATGGAATAGAAAGAATTGTTATAGATGATGAGGCAAGAGGTAAAATTTCTTTCCCAAAAAACTTTATTGATTATGTAATTTTAAAAGAAGACGGTCAAGCGCTTTATCATATGGCACATTTGGTTGATGATACTTTAATGCATACAAATTTAGTTGTGCGTGATGAAAGTTGGCTTCCATCTGTTCCACTTCATAAACAACTGTTTGAGTTTGCAGGTCTAAATAGTCCAAAATATTTGCATACTCCACAAATTTTAACTATAGATGAAAAAACTGGTAATGCAAGAAAAGTTAGTAAACGTTATGATCCATGGGCAGATAGTAGAGAATTTATAAAACAAGGTATACCTAGTGATGCTATAAGAGAATATTTAATGATGCTTCTTAACTCTAATTTTGAAACATTTAGATTAAATAATCCAGATTTAGACATGAAAGAATATAAATTTTCTATTTCTAACATGAATAAAAGTGGGGCTCAATTTGATCATGAAAAATTAAATTTCATTTCTAAAAATGTTATTAGCAAATTCTCGGCAGAAAAAGTTTATAACGAAGTTTTAAATTATTCTAAAGAATACGACAAAGAATTATATGAATTGTTAAATTCTAACAAAGATTACTGTATAAAAATGTTTAATATTGAAAGAAATACTATTAAACCTAGAAAAGACATTGCAAAATTTAGTGATGTAAAAGGTTTGTATTATTACTTCTTTAATGAGTTGTTTGATAAAAATTGTTATGATTTCGATGAAAGATTTAACAAAGAAGATATTTTAATGCTATTAAATAGATATCTTGAAACATATAATGAAGAAGATGAAAAAGATGTTTGGTTTGCCAAAATTAAGGTTTTGGGTGAAGATTTAGGCTTTGCTAGCGACATGAAAGTTTATAAACAAAACAAGGAAGCTTATAAGGGAAGTTATGCCGATATTGCTTCTATTATAAGAATGAGTTTAACAAAAGAAAAAAATACACCAGATTTATATGAAATTTGCAAATTATTAACTAAAAAAGAAATAGCTCGAAGAATAGAGATTTTAAACAAAAGTTTATAAAATTTAAATAAAAATCTGATAAATGTATTGAAAAAATTTAAAAATATTGTATAATATAAAAGGAAGTTAAAAATGCGTTATATAAAACTAAGTTTTAAGTACTTAATTAAAAATATTTTATATTTATTTTTAATGAGTTTAATTCCAGCAGTATTGTTTGGTGGTTTACTTAGTCCATTTAAGTTTATAGAATTTATTAACAACTATACTAGTTTAACTATAGTTAGTTTTTCAAACATGTTTCATGCTTTAATAGATGTTAGTTGGTTAAAAGTTCTATTTTATGTTATTTGTTTGGGTGTGCTAGGATTAGTAGTAAGTATTATTATTGGAGCAATCGAAAATCATTTTAGAAGTGGTAAGAAAAATTATTTAAAAATTAAAAATTATATAAACAACAATTTACTTGTTGTATTATTAAACATTATTTTAATATTTGTTATTAATTTTATTGTATCATTTTTATGCGCAACATTAATTTATTTATTTCACATTATGTTTGCTGGATTAAATTCTAGTGCAAATGTTGGTTGTGTAATTGTTGCAATAATTGTTTTTGCTTTATATTTTTGTGTAATGGCAATAGTTAGCATGACACTTTTATTAAACATTCCAAACATGCTTATTAATGGATATAATTTTAAACAATCAATTTCAAATACTATTAATGTTATAGGCAAAAATTTTATTAATTTGCTGTTAGCTTATATTTTACCATATGCTGTTATTATTCCACTAATTTCTATTTTTAGTTTCAGTAGTGTAGCTATTCATATAGTAAGTGGTGTTTGTATGGTAATTTCTATTATGTATTATTCTTCATTTGTTATGACGGCTTATTTTGATTTAAACAATATTATGCGTTATGATAATAGAAAATATTACAACATTTAATAAGGATAAAATTTATGATATTTAAAAATACTTTCAAATTATTATTATCAAACTTTAATTTAACTTATAAAATATTATTGCATAAATTAATTGCTTTTTTACTAGCTATTGGAATAGCTGGTACTATTGGCGAGCCATTTTTAATGCATTTGGCAGAAAATAAGGTTTTTGACTATATTTTAAATGAAACAATTTATTTGTTTGAAAATATTAATATTGGAAATATTTTTATTTACATAAAAACAATTTTTAATGAAATTATAATAGTTATCCAAAATTTAAATTTAAGTTTATTAATAAATGCATTAGTTGCTATTTGTACTTTCTTTGTTATTTATAAGTTAATTAGCGGTTTAAGTGAATTAGCTGTTATAGATTGTTTAAATGGCAATATGAGTAGTAAAACAAAACTTTCATTTTTTAAAAGTTTAATTTCAAAAATGTTTAAAAGTTTTTCAATGAGTATTATCAAATTTATCATTTCAATTCCAGTAATAATTAGTTTAGGCTTTTTATTTTATTATGGCTTTATCTTCTATGATATTTATGGTGGAGTAGCAAAAATTTTAATACCATTTGTTATGTTTTCTCTATTTGTATTAGTGATAGGTTTTTATTTAAGTTTAATAGCAGGTTTTTCTTCTAGTATCATTGTAAATGGAGAAGGTGTTTTTAAGAGTTTAAAACGTGGTTTTAGCGCAATTAATAAGAAATATTTTAGAGTTTTAAGTACAAGTATTATAATAGTATTTTTATTAACAATTTCTAATTTATTCTTAGCAGCTTATAGTTTTTTTGCGAGCTTAATTTTAACGCTTCCTATGACAACATTAATTTTGTGCTTATTTAAAATTGTTACATATTATGAGTGTAATGGTATGCGTTATTATGTTGGGGAAAATATTAGAACTCCGCTAAGAGTTTGCGAACAAGACAAAATGAAAAAATTAAAATATATAGTATAAAGGAGGATTTATGGAAAATAAAAATGAAAATGCTGAATCTCCTTCTAAAATAGATTTAACTAGAGTTTATGTAAATAATTCAACAAAATTAGAAAGTTATTCGGCAGGACAAAAAAATAATAATAAAAAATATTACAAAAAAAATAATAAAAGTATTAGTGAAAATAAAAACGTTGAAAATTCAAATAACCCAAAAGAAAAAAACATTAAAGTTTTAACAGATGTTTACAGGTTAGAAGATGAAGGACAAAATAAAGAAAATGTTTTAAAAGTAAAAACTAAAAGACCAAATTCGAACTTAAAAGTTATGTTTTTAGGTGGTGTTGGCGAAGTTGGTAAAAACATGATGGCACTAGAGTACGGTAATGATATTATAATTATCGATTGTGGTGCAACATTTCCAAGCGATGATATGCCAGGAATTGATTTAGTTGTTCCAGATATAACTTATTTAAAAGCAAATAAAGATAAAATTAAAGGTATTGTTTTAACCCATGGACATGAGGATCATATTGGCGCAATACCATTTGTTTTAAATGATATTCATACTCCAATATATGGATCAAGATTAGCATTAGGATTAGTTGAAAATAAATTAAAAGAATATCCTAAAATTAAAGCTAAATTTGTAAGTGTAAAAGAAAGACAAACTATAAATCTTGGTTGTTTTACTATAGAATTTATACATGTTAATCATTCAATTCCAGGAGCAATGGCGTTAGCTATTACTACTCCTGTTGGTTTAATGCTTCATACTGGCGACTTTAAAATAGATTTTGAAAGTATGGATGGAAAAGTAACCGATCTTTCTCGTTTTGCTGAACTTGGGAAAAAGGGGGTTCTACTTTTAACTTGTGAAAGTACAAATGTAGAGAAAGAAGGCTATTCGATGAGTGAAAAAAGAGTGGCTCAAAGTTTAGACAATTTATTCGGTAAATTTTTAGATAAACGTTTATTTGTAGCAAGTTTTGCTAGTAATGTTTTAAGATTACAACAAATTTTAGATTTAGCAGAAAAATACGGTAGAAAAGTTGTGTTTACAGGTAGAAGTATGTTAAACGTAGCTGAAACAGCTTACAAAATTGGTGAACTTAAATTTAACAAAAACAATATAATAGATATTGATAAAATTGGTGGTTATCAAGATAGCGAACTATTAATAATTACTACCGGTAGTCAAGGTGAGCCAATGAGTGCACTTACTAGAATGGCAAATGGAGATTTTCAAAAAATAAAGCTTGATAGTAACGATGTTATTATTATGAGTGCAGCTCCAATTCCAGGTAACGAAAAAAATGTTAATAGTGTAATGAATAATTTATATAAACTTGGCTGTGAAATTATTTATCATAGTTTAGCTGAAATTCACGCATCTGGTCATGCTTATAAAGAAGAATTAAAAATAATTCATAACTTAGTTAAACCTAAATATTTTTTACCAGTTCATGGTGAGTTTAGACATCAAAAATTCCATAAAGATTTAGCGGTAAATCTTGGTATGCCAGAAAAAAATATAATACTAGCGGAAAATGGAAATAAAATAGAAGTTAACAAAAATGTATTTAAACTTTCTACTAACATTATTGCTGGTGAACGCTTAGTTGACGGTAATGGAATGGGCGATATTGAAAGTGTTGTTCTACGTGATAGAAAACAATTAGCAGAAGAAGGTGTATTAGTTTCTATAATTGCTCTTGATAAATTCACCGGCGAATTATTAAATGAACCAGAAATTATTTCTCGTGGATTAATTTACAATAATGAAGCTCAAAAACTTGTAGTAGAAGCAAGAAATGTTATAAAAGAAGCTTTAGATGCTGTAAATATTATGGAAAATGATTTAAGTAGTGTTAAAAACAATGTAAGAAAACATTTAGCAAATTTCTTCTTTAAAAAGATGAAAAGACGTCCTATGATTTTAACTATTATTGTGGAGAACTAAATGATTGAAAGTGAAATTAGAGAGTTTGCTAAAGAAAATTTTGTTCCAATAGTAAGACCAAAAACTAAAGAATTGTTAATTGAAAAAATAAAAGAAATAAATCCTAAAAATATTTTAGAAATAGGTACAGCAATTGGCTATTCTGGAATATTAATGCTTTTAAATTCTAATGCAAATTTAATTACTTTAGAAAAAAATGAAAATATGGCAGAACTTGCCATACAAAATTTTGAAAAAGAAAATTTATTAAATAGGGTTAATTTGGTTTTGGGTGATGCTAAAAACTACATTGAAAATACAAAAGAAAAATTCGACTTTATATTTTTAGATGGGCCTAAAGGACAGTATTTAAACTATTTACCATATTTACTTAAAATATTAAATAAAAACGGATTACTTTTTTGTGATAATGTTTTATTTGAAGGATTGGTTAGAAGTGACATTATTGCACCTAAAAAACATAGAACAATTGTAAATTCTTTAAGAAAGTTTTTAAGTGTTATAGAAAATGATAATACCTTAAATGTTGAAGTTTTAGACTTGGAAGATGGCGTTGCACTAATAGAACATAAATAAAAGGAAAAATTATGAAAACATTAGCAGTTAAAGGCACAAAAGATTATTTGCCTAAAGAAGAAGAATTAAGAACTAATATTAAAAATATAATAGAAAATACTTATAAAAGTTATGGTTATGCTAAAATTAGTACTCCTATACTAGAAGATATTGAAAACTTAAAAAATAGTGATGGTGGCGATAATTTAAAGCTTATTTTTGAAATTTTAAAACGTGGCGATAAGTTTGATAAATCAATAGAAAACGGCGAGTATGAAAAGCTTAGTGACTTAGGTCTTCGTTATGATTTAACTTTACCATTGACAAGATTTTACGCGCAAAATAAAGAAAATTTACCAAAGCCTTTTAAATCAATTCAAATAGATAGAGTTTATAGAGCAGAGCGCCCTCAAAAAGCAAGACTTAGAGAGTTTTATCAATGTGATATTGATGTTATTGGTGATGATAGCATTCAATCAGAAGTAGAATTAATTGTAGTTACTTTAAAAGCATTAGAAAATTTAGGCCTAACTGATTTAGTTGTTAAAATTAACAATAGAAAGTTGTTAACCGAAGTTTTAACTAGTTTTGGTTATAAAAATGATGAAATATCAACTGTTTGCGTTAGTTTTGATAAACTAGATAAAATTAGTATTGATGATATAATTGCTGAATTAAATGAAAAGGTTGATAATAAATTAGCAAATGAAAATTTTTATAAATTTTTACTAAATACTGATATTGACTATTCTAAATTTGAAAGCAAAAAAGAAGTTGATGAAATAATTAATTTAGTAAAACAAATTAATCCTAATATCAACCTTAAATTTGATATATCACTTGTTCGTGGGCAAAGTTATTACACTGGTACAGTTTTTGAAATTTATAGCGAAAAATTATCGGGTGCTATTGGTGGCGGCGGTAGATATGATAATTTAATAGGCAAATTTACAGGTAAAAGTGAGCCAGCTGTTGGTTTTTCTATTGGCTTTGAAAGAATTTATACAATACTTGCTGAACAAAACAAAGAATTTAATTCAAAGCAAAAAATTGCAGTATTTTATAATGAAGAAAACTATATTGAAAAATTTAAACTTAGTGAAACATTACGTGATACTTATGTTGTAAGCTTATTAAAAATGCCTAAAAAATTAGGAAAGTTTTTAGATAAATTAACAGAAGATGGTTACTACGGTTTTGTAAATTCAAATACTAATGAAATAAAAGTTTTAGTGGCTTAGCCACTTTTTATTTTAATTTTTTATATATTAAAGTAACATAATTAAAATATAATTATTTTAATAATAAACAAATAAAAAACTATAAAAAATATTATCTTTCATAAACTAATTTTATGAGAGATATTTTTTTATGTGATTTAAATAATTTTTATGCTAGTTGTGAAATGGCAATTGATGAAAGTATTCGTGATTTACCAGTTGCTGTTAGTGGAAGATTAGAAGAGCGAAAAGGTGTTGTTATTGCTAAAAATTATAAAGCAAAAGAAATGGGCGTAGATGTAGGAGACCTTGTCTTTCAGGCACTACAAAAATGCCCTAACTTAGTTGTAAAGCCTACAAACTTTGAACTTTATAATAAGTACTCTAAAATGGTTAGAGAAATTCTTTTAAAATATACCGATAGAGTTGAGCCATTTTCTATTGACGAATGTTTTATGGATGTTACCAATTCAAAAATTTTTGGAACTCCACTTGAGATTGCTAATAAAATAAAAGAAGAAGTTAAAGAAAAACTTGGTATTACTATGAGCATAGGGGTTAGTTATAATAAAACCTTTGCAAAAATTGCAAGTGAGTTTAAAAAGCCCGATGCAGTTAGCGTTGTAACTAAAGGGGACTATAAAGAAAAAATCTGGACGCTTGATATTTCTAAAATGGTGGGAATAGGTAAAAGGCTTGAAGAAAAACTTAAAAAATATAACATAAACACTATTAAAGATTTAGCAAATGTTGACTTTGATTTTATATCACGCTTGCTTGGTAAAGTTGGTCGAGATTTAAAAGCATATGCTAGTGGTGACGATTATAGAGAAGTCGATCTTTATGAACATTATATTATGCCCAAAAGTGTAGGCAACAGCACAACTTTTTATCGTGATTTAATTAAAAAAGAAGATATAATACTCGGTTTTACTATAATAAGTGAAAGTGTTGTAAATCGAATGATTAAATATAATTTACAGTCTGCCCGAACTATGACAGTTCATGCAAAAGACAAAGACCTAAATACTTTTAGCAAACAAGTGACTTTTGATTATCCGACCCGTAGTACAAATGTTATAACCCAAAAAGCAGTGGAAACTTTTTATAAATATTTTAATTTAAATAGTATAAGACTGCTTGGTATTCACTTAACTAATTTTAGTGATAGTTTTATAAACGATAATATTTTTAAAACAAAAGGCGAAAAAAATGATATTGATAAAGCAGTTTTAGAAATTAATCAGAAACTAGATAAAAAAGCCGTGTTTAAACTAAACAATCTACTCGATGATAAAATTTCATCAAGCTTTGATAGACCACCCTTACAAAAAAAATAACTGCCATAGGCAGTTTTTTGTTTGTAAAATTAATCCTTATTTTTATTTATTTTTTAATAATTCAATTAAATTTTGTTTTTTATTTTCTGGCACTTAAATTTTAATATTTAATTTTTGTATGATATACTTGCTAAAAAATTAAAAAGGAGTTAAAATATGGGAATAATTGATAAACTTGTAACAAAAGATAGTAACGGCGAATTTATTATTCATTCATGGGAAGAGTGGAAACATATTTCAGGAGGCATACTTCATTGTCCTATTTGCTTGTCTTTACACGAATGTTGGTTTAATACATTAAAAAAGCCTGAAAGTCCTTTACACGAAAAATGTCATTGTATAACTAAACATATATCAAAACCAATTCCTTATGTAAATGCAAAAGCAGAGTGTGATATAAAAAAATTTACAGATTATATTTTTAGTGATAAATATGCTTGGAATGGTAAAAGAACATTGTTTGAAAATTTGGGCTTTACAAAAGAAGATTCATATTATTTAAAAGAAGAATATGAGAAACAAGCAGTTATTAAATATACAGAATCACAATATAAATTACAAAAGTTAAATTGGAACGGGCAAAGAATTAATATAGATATTGAATTTATTAAAAATGGAAGAAGTATTAAATTTACATCTGGATGGATGGTTCGTCCAAAGGGAAAGATTACTAATAATACACCGTTAGGAGATTAATATGAAATATTTAGATTTGGTTGAATTAATAAATGAGAAAGAAAGTTATAAAAATGCTGGGGTGAAAAAGGGCGATTTTGGGGCGATTATGAGCGAAACACAAATCAATGGTAAATGGCAAGTTATATTTTCAGAATTTTATACAGGTAAAGATATTGCAAATATTATGGTTTTAGAAGAAGATTTAAAAGTTCATGATTTTATGCCTTTAAATAAATATCTAAAACAATAATTAATATAAAAATAACAGGCAAAGCCTGTTTTTTTATTTCTAAACCTGCTTTTTATAAAATTTTATTTATTTTTTAATAATTCAATTAAATTTTGTTTTTTATTTTCTGGCATTGATTTAAAATTTAATTCAATATTTTTTTAATTTTATCTTTCAGTAAAATTGTTTAAAGTGTTTGACAAAATTTTTTTATTGTTGTATTATTTACCTAGAGAAACGATATATAAGTTTGAGGAGTACTTTTACAAGCCTTGTAGAGAGTAATTGCCGTGGGCTGAAAGCAATTTAAGAAACTATAAAAGGAAGGTAGCAAACGAGTTCGGGCGAAGAAGAATAGTAGAACGCTCGCGTAGTTGAAATAATACGTTAGTTTAAAAAGAGGAAAATGTAAAACATTTTTAAATTAAGGTGGTACCACGATTTAAGCATTTAGTCGTCCTTATAGAAAATCTATAAGGCGTTTTTTATTTTAAAAGAAAAAAGGAAGGAAAAAGATTATGTTAGATAAAAAGTACAATTTTTTAGAAAAAGAAGAAAAATGGCAAAATTATTGGTTTGATAATGATATTTATAAGTTTGAAAAAGATAGTAAAAAAGAAACTTATTCAATAGACACTCCACCTCCAACTTGTAATGGTAAAATTCACATGGGGCATTTATCATCTTATATGCATATTGAAACAGTTGCTCGTCACCATAGAATGAAAGGTGAGAATGTATATTTTCCATTTGGGTTTGATGATAATGGACTACCTACAGAAAGATATGTTGAAAAAATTATCAAAAAAAGAGCACATGAACTTCCAAGAGAAAAATTTGTTGAAATTTGTTTAGATGAAACTCAAAAACTTGAAGAAGAATTTTTTGATTTATATAAAAGAGCAGGTTTTAGCTGTAATTTAAAAACACATTATTCTTCAATTGCACCAAGAACACAAAAAATATCTCAACAATCTTTTATTGATTTATACAATAAAGGGTTGGTTTATCATGCTGAAGCTCCAGCACTATGGTGTACTGAATGTAGAACTGCTTGTGCTCAAAGTGAGCTTGAAGATGCCGACATTGAAAGCACGTTTAACTATTTAAAATTTTATATTAAAGGTACTAATGAATATGTAACAGTTGCAACAACAAGACCAGAAATGCTTTGTGGTGTTGTATGTGTATTTATTAATCCTAACGATGAAAAAAATTTACATTTATTAAATAAACGTTTAGTAGTGCCATATTTTGGTTATGATGTTCCAGTTTTAACAGATGAGCTAGTTGATCTAGAAAAAGGTTCTGGCGTTGTTATGTGCTGTACTTTTGGTGATAATGTAGATAAAGAATGGCAAAGAAAACATAACCTAGAAATTAAAAAATGTTTTACTGATGACGGAAGAATGACAAGCTTAGCTCAAGAGTTTGAAGGAATGAAAATAATTGAAGCAAGAAAACAAGTTATTGAAAAATTAAAAGAAAACGATTTATTAATAAAACAAGAAAACATTACTCATGCGGTTTCTACTCATGATCGTTGTGGTACTCCTATTGAAATTGCTGTTAAAAAACAATGGTTTATCGATGTTTTAAGCCATAAAGAAGAATTATATCAAGCAGGACTTAACTTAAATTGGTATCCAAAAAACATGAGAGCAAGATATTTAAATTGGGTAGAAAATCTTGCGTGGAACTGGTGTATTTCTCGTCAAAGATACTTTGGTGTTCCATTCCCAGTTTGGTATTGTAAAGAGTGTGGTAAAGTAATTTTAGCCGATAGCAAAGATTTACCAGTAGATCCACTTAAAGATATGCCTAAAACTAAATGTGAATGTGGATGCACAGAATTCATTCCAGAAACAGATGTTATGGATACTTGGGCTACATCTAGTTTAACTCCTCAAATTTCAACTGATTTAGAAACTGGTCTTGGCTTTGATGATACAATGATTCCTATGAATTTAAGACCAAATGCTCATGATAATATTAGAGTTTGGGATTTCTATACAATTACAAAAAGTTTATATCACTTTAAAAAACTTCCTTGGAAAGATTTAATGATTTCTGGTTATGTTACAAGTAGTGATGGTAGTAAACTTGCTAAATCTAAGGGAAATAATACAAATTCACCACAAAATATTATAAAGACTTATTCAGCAGACGTTACTCGTTATTGGGCTAATAGTTTAACACTTGGTAAAGATACTGCTTTCTCACTTGTTGAATTTGATAATGGTAAGAAATTAGTAAATAAAATTTGGAATGCTTCTAAATTTGTTTTATCTTTCTTAGAAAACTATACGCCAAGCGATGTTAAACTAGAAATAATGGATAAATGGATTTTAGAAAAATATAAAGAATTATATGTAAGATTTAACGCTTGTTTAGATAAATACGAAATTGCCCTAGCATTAAATGAACTTGAAAAATTTTTCTGGAATTTCTGTGATAACTACATTGAAATTGTTAAAAGAAGATTATATAATCCAGATGTTTATGGTATAGACGCTTGCAACAGTGCAAAATATGCTTGTTATTATGTTTTACTTGGCGTATTAAAAATGTTTGCACCAATTCTTCCACATATTACAGAAGAAATTTATATGGATTACTTTAAAGATAAAGAAAATACTAAATCAATTCACGTTTCTGGATATTTAAATTTAGGTTTAGAATTTGATAAAGACTTAATAGAAAATGGAAATAAAGTTGTTGATATTGTATCTAGTATCCGTCAATACAAATCTGAAAATAAAGTATCATTAAAAACTTTTATAGAAGATATAACAATTACTTCAAATATAACAGATTTTATTCGTCTTGCTGAAGTAGATATTAAAGCAGTTGGGTCAATTAATGAAATTAAATATAATAATGGCGAATTTAATATTGAATTTGGTAATGTAATTTTAGAAGAAACTGAAAATTAAATTGAGAGGAATTTTATGAAAAAAGAAAATGCAAGTTTAAACTTTGTCGAACTAGAACATAATGTTTTAGATAAATGGAAAAATATGAATTTATTCCATAAAATAGTCGACAAAAATAAAAATAGTGAAAAAAGATTTAGATTTTTAGATGGACCAATGACTGCAAACAATCGTGCTGGCGTTCATCATTTTTGGGGTAGAATTTTAAAAGATATTATTATTAAGTATCATTCTATGAAAGGTGAAAGTCAACAATTTCAAAATGGCTTTGACGCACAAGGCATGTGGGTAGAAGTTAATGTTGAAAAAGCCTTGGGCTTAAATGGTAAACCTGAAATTATAGACTATGGAATGGATAAATTCACAGAAAAGTGTATTGAAAGAGTAAATCACTTTGCTGGTGAAATTACAGAGCAAAGTAAACGTATGGGTCAAATTATGGATTGGGATGATTCGTATTTTACTAATAGTGACGAAAACATTACTTCAATTTGGCACTTTTTAAAAGTTTGTAGTGAAAAAGGTTGGCTTGTTAAGAAAAATCGTCCAATGGTATGGTGCCCTCGTTGTGGAACAAGTATCAGTGAACATGAGCTTTCAGGTTCTTACTCTGATGTTACTCATACTGCAATATTTTTTAAATTACCAGTTAAAAATCAAGACTTTAAAATGGTTGGTTGGACAACAACTCCTTGGACACTTTGTGCTAACGTAGCTTTAGCTGTTAACCCTGAACTTACTTATGTTAAAGTTTTATTTGAAGGCGAAAAATTGGTTCTTGGTAAAGATAGCTTAAAAGTTTTAAAAGGAAGCAATGTTGAAATTTTAGAAGAATTTACAGGAGACAAATTAGTAGGTTTAGAGTACGAAACTTGTTTTCCTGAACTTGAAATGCAAAACTTTGTTCACAAAATTTATCCTTGGGATCAAGTTGAGGCAGGTGAAGGTGCTTGTGTAGTACACATTGCCCCTGGTTGTGGTGCAGAAGACTTTGAACTAGGAAAAGAATACAATCTTCCTGAAATTTGCCCAATAAATGAACAAGGAGTTATGTTAGATGATTGTGGTTTTATTGCTGGAAAGAAAACTACAGATGTTGTAGAAGATGTTGTTAATAGATTAAAACAAGATAACAAACTTCTTTACGCGCATAAATACAAACATAGCTATCCTCATTGTTGGCGTTGTAAAACAGATTTAGTTTATAAACTAATTTCAACTTGGTATATTAAAATGGATGAGGTTCGTCCACAACTTTTAAAAGCAATTGATGAAGTTGAGTTTCAACCAGCTTATGCTAAAAAACGTATGGAAGACTGGTTAAATAATATGGGCGACTGGAATATTTCTCGTTCTCGTTTCTATGGACTTCCTCTTCCTATTTATACTTGTGAAAAATGCGGTAAAGTTCATGTAGTTGGAAGTTTAGAAGAACTTAAAAAATTAGCTGTTAATCCTGAAAAAGTAGATAATATTCCTCATCTTCATAGACCATATATTGATGAAATTCAAATTAAATGTGATTGTGGAGAAGTGTTAAATAGAATTCCAGAAGTTGGTGACTGCTGGTTAGATGCTGGTATTACTCCATTTAGCACTAAAAAATATTTTACAGACAGAGAATATTTTAACAATAATTTCCCAAGCGATGTAGTTTGTGAAATGATTGAACAAATAAAACTATGGTTCTATAGTTTGTTAGTTATGAGCGTTGTTTTAACTGGTAAAGCACCTTACAAAAAAATTGTAACATATCAATATGTGCGTGACGAAAATGGTGATGAATTCCATAAAAGTGGCGGAAATAGTTTAGATGCTGACCATGTTGCTGATGAAGTTGGCGCAGAAGCTATAAGATATTTATATGCAAGTGCAAATCCTGTTAACGATATGCGTTTTGGATATAATTTATTAGACGATGTTAAAAAACAATTACTAGCTTTTTGGAATATTTATGTATTCTTTAATACTTATGCTGTAATCGATAATCCAAAATTAGATGAAATTATTGAGAAACTAGAAAATAACTCATTAGATTTAACCAACTTTACAATAACTGATAAATGGTTGTTAGAGACAATTGTTAATTTTACAAATAAAGCAAATAGTTATTATTCTGAAGATAAAGCGTATAATGTTGTTAAAGATTTTGAAAAATTAATAGATGATATTTCTAATTTCTACATTAGAAGTAATCGTAAAAGATTTTGGGATAGCGATATAAATGCTTATACTTGCTTATATTTTGCTATTAAAAATATAATTAAAGTTATGGCTCCAATAATTCCATTTATTACCGAACATATTTGGGAAAATTTAGTATTAGAACTTGAAAAAGAAGAAGTTTCTAGTGTACATTTATGCAATTTCCCAGAATTAAAATCTTTTGGATTTAATGATTTGGTTGAAGATATAGAAAAATCTAGAGAAATAATATATCTAGCTCAAAAATTAAGAAACGAAAATAAAATTAAAGTTAAACAACCATTATCAAACATGTTTTTAAAAGTGAGTGATGATTATAAAAAGGCTGTTATTAACTTAACAGATATAATTAAAGAAGAATTAAACATTAAAAACATTGAATTTGTTGATGCTGATGATAAATTTAACACAAAACAATTAAACTTAAACTTTAAAGTAGCAGGTAAAGTGCTTGGTGGTGAATTAAATAAATATCTAAACGTATTAAAAAGTTCTAGTGAAGCTGAAATGAATGAATACGTAAAAGAGTTTGAAACAAAGGGTACTGTAACATTAAATGGTTTACAAACTCAAAACGGAGAATTATTTATTTTAAAATATTTGCCAAAACCAGAATTTGCAATATCAATTGAAAATAATAATATTGTTGCCTTAGATATAACGCTTACTAATGAGTTAATTAGCGAAGGGCATTATAGAGAAATTGTTCGTCAAATTCAAGTTGCTAGAAAAGAAGCAGATTTTAAAATTGAAGATAGAATTATTTTAGATTTGACAAGTCAAGATGAAAAGATGCAACAAACTATAGATAAATTTATGTCTAAAATAATGCTTGAAACTTTAGCTGTTGAAAATAAAACACTTGATAATGCAGAGTATAAAACTACATTTAAAGTTAATGAAAAAGATATAGTTTTAAAACTAAAAAGAGTATAAATAAGAGTTTCACTTTATAGTGAAACTTTTTTATTTTTAATCTAATAGTTAATATTTATTTAAATAATTGATCTAAATTTTAAATTATATATTAATATATAAAAATTAAAATTCACTATTGACAATAATGAAAAAATATAATAAAATATTTTTAATTAGGAGAGATTATGAAAAATAGAAAACTATCACTTGTTGAAAGCCCAAATATCGAAAAATTAAGAGTAGATAATAAAAAATATGAAATGATTTTACAATCAGCTGAAAAAATTGCGAAAGATACTTCTTTTGACCCTGAAGTTTTATCTTATGTTGAATTAGATGAAGAAAATTTTACTCACTTATGTTTGGTTAATTTTGCCGATATTCACTTCTTTGATCAAGGCATGCAAAAGAAAAGATTCGATTTAGCAAGTGATTTTTTAAAAAACACATCTAATGCTTATGGTGTTTTATCTGGAGATACTTTTACAGTTAGTACTTTAAGCGGAGCCTCAAATGCTCATGTTAATAAAATTAATAATACAAATTCAGCTATTCTTGGTAAACAATGTTTAAGTAAAATTAGCGATAAAATATTGTTTGGTGTTGGTGGTAACCACGATGGCGAACATGGTTCAAGAAATCGTGATTCTAACATTAGTTTAACAAGAAATGTATTAGACAGCATTAATGTTTCTTATTTTCAATATAACGTTTTATTAAAAATGAATTTTAATGATTGTCCATTTTACGTTTTTGTTACTCATGGTTGTGGTAAAGCCAATTCTAAAGCATCTGCTCTAGATGTAATGAAGGCAAAATGTTCTAGTATTTTTAGCCGTTTTGGAATTTATCCTAATTTAGTTTTATCAGGTCATTTTCATGCTGATGTTAATGGAAGATATATTGTACAAGTTCCTGTATATAAAAATGGTCAATTAGTTGCAACTAAAAATCAGGAATTAATAATTGAAAGTGCACCAGCTCTTCAAGGAGATAGTGAATTTACAACTGCTTATAATATGGATATGACTAAGCCAAATGTAAATGCTTTTGATATTAGTTTTAAAAAGAATCCTTATTTTAATACAAAAACAAAATTAACAGAAAGTCCTATTATTTGGACAATTAATAAATTTCCGCTACTTAGACATGGAAAAGATGAATTATCTACTCCAGCTAAAATTTATATGGAAAAGTATAAAGAACCAATAGAATTAAAAGGTCAAATTGATAAACTTATTAATGAAACTGGCTTAAATCTTGATGGTTTAAAACAAAGCATTCAAAAACTTGGTGAGGAGGTAAAAGAATTTTAATGGAACAATATGGAAAGAAAGGACCTTACACTAATGCTGTAAAAAATAATTATATTTTAGAAAAATTCTATGAAGAAAATTTCCAAAAGAAAGACGCAAGCATTCTAGAAAGCTTTAAAGTTAGTAAAGTAAATTTAGCAACAAATGAAGTTGTTGAGGGTTTAGAAACTCCACTTGTAGAAGATTATGTTCAAGAAGTTTTAAGTCGTAAAATAAGTGTAGTGTCTGATAATGTTGTTGAAATAGCAAAAAATCAAGAATGTTTAAATTTAATATTTTATTGTTCAGCCAATTACTTTGATATGAGTAATCCTCAAAAAGGTATTTGTAGTGGTAAAAATGAAGAAATTATAGCTAATTTATCAAGTGTTAATCCAAATGGAAAAACTGTTGTTGTATTTGGTGGAGATTTACTTGGCGAAGAGTGGCAAATAAAATATTTAAAAAATGCAAGAATAGAAAATAATAAAGCATTATATTTTGGATTAAATAAAAGAAAAAATCGACTAATTAGAGATATTAAAAAATTCTTTTCTTTTAGTGAAAAACTTGGTCTTGATATTGATATCTATTTAATGAGGGGACATCAAGAACACTTTATTATTAAAGAATTAAACCGTGATATTTTTGAAGAAGTTGTATTAGAACTTCAAGATAAATATGTTAGTAATGGAAAAACTAAATTGCATTATTTAAGTAGTGGTGTAAGTTTAGCGTTAAATGTTGTTAAGAAAAACAAAAATAAACCAGCTTATAGTGCTACAATAGGACTTCAAACCAATATGAAAAACAAAACATTAACTGCAAGAGGCGAAGCGTCTGCAAGTTATAGTTATAATGGAAGTTTGCCTTCTAATGTTTGTTTTGTATGTAATGGTAATTTTGCAGGTAAGCTTGGTGATAGAACTTATCATGTTTCAGGTCAATCACAATTTATTAGAACTCCAAAAGGCAAAAAACCACAATTAGCTCCAAAAGGGTATAATGTATTTACTGTATATGTAGAAAATGATAATGAATTAACAGTTCAAGAGGGTGGCGCTAATATTTTTCCAAAAGGTTTAGAACTTCAAAATGAAGAATATAAAGAAAATAAGAAACAAGAAATTTTATTGGAAACTTGCGAAAAATTAATAAAAGATCAATTAAAAGAAATTAAACTTTCTAAGGAAAATTAAGGAGAATATTATGGAAAATAAAACTTGTAAAATTTGTAATAGTTTAGTAGTGGAAGATTTTGAATTTTGCCCTTATTGTGGTGCACCTATCACTAAAAAAGCACAACAGCTTGAAAATACAAAAACTGTTAACTCTCAACTTGTTTTGCTTGCTAGTTTAATTAGGAATATCGAAGATACAAAAAGTTTATATGTTATAGATAAATTTATTAAAAAATTAAGCAAAACTAAATAATATTATTAAAATTAAAAGACATTTTATGATTATTTAAAATGTCTTTTTTATTTTTATAAACTGTTTAAAAAAGTTTACATTGTTTCTAAAATGTTATATAATGTTACAAAAAGGATGTGTTATGGAAAATTATTTTAGTTACAATTTGCAAAATTTATTAAAGAAAAACAATATTTCTCAAAGAGCGTTAGCGGAAGAATTACGTATTTCAAATACTGCTATTAGTAGATATATTAAGGGGGAAAATGAACCTAGTGTAAGTTTACTTTTAGCATTAAAAGAAAATTACAATATAAATATAGATGAATTTTTAACAAAAAAAATAGAAATTTCTGACGTTCAAAACAAAAGTGCTACTATATTGTTTAACGATAATTATGACCAAAAATTTATTGGTAATTTTTTAATTTATTATTATAATACTGGTTTTTATAAGGGTAAAGTTGATAGTCTTGCTTATAATACTTTAAAATATGGAGTTTTAAGCATTTATAAAAATAGTAGTAAAAATAAAGCAGTGGCAGCAATGCTTTTATTTAAAAGTAGAACAGATGCTGAAAATTACAAATTAAAACTAGATAAAATGTCTGGTTGTGAAATTGAAGAAGAAATTAAACAAAATGAAGATTATTATACTGGAACAATTGAATTTAATTTTACGCAAATTTTTATAAGTATATCTAATGAGAAACATAATGATAAAGGTTTAATTATATTAAATAATCCTCCTACAGATAAAAAATATATTGGTGGTCTTGGAACAATAAATTCTGTATCTCGGGCACGTGAACTTATGCCTTGTGTACAATTTGTTATTTTATCTAAATATATTTTAAATAAGAGTGAAGGTGAATTATACAGTTTACTTAGCTTGTCAGTGTCAGATATAAACGTTAAAAGCGAAACTGAAAAATTAATTAATTTGTTTAAAAATTTATATGTGTATACAGAAAATAACGAAGATATGTTTTTAGAAGAATATCAAAAAGTAAAAATTGTTGAAAACTGTTTAGAAAACTTAATGAAAGAATTAATTGACGCAAATGTGTTTAGGTATGCAAAAATTTCTAATAGTGAAGATGACGATTTTTATAGATTAATTAAGGAAGAAAAAATAAAATAATTAAAAATTATTTAAATTAAGGAGTTTTTATGGTAGAAAGTCTTTATAAAGATTTAATATCTAATTTAGAGCAAAAACATTTATTAAATATTGATTTAGTAATTAAAGCTTACAACATAGCTTCTTCTTTGCATAAAGAACAAAAAAGAAAAGATGGAACTCCTTATATTATGCATCCAGTAAGCGTTGCTAAAATTTTAGAAGAGTTAGATTTTAACGCAGATATTATTGCGAGTGCACTTTTACATGATGTTGTTGAAGATTGTGGCTATACATTAGAAGAGATAAAACAAAATTTAAATGCAAATGTTGCTCAAATTGTTGATGCAGTTACAGCTATAGAAAACTTAGACAATAGTAAAGAGTTTGCTAAACTAGATGCAGAAAATAAGACATATCAAAAATTACTTTCAATAGGAAAAGATAATAGGTTTGCATTTTTTATAAAATTTGCAGATAGATTAAATAATTTAAAAACAATTTCATGTTTTCCTAAATATAAACAAATAGAAAAAGTTAAAGAAACTGAAAATTGGTTAATACCTATTTTAAAAATTTTCAAAGCAACCTATTTATTTAATGCAATTAGAAATGAATGTTTTTTAATAAAAAATTCCAATATAATTTCTAAATTTTTATTTAGATATGATAAATATAATCGATTAAACGAAAACAACTTTAATTTTGTTAAAAGTTATTTAAGTGACAATTTAAATCACTTTATATTTAAGAAAAAATACAATTTAAATTTAAAAAAAGCCGTAATGGAAAATGTTTTACCTGTAGAAACTTATGAAAATTTAATAAAGTCTCATACTATAGAAAAACTAACATATTTTAGAACACATCAATTTAATGCAACAACATTTAAAAAGATATTTATTTTATTTGATGAAGATGATAAGAAAAAAGAAATCAATAATATGTTTTTTGATTTTATTTCTCAGCCGCAAGTTGAAAAAAATATTAATTTAATAGGTTATTCACACGACCCTAATTTTAATCATAGTTATTTTATTTTAGTTGATAATTGCAAAAATAAATATGAAGTTTATTTGTTTACCGAAAAAGAATATATTGAATATAAAAATGGTTCAATTGAAGGTGCTGAAATAGAACATATTGAAGATGACACAACAAAACCCAATGAAAATTTTATAAAAGTTTTTACTAAAAGTGGTGAAGAAATTTATTTGCCAGAAGGATCAACGGTTTTAGATTTTGCTTTTAAAATTCATAACGATTTGGGATTTTCATGTTTACATGCACATTTAAACGAAAGTCCTTCTAAAACACCAATTTATGCTAAACTTACTCAAAACGATAAAGTAAATTTAGTATTAAAATTAGATGATGAAACTGGTCATAAACAAAACATAGCACAAATTCGTTGGCTTACTTATGTAAACACGGAAAATGCGAAAAAAAATTTGGCGAAATATTTTGAAAATAAATATGAAAACTTATAACTTTATTAATATTTATTACATTTAAGCAAATAATAAAAATAAAATCTATGAAAAATATGAAAAACTTTTATTTTTAGTAGACTTTTTAGTCAAAATATTTTATTATATATATAGAATTTGGTGGAATATGTCGATAAAAAAACAAATGATTGAGAGAAAAAAAATATATATTGTAGGTGCAATCGTAGCATTAGTGTGTTTGCTAGCGTGTGTTTTTGGCGTAACATTAGCTTATATTATTGGACATGTTCAAGATGATACAGAAGGCGGATTGCCTTTTGTTAAAGGTGAAGTTTATTACAATACAACTAAATTGGCTACAGTTAATGATAATGGAATAGATTCAAGTGTTATAACAGGTAGCATTAATAGTAGTGGAGTTGTTTCATTAAATGTTGCTGGTAGTGTAATTACAGCTAATCCTGGAGAAAATTTGGCTTTGCCTATTTATATTAAAAATTCTGGGAATGTTCAAGCAGAAATAATGAGTGTTGTAGCTGCAATTAGTATAAAAAATACAAGTAATCAAGAAATGAGTAACACAGCTATTCCCAATGGAACTGAAGAGACTTTTTATTTAACATTTATTACTCCAACAGCAAATTCTGAAAAAATTAATGTGTTAAGTAATACAATATTTAGTTTTCAAGAAGCTTTGTTAGATGCACAAGAGGCTAGTCAATTTCAAATTATATCAGCTTTAAATGTAGCAAGTGATATTACGAGTTCATTTTTAGTTGATTGTTCGTTTACAATAACATTATATGTGGAAATTGGACAGGTTGGAATAAGTAATTTATAATTTGTAATTTAAAAAATGCGAGGGGTTATGGCTAAAAATAGTAAAGTATTTAAATACGTAATTACTATATTGTTCTTAGTAGCGCTACTTTTAAGTAGTCTTGTTTCTGTGACCCTTGCTTATTTTTCAGATAAAGAAGAAAACTCAATTATAATAAATCCAGCAAAAATGAGAACGGAGATAGTAACAGAACAGTTAAGTGCATCAGATTTTATTGCTGGTAAAATATTTAATAAAAGTTTAAATGCAACATTCACAGGTTATTTTGATATTTATTTTAGAACATATGCAGAAGTTAGTGTTGAAACTTATAATGAAGAAAAAGTTAAAGAAAATCGTTTAGATTTAGTTAAAACTGTGTATGTAGATAAATGCGTAGAAGGGACTGATGGTAAACATTATTTTGCATCAGAATGGCTTTGGGGAGCAGCTGATTCACCTATATATAATATGTATAATGTACCAAGATCTTTAAATTTGAGCGATTCTAGAATAAATAAAACAGTTGATTTAAATTATGTATTTAAAGTAAGTGATAATTTAACTGAAACAATGTTTGAAAATACTAATGGTAATTTTGATTCATCTTTAAAAGTAGTAATAACTTATCATATTGAATACATTCAAAAAGCGGGTTATTCTAATTGGGTTAATTTTGATTCAGCAAGTTTAGAAGCAAATAAAATTATGGGAAATACTACTCAAGATTCTACTCCTAGTCAAAATAGCCCTAGTGCATTAAAACATACAGGAACATTAATTACAAGCGATAATTATGTTTCTTTGGGGTTAGATAGTAAATATATTGGTAAATATGCTATTTCTCTAAAAGAAAATGGAATAAATAGAAACTTATTTGATATTTCAAAATTAAGACGTTTAGTTAGTTATAACACTCAAGAGTCTTTAAGATTTTCTGAGGTGACAAATAATAGTGTATCAATAACTTATAACAAAGAATATGTTCAAAATCGCTACGATAATGAACAAAAAACAGTTAATGGTTATACACAAACATTAATGAAATTATCAGAATTAGCACCAAGTTTAGAAGTTGGAAAAACATATACTTTAAGTTTTAATAAAACCCTTAGTGGTTCAGAGGCTTGGAATTTATTTTATTTAGAAGCACCATATGCTGCTGTTTGGAGCAATGGTAAAAGCTTAACAATTTCTCAAGATATGTTAGATTCTACTGTTGTTATGTATGGACCTTTAATTGATTTAGGTGAAGCTCCAGAAGATGGCGAAGAATATGACTATACTAACACTATATATAATATTAAAATAGAAGAAGGAACAACAATAACTCAATATACTCCTTATGGAAAAGATTATATTATTTTAGATGAACCTCTTAAAAGTGTTACTCATTATTCTGATAAAACTAAAATAGTTAAAGATTATATAGATTTAGAGAATGGTGTTGTAGCTAGAAAAACAAAATCTATTATACTATCTAGTGAGTTAGATATTAATTGGAGTACAAATTCATCACAAAACAATATTGAAGGGACTTACTTTGTTTTATTAAATAAAAATACATTGTTTGGTAGTTATGATGCAACTAAATTTAATAATGGCGGTCTAATGATGATGCAGTTTGGTATTTCATCACATTTTGAAAATTGTAGAACTGTTCATAATACTTCAAGCGTTGGATTTTCTACTCAATCATTATCAGCTAGTCCACCATATTTTGCAATAAGGCTTGTTTTAGATGATATGTCTACACAAGGGGCAAGAGATTGGTGTGATGATCAAAAAGAAAGTGGTACACCTGTTGAATTTGTGTTTGCTTATTACGAAGCTCAATTTGAAAGAATTGTTTATGCTTAATTAATAAAAAGTGCTTTGCACTTTTTATTTTTTTATAAAAATGAAATTTTTTTTAAAAACCTCTTTTAATTATTAAATATTTGTGATAAAATAAGTAATTGGTGTTGAATACACTTTAAATTATATTAATTTAAAATAATTGCACTAATTTTAGATTAACTAGGTTTTGTGCTTATTATAATAAAAATAAAAAAGGAAAATGAATTATGATAAACGAAAAATTAAGAAATATTGCTATTATTGCCCACGTTGACCATGGAAAAACAAGTTTAGTTAATGAAATGTTAAAACAAGGTGGTGTTTTTAGAGAAAATCAAGATGTTCAAGATAGAGTTATGGATAATAATGATATTGAAAGAGAAAGAGGAATTACAATTTTAGCAAAAAATGCGGCTTGTAGTTTTAAAGATTATAAAATTAACATTATTGATACTCCAGGACATGCTGATTTTGGTGGAGAAGTTGAAAGAGTTTTAAAAATGGTAGATGGTGTTTTACTAGTTGTAGATGCTTATGAAGGACCAATGCCACAAACACGTTTTGTTTTACAAAAAGCATTAGAATTAAACCATAAAGTTATTGTTGTTATTAATAAAACAGACAGACCTGATGCTAGAATTGGCGAAGTAATAGATGAGGTTTTAGAGCTTTTATTAGACTTAGATGCAAATGAAGAACAACTAGATAGTCCATTTGTATTTTGTTCATCACGTATGGGCTATGCTAGTTTAAACAAAGATGAAAAAGGTGAGAACTTTTTACCACTATTACAAAAAATTGTTGATTATATTCCTGCTCCTACTGGAGAAATTGATAAACCTTTTCAAATGTTAGTTTCTTCTACAGAAAGTTCAGATTATGTTGGTAAAATGGCAATAGGTAAAGTTACAAGAGGAAGTATTAAAGTAAACCAATCAATAACGCTTACAAATTATCATAATGAAAAAGCTAATGAAAATGCAAAAGTAACTGCAATTTATCAATTTGATGGTCTTAAAAAGATTGCAGTAGATTCTGCTAGTGTAGGAGATATTGTTTGTATATCTGGATCTCCTAATGTTAGAATTGGTGATACTATTTGTGAAAGTTCTTGTGTAGAGGCTCTTCCTTTCGTAAAAATTAGTGATCCAAGCGTAGAAATGACTTTTTCAGTTAACGATAGTCCTTTTGCTGGAAAAGAAGGTAAATTTGTTACAAGTAGACATTTAAGAGAAAGATTGTTTAGGGAAGCAGATAAAGACTTATCTTTAAAAGTAAAAGAAACAAATACTACTGAAGCCTTTGATGTTTGTGGTCGTGGTGAAATGCATTTGTCAATTTTAATTGAAAATATGCGTAGAGAAGGTTATGAATTCCAAGTTTCTATGCCTAAAGTTTTATATAAGACAGATGAAAATGGAAACAAATTAGAACCTATTGATAAGCTAGTTGTGGACGTTCCTGAAGAATGTATGGGCGTTGTAATGGAAAAGATGGGTAAAAGAAAAGGCGAGTTTATTAATATGTCTAGTCATAATTCTCGTATTAAAATGGAATTTTATATTCCATCTCGTGGATTATTTGGTTATAAAAGTGAATTTTTAACTGATACTAAAGGCGAAGGTGTTTTAAATAGCGTTTTTGATAGATATGATTTGTATAAAGGCGATATTGAAAGACGTGATATGGGTAGCCTAATTGCTTTTGAAAATGGAGAAAGTATTGTTTACGGCCTTTATAATGCACAAGAAAGAGGCACATTATTTATTGGCGCAGGCGTTCCTGTTTATGCTGGAATGGTCGTTGGAGAAAATCCACGTGGTGGAGATTTAGTTGTTAATGTTTGTAAAAAGAAAAATCTTACAAACGTAAGAAGTAGTGCTAGCGATGAGGCTTTAAGATTAATACCTCCAAAAATTATGAGTTTAGAACAATGCTTAGAATTTTTAGAAGATGATGAACTTTTAGAAATAACACCAAAATCTATAAGAGTTCGTAAGAAAATTCTAGATCACACAATAAGAGGAAGAATGAATTTCCACAATAAAAACGATTAAGTGCCTTTGGCACTTTTTTGGTGCCATAGGCATGTTTGTTGTAATTAAGTTATAAATATTCAATTTTATTATTTATTTTTATTTGAATACTTTATAATTTTGTATTAATTTTTTATATTAAATACTTTTATTATAAAATTCTTTTTTACATAAATAGTATAAATATAAATTTAATAAATTTATTTGCTTTTTAACTTTATTGTGTTATAATAAATTTATGAATCAAAAACAAGTAATGGATTTATTTAAACGTTTTATAATTGTATTTGTATTAGTTTGTATTCCACTAGTAACGGTTTTAACGCTTTGTACTAAACTATCTTCTGCTTTAGTAATTGTGTTTTCTGTGCTTGGTTGTGGACTTGTGTTTGCGTTAGTTGAATATTTACATTATAAAACGCTAAAAAAACGAAAAGAAAGAAGAGAAAAATATAAAAAGGATAATTAATAATGGAACCAAAAATGTTACCACATAATCTAGATGCAGAACAAGCTATACTTGGTTGTATGCTTATAGATGAAAAAGTGCCAATGACAGTTGTTAGTGAACTTAAAGAAGAAGATTTTTATTCTGAAACACATAAAATTATTTATAAAGCAATGATAGAAATTTATAGAAAAAATTTGCCTATAGATTTTGTAACTGTTACAGATGAATTAGATAAAACTGGCCAACTAAACGAAGTTGGTTCTGTTGCATATATTACAGATTTAACTAATAGCGTGCCTAGTAGTGTTAATTTTAAAAATTATGTAGAATTAATTAAAAGAGATTCTATGTTTAGAAAATTAATATACGCTGGTCAAAAAATAATTGAAAATTCATATACTGCAAATGATAAAGTAGAAGCGTTAACGTTTGCAGAAAAAACAGTATTCGATATTAGTCAGAATCAAGAAACATCACATTTAGTTTCAAGTGAAAAAGCAATTAATGAAGTTATTGAAAAATTTGAATTAATAGAGAAAGATAAATCAGCGTTAGCTGGATTAAAAACCGGTTTTTATGGTTTAGATTTATTAACAAACGGACTTCAAAAATCAGATTTAATATTGCTTGCTGCTCGTCCTGGTGTTGGTAAAACAAGTTTTGCAATGAATATTATTAATAACATTGCATTAAATGGTGGTAAGTGTGCAGTATTTAGCTTGGAAATGAGTGCGGCGCAATTAATGCAAAGAGCTATTTGTTCTACTGCTATGGTTCCTATGAGTAAAGCATTAAAAGGCGAACTTAATGATAAAGAATGGAAATTAATATTAGAGGCAAAGGAAAAATTATCTAAAGCTCAAATTTTTATAGATGATTCAGCTTTAAATACTCCAATGGATATTTTGAGTAAATGTCGTCGTATTCAAAGAGAACATGGCTTAGACATTGTTATGGTCGACTATCTTCAATTAATGAAAGCGGGAATTAAAACAGATAATCGTCAAACAGAAGTTGCTGAAATTTCAAGAAATTTAAAAATTGCAGCTAAAGAATTAAATGTTCCAATTTTATGTTTATCACAATTATCTCGTGCTGTTGAGGGTAGAAAAGGGAATATTCCAGTTTTATCAGACTTAAGAGAGTCTGGTTCAATTGAGCAAGATGCCGATATTGTTATGTTTATACATAATCCTGATATGTACTTAGTAGAAGAAGGTGCAATTAAACAAGGTATTGTAGATTTAATTATTGCTAAACATAGAAGTGGTGCGTTAGATACTATTAAAATGAAATTTATTTCTGAATATACAACATTTGTAAATCTAAGTCGCGATAGCGATAGTCAAAGTTTAGAAAAACAAATTCCACAAGAAAATATTAAAAAAGAAAAAATACCAACAAAATTAGAAAAAATTGAAGTTTCTGATGAAGAATTAAGTGAACTTGATGATATTTTTTAAGTGCCATTGGCACTTTTTTTATTCCTCTATTATTTTGTATTATTTTAAAAACTGTTAACAAAAGAAAGTTTGATTATAAAAAAGAGAAATTAAATTTAATTTATTATATTTACATTCTACAAAAATTTTATTTACAGAATAAAAAATATTTTTAAAATATTATAATTATTGGTATATATTTTTGTTACTTTCTCATACTAAAATTAACGGAGAATAAAATGAAAGCGACAGGAATTGTAAGAAGAATAGATGAACTTGGAAGAATTGTAATTCCAAAAGAGATTAGAAGAATTTATAAAATAAGAGAAGGTACACCTTTAGAAATTTTTTCGGGTGATAATGGGGAACTAGTTTTGAAGAAGTTTTCACCTATTTTAGAACTTGAAGATATTTCCAAAGATGCTTGTAAAAGTGTGTTTGAAGTTTTAGAACAAAATGTTTTTATTTGTGATAAAGATACAATAATTTCATGCGAAGGAAGTACTACATTTAAAAAGAATTATTTACATAAAAATATAACTTTAGATTTAGAAAAAATTATTGAAAATAGAAAGGCTATAATTTTAAATTTAAAAGATGGAGCAAATTTATTTTCATTGTTTAAAGATCAAATTGTAGATTTTACTTGTGTTATTATTGTTCCAATTCTTGCTAATGGCGATACTTATGGAGCAATGGCAATTGTAGGTGACAGTACTTTTACAAATAATGAAGTTAAAATAATTCAAACTTTTACTAATTTTTTAAATTTACAAATCGAATAAATAAGTGGCATTGCCACTTTTTTTTAATTTTAATTTTTTGAATAAATAATTTGCGGGTTTTTGTAAAACAATAAATAAAATTGTCAAAATTAAGCAAAATAATTTTATGAAAAAAAAGTCATTTGTTTATGGTGCAATTCTTTTAACAATAGCATCTATAATTTGTAAAATAATAGGGGCAATTTTTAGAGTTCCTTTAACACATTTAATTGGAGTTAACGGCGTTGGAATTTATCAACTTGTTTTTCCAGTATATGCGTTATTTTTAGTAATAGCTAGTAGTGGCATTCCTGTTGCAATTTCTAAAATAATCAGTAAAGAATATTCTAGTAACAATTATTTAAATATAAAAATACTTTTTAAAAATGCTTTAATATTAACAATTGTTTTGGGATTAATTTTTACAATTTTAATTATTATTTTTGCATATCCAATTTCTATTATTCAAAACAATAGTCAAATGTATATTTTATATTTTGCGGTTGCCCCGAGTTTGTTTTTTAGCACGGTTTTATCTGCTTTTAGGGGTTATTTTCAAGGTTTTGAAATAATGAAATATTCAGCGATTAGTCAAATCATTGAACAAATTTTTAAACTTATATTTGGCTTATTTTTAGCCTATATATTTTTACCATTAGGTATAATTTATGGAGTCTTAGGGGCAGTTTTGGGAATTGCTATTAGCGAATTTTTGGCTTTAATTTATTTATTAATTTGTTATAAAAAAAAGAAGTTATTAGTAGATTTTACTATTAATAAATCTGTAATTTATACTAATAAACAATGTTTAAAATTAATTGTTAAAGAGGCATTACCAATTACATTATCTTCTATTATTATTCCATTAACTACGGTAATAGATAGTTTAATGATTGTAAAACTTTTAGAGAATGTTGGCTTTTCATTTGATATAGCTACTAGGCTTTATGGATTAGATAGTGGAGTTGTAGCAAGTTTAATAAATCTTCCAAGTGTTATAGCAGTAAGTTTGGCAATAAGCTTAATGCCGTCAATTAGTTCTAGTTTTGCTTTAAGAAAAATTAAAGAAGTAGAAAATAAAGCTAAGTTATCGTTAAAACTTATTTGGTATTTTGTTTTACCATGTGTATTAATATATTTTACATATAGTCGTGAAATTTGCAGTTTCTTATATGGTAATTTAGAATCGAATATATTTAATCAGTTAGAAATAGCAAGTTTAATGTTGAAGTTTAGTAGTTTTAGTATTATTTATATTTCAATCAATCAAATTTTAACAATTACACTTCAAGCTGTTAACAAAAGTTATACTCCTGTTATAGTTGTTTTGTTGACAAGCATTTTAAAAATATTTCTTACAATAATATTGGTTTTAAATAACAATTTTAATATATTTGGTTTGGTTTTAAGTGATGTAATTTGTGCGGCTTTAACGTGTATAATAAATTTAGCTTACACAAAAAAATATGTAAATATTAAGTTTAAGTTTAAAGAAATTGTTTTAGTACCTTTAACATCTTTGGGCGTAATGTTTATAACTTTGTATTTGTTTAAATATATAATTTTTGTAAATATTACAAACAGATTAATTACATTATTAAGTATTGGTGTAGCGTTTTTGGTATATTTAATTTTTGTTTTAGTGTTAAAAGGTTTTAACACCAAAGAATTAAGTAAAACTAAATTATTAAAATTTTTAAATAAAAAGAAATATTAAAAATTCTTTACTTTTATAATAATTTTTTATAAAATATTTTTATGAAATTTGAAAATGATTTAATTTTAGCACCAATGGCGGGATATAGTGATTTAGGGTTTAAATGTTTATGTGAAAAATATGGCGCAGAAACTACTGTTAGTGAAATGATAAGTGCAAAAGCAATATATTATGGCAGTGAAAAAACTAATAAAATGTTAATTAGTAATGGGCTTCAAAAAACAAAAGGAGTTCAAATATTCGGAAATGATCCTATAATTATGGCTAAAGTTATAAAAGATGGAAATTTTAAAGATTATGATTTTATAGATATAAACATGGGTTGTCCAGCACCTAAAATTATAAAAAATAAAGAGGGATCTTATTTATTAAAGGATATTTCACTTGCTAGTAAAATAATTGAAAGTTGTGTAAAAAGCAGTAGTATTCCTGTTAGTGTAAAATTTAGAGCAGGATTTGATAACGACCATATTGTTGCTACTGAGTTCGCAAAAATGTGTGAAGAAAGTGGGGCTAGTTTTATTACTATTCATGGTAGAACAACTGAGCAAAAATATACTGGTAAAGCCGATTTAGAAATTATTAAAAAAGTTAAAGATAGTGTAAAAATTAAAGTCTGTGGAAATGGCGATGTAAAAGACAAAATTAGCTATGAAAATATGAAAAAAACTGGCGTAGATTATGTTATGATAGGCCGTGGAGCTATTGGAAATCCTTATGTGTTTGCCGATATTTTAGGAAAAAATTATAAAAAAGATTTATTAAATGATATCATTT
>SVIA01000018.1 GCA_015055535.1 Clostridiales bacterium
CGAACAACCTGACCCATATTTTTCTAATGCTTTAACACCAGCTTCTACAACCGATGGTTCACTAGTTAATCCCAAATAATTATTAGAGCCTATCATAATAGTCTCTTTACCTTCCATTATAACTTGTGTATCTTGCCCAGATTCAAGCTCGTGAAAATATGGGTAAATACCTGCTTTTTGTGCAATATCATATATTTGCTCATGTTGAGCTTTTTCAAAAATATCCATTTTAACTCCTATTAACCATATAATTTTTTAATAATAAAATTAACTAATCTAGTTGGTAAAATTTTAACCAACAAACATAAAAATTTATAAGAACAGCCCACAGTTTTAACTAGTGCTGGATTTTTCTTTTTAATACATTTATAAATAACTTTACTTACACATAACGCACTCATTCCATTTTGTTCATCTTTTTCCATTTTAGAAACAGATTTTTGAATACGTTTATTATAGTCATCAGCTTTTTCTTCGCTTTTAACACGAGCTGCCGTAAACCCAGTTTTAGTATCACCAGGTCTAATACATGTAACTTTAATGCCAAAATCTTTAACTTCATTTCTTAAAGCTTGTGAAAAGTTTTCTACCGCGCTTTTTGTTGCACTATAACACGCCTGAAATGGAAGTGGAACAACTCCCGCAACTGAGCCAATATTTATAATTTTACCTTTGGTTTTTCTTAAGTATTTTATTGCTATAGAGCAAATATCAACAACAGCAATTGCGTTTGTATTAAATATATTTTCTATATCTTGCTTTTTCGTGTATTCTATTGCGCCACTTATACCAATACCAGCATTGTTAATAACCACATCTATTTGACCTTCTTCTTTTAAAACAGTTTCAAAAACGTTTTCCATTTCAATATGATTATTTACATCTGCAACTATTGTTTTAAAGTTTTTATTTTCAAAAGGTTTTCTTGCAGTTCCATAAACCACATAGCCTTTACTGCTTAAAAACTCCGCAGTAGTTAAACCGATTCCACTACTTGCTCCCGTAATTAATATAACTTTCTTCATCTTATTTTTGGCCACCTTAAATTATAAAATATTAATGAATATTTTGTCAAACTTTTCATTATATTAATTATTTTTTTTAAGTTATATTTTAATAAAATCTCTTAATAAGTTTAATCTACTTTCATATTCGTATCTTGTTAACACAGTTTCATTTGGGTCGTTTCTGCCAATATGATGCAATAAATATTTATTTCCAGTATTTAGTAAAGCCCTTTTATATAGTGGATTTTTTACTGCTGAAATATAAAGCTCATCTAAAAACAACTGATAATCTTCACTAAACCTATTTATCTCTTTACCTTGCCAATACAATTTACCAGTTTGTCCCCAAAAATCCGCTTCATTGCAAGCCCTTGTATGATAAGCATCTAAACCAAAGTAATTTAAAACTAAATTCTGTAACTTTTTATCTTTATATTTAATACCTTGCAAAACTCCTTCTATACTTTTAACTTTTTTACCCCTAAAAACAAATTCCATTGGATAAAGATTAGATAAAACTCTAGCTTTACTCAACTTAAAATTGTAACCAATATTTAAAAAACTTTCACCTTCTGAATATTTTTTCTCAACATCTTCAACAATTTCATTACTAAAATATATACAATTATCTTTTTCTATAAGACTAGGCATATTAAAATTACTATTATTTCTAAATTCTGTAAATTTTTTAACTTTTTTCATATAACCTCCAAATAAAAGTATAACATAATTTAGTAATTTAAAAAAATATATTTATAATTTTATTTAAACCTTTTAATATAAAAAACGAAAAATATAATAAAATAAAAAAATCTCAAGTTGCCTGAGATTTAATATTCTAATTCTTTAACATTATTTAAATTATTTAACATTTCGTCCATAACATCTAATAACTTTAAAGCATCTTTTGTCATTTTTGGGTTTTGTGATTTATTATCAGCTCTTCCAACCATAATTAAATATTTCATAAGTTTTTCACCGTTATCTATTTTATTTAAATCTTTAATTATACTTTTTAAATAATCTTTTGTTAAAACATTATGAAATTTATTACCATCTTCTTTTAATGTTATAAACATAAAAATATCATGATCTTCAATTAGCTTTTCAATAATTTCAGTTTCTTTTTTACAAAAATCTAAATCTAATAAAACTCTGTGTGCTATTTTTTTACTTGCTAAATTATGATTAAAAAAGCTGTCAATTTCTTTTTTATACAATTTTGAATATCTACGAATTCTACATTCTGGCTTTCCAATGTCATGGAAAAACATTGTATAAGCTAGCATTCTGCGGGTATTATAATCTAAATTTTTAGTTTGCTTATTCATTTCTTCAATTGCGTGTAAAATATGATTTAATACACTATATATATGCCATGGGTTATCTTGATTTAATTTTTTACAATCTTCTAATTCTGGAAGCAAACTTAAAACCCAGTTTCTAAATTCTAAATTTTTATCATATTCATTATTAAATTTTTCGCAAACATTTTCACTTAATAATATATTATCTAATAATTTTATCATTCATTCACCTTTATTTAATTTTCAAATAAAATATTTAATTTTTAATTATTATTTTCATTATTTAATGTGTCTACAAGTTCAACAACATCATCACTAATTAAAATTTTTCGAAATTCAGCATTATCTAAATTTGAAATATTAATAATATTTTTCTTATCGTACATATTGTATTTTACAAAAACTGCACTGTTTTGATTTTTAGATAAAAACAATGTCATTTCAGAAACAAAAGCTCTTTGTACACTTGTTAATATGTCCAAATTTTCTTTATGTTTATCGTAAAAGAAAATATCATAATAAAACACTAAAAAATCTATAATTAACGCTCTCCTACCTCTATAAGCTTTTGGTTTATTAATTCCAAACTCACCATCTATTTTGTTTGGAAAATATAATCTTCCCATATCTATTTTAGAAGAAAGCTTAGTTAGTACAGTATTTAATTTTTGCTTATCATCTTGTTTTAATACTGCAAACTGTAAATAAAGTTCTTTTAAAATTTTCAAAACTTCTTCATACCAATCTTTAACGTCTTCATAATTTTGTTGATTTAAATCAAAATCTTTTAGTTTTTTGCTATAAGTAATTGCAAAAATTGCAACTATTGTAGATGCAATTGAAATTACAACAGATATTATTGCTACTATTTCACTTATCATAATTACCTCTTTATTATTTTATCACAACTTTAATTGTTGGTCAATACAATATAAATTTATACTTTATAAAAAATAAAAACTCAGGTAAAACTGAGTTTTTATAATCATTAATTATCTTTCCAAGCTTTTTTCAAAAGCATCTAATTTTTTATAAAGTGCTTCTTGAACTCTTTTTCCACTATGTTTTTTATCAGCTCCTATACTACGCAATTGTTTTTTTAAATCTTTTCTAATGTCATCTTTTTCTAAATATTTTTTAAATTTTTCAATAAAGCCTTCTGCTAAATTATCACAAACAATATCTATAGCTTCTTGAAGCTCTTCATAACTAATTTCTCCACTATCCATTTTATTTCTTAATATGCCAGTGTACGCCAAAGCCTCTTTATTTTTAACATCTATTAAATCCAACAATATAAATGCATCCATAATTTTCTCCCAATTTATTTGAAATTTAATATCTTTTCCAACCCCACCAGTCGTTAATTAAATCGATAAGCTTAATTGTTTTTTTGGTGTTAAAGTCGATTAATATTTCCATATCTTTATTTTTATCAGATAATTGCATAAAAAATTCTCTACAAGCTCCGCAAGGTGTCCATCCACCAGTACCATCTGGAACGCCATCTATATAGCAAACAAGTCTTTTAACAACCTTTTGACCAGAGCTTAATATCATATTTAATGCAGCTGTTCTTTCAGCGCATAGTGCAATAACACCACTTGCTCCTTCTATACAAAACCCAGTATAAATTTCACCGTTTTCAGCTTCTAATGCACAAGCAACGTGATAAGCCGATATAAAAGGTGAAAGTTCTTCTGGATGATATTGTTTTTTAGCTTCGTTTAATAGTTTTTCCCAAATATCCACAATCTTCTCCCTAAATAAAATTTGATTTGCCTGATTTTTATTTTAATACTTTAATTGGTGGAGACGATGGGAGTTGAACCCATGTCCAGGCTAATGTAATAAAATACTTCTACACGTTTAGTCAATTTTTAATTTAATTATTACAAATAAATTAACAAAAATTATAATAACGAGCCAATAATGAAACAAATAAACTAGGCAATTTATTTGTTTTACCACCAGTAACTGAAACTTTATTAAACTTTGGTGGAAAATTTAATAAAATTACTGCTTTAAATTAGCAAGCAGCTGCTCTTAAATTATTATTTGCGTTTATTTTTCTTGCCTTATTTATGTGGACCTGCCCCACAACGTGCTTAACCCTATCCTAAATAGTCTGTCGAAACCAAATCGTCCCCATATAAATATTATTGCACTTTTTAGTGTTTTAGTCAAGATTTATTTTACAAAGTGAAAAAATCATTTTTTAAAATAATCAATTTTTTTTATTATAGCCTTTTTATAGTTAAATATAAAAAACAACACAAAGTTGTGTTGTTTTACATTGTTTCAACAATTTCATTTACTTTTTTAATTTGTTTTGCTGCTTTTGCTTTTTCTTTTTCAAATTTTTCTTTTTCAGCCAAAAACTCACCCAAATTTAATTCTTTTACTAAAATTTTCTTAAATAAATCAAGTTCTTTTTTTATAATTGATCTCCATTGCCACTGAGGTTTATTAGAATAATCTAAATTTTTAATATACTCTTTTACCGCAGCTTCAAATATATCTAAGTAATAATTGCCATTTTCATCTATTTTAGTAAGAAGATTAACATCGGCATATCTTAATGCAGCTGCTCCGCAATCTTGAAGTCCTAATACTAAATCTTCTACCGTTTTTAAACGAATGTTTTTAGGCACAAAATATTTATAAACTTGTGATATTAAGTTTCCCTTTTTTGTCATTAAAGTGTATTTGGGTCTTTTTGAATAGTCATCTTCATCGTGAATACCGACAATAGCAAATCCGTTTTCATCAAAGGGATATCCTTCATCTAGTTTTGTTTTGTTTATTTTTTCGCCGTTTTCATTATAATAATTTACCCCAACTGTGTATTTACCATCATCTTTTATAATTCCAGCTAATGCATAGATGCCATTTTTTTCTTCACCTTTACCATATGCTCTAATAGCATAACATTTGCCTTCTTGATCTTCAAGAGCACAAGTAGAATCAGAAATATAACGATCTCCTGCAAAATTAGTTGACCAGTTATCTCTATAAATAAATGATAATTTTTTCTTTTTTGCCATAATTTCCTCCAAAATTTAAACCTTTAAGCATTATTTCATTTAGTTTATAAAAGCAATTTGTATTTATAACATGCTTTTATTTAACTAATTTAAAATGAAAGCTGAATATAATTAAAGGCCATTAATAAAATCGTTAAGTTTAGATTTTTTTGCTTTTTCTTTTTTTTGTTTGTTAACAATTTTCATTTGATTATCAATTAATTCTTTAAATAAAGTTAATTCTTTTTTTACAATTGTTTTAGCTTGTTTTTCAGAAATATTTGAATAATCTAAACCTTTTAAATATTTTTTTAGAGCTTCTTTATATTCTTCTATAAAAGTTTCACCAGTTGTTACTTTTTCTCTGCCAATAACCTCAGCTGTTGCATATTTTACTGCTAACGCGCCACAATCTTTAATTGCTTGTTCTAAGTCGGCTGGACTAGTTAATTTTGCATCTTCCATCTCTATAGTTGGCATTCCCAACATATTACCTTTTTTAGTCATTAAAACGTATTTTGCTCCATTAGTATAATTTATATCACTAGGTGCTACCACAGCAAATCCGTCTTCATTAAAATTAGAACCTTCTATAATTTCTACATTGTTTAATTTGTCGCCATTTTCATTGTAATAATCAACATAATTATATATATTTTGCTCAGTTGTTATATAACTTGTTTTATTTCCTGCTAAAACAAATACACCATTTTTCTTTTCACCTATTTCATAACTAGGCTTAACTATAACTTTTCCTTTCTCATCTTTAAGACCAAAGCCATATGCCACTAAATAGTCTGGGCCATGTCCTCCATTCATGTACGCTAATGTAACCATAAATTTTCTCCTATGAAATAATTATATCATATTTAGTCAAATTGTCAATATCAAATACAAAAATTAATATGTACATATTAAAATCAATAACTTTATTATTAAAGTAATAATAAATAAAAAGGGTGCTTAAAGCACCACCTCTTGTTTTATTCTTCGATTTAATTCTCTTTCTTTTATAGTTTCACGTTTATCATAAAGTTTTTTACCGCGAGCAACACCAATTTCTACTTTAACTAAATTATCTTTTAAGTAAACTTTTGTAGGAACTAAGGTATAACCTTTTGTTTCTACTTTTTTCTTTATTTTTTCGATTTCTATTTTATTTAAAAGTAGCTTTCTAATTCGTTTTTCATCAGGAGCAAAATTATTCGCTTTTTCGTAAGGCTTAATGTATGCATTTTTTAAAAATACTTCATTATCTTTAATACTTACAAAGCTATCAACTATGCTCATATGCCCATTTTTTACACTTTTAACTTCACTACCCTTTAAAACAATACCGGCTTCGAAGGTATCTTCTATAAAATACTCAAAATATGCTTTTTTGTTATTTTGTATTATTTTCATAATTTATAACTCTTTTTCACATTTTTTTTTATTTCTTTTTTTTGGATCAATATAAATAAAATCGACTTTCCTACTTTCTAAGTCTACGCTAGAAACTTTTATTTTAATTTTATCACCAATTCTAAATTGACTAGAAGGGCCAGCAAGTAAAAGTTTGGTGTCTACAAAATTATAGAATTTATCAGGAAGATTATACACACTTATAAAGCCTTCACAAGTGTTAGGAAGTTCAACATAAATTCCTCTATCGGTAACACCTGAAATAACACCTTCAAATACTTCGCCTTCTAGTTTTTTCATATATCTTGCTTTAAAGTATTCATCTACTAAAATTTCAGCCTTATCGCTAATAGCTTCTCTTTGGCTAGATTGAACTGCAGACTGCCCAACAAAAGTTTTTAATCGGTTAATTCTTTCTTTTGTCAAATCTTTATGCAAGAATTCTTTTATAATTCTATGAATTGTTAAATCTGGATATCTTCTAATAGGTGAAGTAAAATGACAATAGAATTCAGCCCCTAAGCCATAATGACCTAAACACTCACTATCGTATTTAGCTTTTTGCATAGAACGAAGTAAAACTTTATTTATAATAGTTCTTTTTTCTTCTGGAATACTATCTATAAACTTTTGAAGTTTTTTAGCGCTAATATTTTCAAAATCACCTTTAAAGTTTAATCCAAACGCACTCGCAAAGTCTGAAAAATTTTCTAGTTTTTCACTATCTGGTTTATCATGAACACGATAAACAAAAGGTAGTTTTCTGGTTGCAAATTCTTTAGCAACAGTTTCGTTAGCTATTAACATAAAACTTTCAATAATTCTATCTGAAATAGTGTTTGGTCTTTTTTCAAATCTTTCAATTTCTAAATTTTCATCAAGTATTATTTTAGGTTCAGGAATTTCAAAATTTAAGCTACCTCTATTATTTCTAACTTTTTCTAAGGTCAAACAAAGTTTTTCCATTTTCTTTAAGTCATCAATTATATAGTCATATTGTTTACAAAGTTCCTCATCACCTTCTAACATTTTTGTAGCTTTAGTATAAGTTAATCTTGCTTTACTATTAATAACACTTTCACAAAGTTTATGAGATACAACATTTCCGTTTTTATCTATTTTCATAAAGCAACTTAAAGTTAATCTATCTACCTTTTCATTAAGTGAACATATGCCGTTAGATAACTGTTTTGGAAGCATTGGAAAAACTGCATTAGGAAAATATGTGCTAGTTCCTCTTTTAAACGCTTCTCTATCTAATGTTCCTTCAAATTTAACATAATGACCTACGTCTGCTATATGAACACCAAGTAGCATTGTTCCGTCTTCACACTCTTCAATAGATATAGCATCGTCAAAATCTCGAGCATCTTCACCGTCTATTGTAAAAGTGTTTAAATGCCTTAAGTCTTCTCTACCTTTATAATCTTCTGGTTTTAATTCTGTTTGAACTTTGTCGGCTGCAACTAAAACTTCTTTAGGAAATTCTTCATAAAGTTCAAATTCTCTAACAATAGATAATACATCTACGTTAACTGGATTATCTGATAGTAATACTTCAATAACTTTTCCTTCTGGAAGTTTTGCGTTATATTTTGTTAGTTTTACAACAACTTTATCACCCTTTTTAGCGCCAAGTAAATTATCTGTTCTAACTGTAATTTTATTTACTCTTTTATTATCTGGAACAATTGTAGCAAAATTAGTTGTTATTGTTTCTACTTTGCCCACACAAACATTTAAACCATGAGATAAAATTTTTAAAACTTTACCATCAAGTTTAGCGCCACTTTTTTCAAATCCTTTTTGAACAACTACTCTATCGTTATGCATTGCGCCATTTAAATTATCAATACTCACAAAAATATCCGGAACACTTTTATCGTCCGGAATAAAAAAGCCGTAGCCTTTTTTAGTAATAGTTATTGTTCCTTCTAGTATTCCACATTTTTTTGCTGTAGCTATTTTTTTCTTACTAGTATTTATAAGTTTTCCATCTAAAAGTAATAAATCAATTTCTTTTTTGATTTTTTCAAAACTACTATTATTTAATTCTGCTAAGACTTCTATTATTTGATTATAATTTAAATAATTTAATTCATTTTCATCTATTTGTTTTAATAAATCCATATTCATCCTTTAACTTTATATAACTGGGTATATTAATAATGTTACAAAATATAAAATTGAACAAACACCTGTTAAAATTGAAGATATAATTAAAAGCTTTTTTAATCTACCTTCTCTTGTAGATGATTTGTTTTGTGAATAAAAACTTTCGTAACTATTACCAGTAATTACATTTGAACCACTTTCAGCATTAGATTCTGTTGCTAAACAAATGATTATTACAATAAGACTTGCAAGTAACATAAGTACAACAAAAACACTTCTTAATATTGGAAGTAATGTTGTTACCCAATTTGGTAATGTTGAAGCTAATAATAAATTTAACATAATAATTTTTTCTCCTTTTTTACAATACTAAATATAAAACAGACATAATAATTGATACAATACAAAGTATTATCCAGCCAAGTTTTAAACCTGGTTTATCTTTTGGTTGATTTTTTAATGCGAAATAAAATGAAACAACCGCTGAAATAATAAAAATGGCTGAAACTAATGTTCTCGTACTATCATCTAAATTACGAATTAATGTGTTTACAATATTATTAATAAAAGCACCTGCTAATAACATAACGCCTCCATAGCATTAATTTTATATTAAAATAAAAGTTTTGTCAATAGTTTAGTTTTTAATTATTAAACTATTTTCAGTAAATTCTTTAGGTTGTTTTAGTTTTAACAAATCTAAAACTGTAGAACTAACATTTGCGAGTTTTCCATTTTTAGTTAATTTATATTTTTTGTTGTCGACTATTATAAATGGTGCATTACTTTTAGTGTGTGTAGTACAGATACTACCATCATTATTTTTCATAATATCTGCATTACCATGATCACTCGTAATTAATACAACATAGTCTTTTTGCCTTAAATTTTTACAAATTTTTTCTAAACATTTATCTAAGAATTCTAATGATTCAATAGTTTTTTTATAATTTCCTGTATGCCCAAGCATATCTGCGTTAGAATAATTTACTAAAATAAAATCAAAATCATTTTCTTTTATCTCGTTAATTACTGTTTCTGTAATTTCTTTTGCTTTCATTTTAGGTGTTTTGCTAAAATTTTCTACTTTCTCACTTTCAATTATAATACGTTTTTCATTTTTAAATGGTTTTTCTATTAGTCCATTAAAAAAGTATGTTACATGAGCATATTTAGTTGTTTCACTTATTCTAAGTTGTGTTTTATAATTTTCACTTAAAACTTTACTTAAACAATTTTGATTATTTTCTTCTTTAAAAATTACTTTCACTTTATCTTTAAAATCATCATCATAAGAAATGAAAGAATATAGATTTTTTATATTATTTTCAATTAAAAGTTCATAAATTTGTCTTACCCTATCACTTCTAAAGTTAAAACAAATTATTGCATCTTTTTTGGTAAATTTATAATCTTTGTTTTTTAAAATTGTTGGTTTAATGAATTCGTCAGTAATATTATTTTCATAATAATATTTAAAGGCATTTTCAAAATTATTAAAAACATTTTCGCTTTTATAATTTAAAATAACATTTAAAAATTCTTTTGTTCTATCATAATTTTTTTCTCTATCCATTGCATAAAAACGACCAGATAAAGAAATTATTTTTCCAACACCCAAATTTTTAATTTCTTTTTTTATTTTGTTTAAGAATTTTTTGCCATCAAATACACCTGTATCTCTCCCATCTGAAATAAAATGAATTAAAACATTTTTAAAGTTTTGCTCCTTACAAACTTTTAACATCGATATTAAATGAGAAAGCTTACTATGAACTCCACCACTAGAACAAAGTCCAAATAAATGCAAATTTCCGCCAGTCTTTTTTAAATTATCAATTAAATTAATTAATTCTTTATCATTAAAAAACTCGCCATTTTCTATTTTTTCTGTAATTTTGGTACTGTTTTGTTTTACAATTCTACCAGCGCCCAAATTTAAATGTCCAACTTCTGAATTGCCAAATTGGCCTTTTTCAAGTCCAACATATTCCCCACATGTTTTTATATAACAATGTGAATAATTTTTTAATAAGCTATTAAAATATGGCATTTTGGCATTTTTTACCGCATTAAAATATTCACTTTTTCTTATTCCTAAGCCATCTAGCACAATAAGAGCGACTTTACTCATATTACCTTCCTATTTTTATCAAATTATCCGCGTTTAAAATGCTTCTTCCGATAAGTAATCCATCAATAAATTCACTATTTAAAAATGCCTCATAATTATCTAAACTTACACTGCCACCATATAAGATTTTAGGTGAAATGTCTACTTTTGTACTTTTTGCTTTTAAAATACTTTTTATTAATGCAACATTGCTTTCTACATATAATAAATCTGCACTATTTTCAGCACCAATTGCAAAAGTTGGTTCATAAGCAATTATAATTTTATTTAAATCAGCAAGTTTAACTCCTCTTAATGCTAAAGATAATTGTCTTTTTAAATGAGCTTTATACAAATTATTCCTTGTTTGTCCTAGACTTTCTCCAATACATAAAATTGGTGTAACATTATTTTCTAAAGCATTTAATACTTTTTTATTTATAGTTGCGTTGCTTTCTTTGAAATTTTTTCTTCTCTCATTATGTCCAATTAGAGCATATTTAACATGCATATATTCTAACATTTTTAAATTTATTTCACCAGTAAATGAACCTTCTTCTTTATAAAAGAAATTTTGAACTCCATAAGAAACTTTTTCATTTTGATGAACAGTTGATAAAAACAAATTAGATAAACTAGGAAGAATTACAATATCATTACTATATTCTTCTTTTACTATTTTTTCTAAATATTCACTCATTTCAACCGAATTTTTATTCATTTTTAAATTTGCTACAATTAATTTATTCATTTTAATTTTCTCCTTTGTTTTTAATTTGATTTATAGCAACAAGTCCATTTCCTTCTAAAAGTTTCAAACTTGCTCCACCACCTGTTGATAAATGGCTAAACCCGTACTCTAAGTTGTATTTTTCAATTGCATGAATTGTATCTCCGCCACCTGCAACTTTAATAGCTTTTTTGTTATTAACAATTGCTTTTAAAATTTCTTTAGTACCAACACTAAACTTATCTTTTTCAAAAACTCCCATTGGGCCATTAATAATTATAGTTTTAGCTTTTTTAATTTGTTTTTTAAATAGTTTAATAGTTTTGTGACCAATATCTAGCCCCATAAAATTTTTATCCATTTTAGTAAAATTATAATATTTAACAATTTCACTATCTATACTCTCAGCACAAATACTATCTATAGGCAATAGCAACTGTACTTTATTGTTTATTGCTTTTTTGATCATTAAATAACAATATTCCAATTGATCATCATCAACAATAGATTTTCCAACTTCACCTTTCATTGCTTTAATAAAAGTAAAAGCCATTCCCCCACCAATTATTAAAACATCTACTTTATCTAATAAATTATCTATAACTTTAAGTTTGTCTTTTACTTTAGCTCCACCAAGCACCGCTACAATAGGATGTTTGCTTGTTTCAAAAATATCATCTAAATATCCAAGTTCTTTTTCTACAAGCATTCCTATACCACTTTCTAAATACTTACTAACTCCATAAGTTGATGCATGTTTTCTATGAGCAGTACCAAAAGCATCTAAAATAAATATATCAAAAGGTTTTGCTAAACGTTTAGAAAATTCTTCATCACAAGTTTCTTCTTCCTTAAAATATCTAATATTTTCTAAAATTAATACTTCGCCGTTTTTTAAATTTTCAACTTCTTCATTCATCTTATCGTTAGCAATCTCATTAGAAAAATATACTTTGGTAGGCAATTTTTCTTTAATATAATCAAATACCGGTTTTAAACTTAAACTTTCGACAACTTTTCCATCAGGTTTTCCAAGATGAGATACTACTACAACCCTAGCATTTTTGTGTATTAAAGCTTTTAATGTTGGAATTGCCTCATCAATTCTTTTTGTACTTTCAATAACCCCATCTTTAATAGGAACATTTAAATCAAGTCTTAACAAAACTTTCTTTTCAAAAAAGTTAAAATCATTTATATTTTTTTTCATAGTACTTGCTCCTTATTTTTAGTTAAATAATTAGTTACAGTTAACGCAATGTCTGTATAATTTGCTGACATACTTTCTATACAATTTACAATATTTGTAAAAGCATCACATTTATCAATTTTCTTTTCAGTATAAATATTTGTTGCAATCATATCTCTTTTAACTTTATTTACAATTGTATTAATTTCTTCAGTTGTTTGAATTACTGTTAAATTTGGAATAAAATATTCTTTTTTATCAACATTTTTATTAATAAAATCTAAAATTAAAATAACGTTATCAGTTAAAATATTTAAATTTTCATGCATTTGTTTAAATGTTGAAATTTGTTTTTGCGTAAATTTTATTTGATTATCTTTATTTTGTTTAACATAATTAATAATTCTAAAATTATTTTTAATAATTCTTTCTATATTTTTTGTAGTTACTTGTAAAAAATATAATGTTTCCTCTTCTCCAACAATATCTGCCTGAATTAAGAATATATTATTTTTAATTCTCTCGTTTAAAGATAATAAATATTCAAATTTCGTTCCAATATTTTTAGAATGAGTAATACTATAATCTTCGCAATAAGCACGAGTAATTTTAGATACGTCTTGAACTCTATAAAGCAAATCTATAACACAAAGGTTTAATTGACTAAGTGCAATGTTTGCATTATTTAAAGTGTTTGGTTTTAAATAATAAATTTCATCTTCTTTTTTTACTTTACCATTTATTAATTTCATACACAATTTATAAATAAATTTAATGAATGGAAATAACAAAATTGCCGTAACTACGTTAAATATAATATTAATTAATACAATAACAAAACTTGAGTTAATGTTTATTATTTCAAATATTTTTAAATAACCTAACCACGTAAATAATATAAATAGCACTGTTCCAATTAAATTAAATACCACATGAGAAAATGCAACTCTTTTACTTTCAATACCACCAGATAATGACATAATTAATGCCGTTAAAGCTGTTCCAATATTACTTCCATAAATTGCAAATGCACAATTTGTTAAACTTATTACGTCAAATCCACTAGTTCCACCAACAATAGAAATAAGCATTGCAATAGTAACCGTAGAGCTTTGAGTAATTAATGTTAAAATAATTCCTAGCAATAAATATAAAACAGGATGATTTAAAGTTGTAAATATATTTAAAAATGTTTGACTAGTTTTTAAAACAGAGCACGCTCCACTTAATAAGTTTAACCCAACAAAGAACATACCGATGCTGGCAATTATATTTCCAATTTCTTTTGCTTTTTTGTTTTTAACAAAAGTAGTTATTAGTGCTCCTATTAGTGTTAATATTGCAAAAAACTTAGAAAAAGAAAGCGAACCAAAAGAAACTAAAATAGTAGATAAACTTGTTCCAATATTACAGCCAAAAATAATGGCTATAGAACTAAAAAATGTAATCATAAGGCTATCTGTAAAACTCATAGTCATAACAACACTTGCTAAACTACTCTGTGTAACAAATGCCATAAGCGTTCCAAATCCAAGCCCCGCAAAAGAATTTTTACTAAGTTTACTTAAACCCTTTTTTATTTTTACACTACTAATTCGTTCTAATGCTCCGCCTAATATTTTAACAGCAAATAAAAAAATGCCTAAACCTGCTATAAATTCTAAAATACTATAAAGCAAAATAAAACTCCCTTTTATTTATTATATATAATATATTAAAAAAAATAAAGCAAATTAACGCATTTCTATCTAATTTTTACAAATTATTGTAAAAAATTTGTTAAAATTTTAATACATTTATTTATTGTTGTTGTAGAATACAACAGTGTTAAAATTTCTCTTGAATTATCAACACTTTTTAAATAAAATGCCAAATGTTTTTTCATGTTATTTAAAACAACTTTTTCACTATAAATTTCATTCATTTTTTTATAATGAAAAATGATATCATTTAATAAA
>SVIA01000003.1 GCA_015055535.1 Clostridiales bacterium
GAAAAATAGAATTTAAATCAGATAGTATTTTAACAAAAACATACAATAAACAAGCTTTAGAGATAACAGCAACAGTTTATGAAAATGATATTTTACAAAATGATGCTACAGTTTTAGTAGAATATTATAACGGCTTAGAAAAATTAGAAGCTGCACCAATAGAAGCTGGAGAGTATATAGCAAAAGCAAATTGGATATATAATAATCAAACAATTGCAAGCCATAACTTTGGTTTAAAAATAAATCAAAAATCAGTAACAATAACAATAGATAGTAAAACAAGTGTATACGGAGAAACATTAAAAGAATTAACAAGTACACACACAGAAATTTGTACTGGGGATAATTTAAATATAACCTTAACAAAAGAAAATGGAATAGTTGCTGCTAATTATGCAATAACCGGAACAATAAATAATCCTAACTATAATGCAAGTTTTGTAAACGGAACATATACAATTACTAAAAAAGAAGTAATAGTAACATTTACAAACAATACATTAAACTACAATGGTTTAAACCAAATAGAAAGTTTAAATAAACCAAGCTTTACGGGTATTGTTAGTGGAGATGAGTGGTTATTTGGCTATAAATATTATTTAAATGATAAAGTTATACAACAAGCAAAAGATGTTAATACGTATTTAACAAAATTAGATAGAGTAACTTTTGATAACTATACATTAAATGGAAATACAAGTGCTGAGACAAAAATAAATGCTGTAGATTTAATTATTACAGCAAATGATGTTACAATTAAATATACAGAAACACCTGTATTTACAGCAAGTGCAAATGGTTTTGTTGGATTAGATAAATTAACTAATTTTGAAATTTCTTATACTATTGAATTTAACGGTGACCAAGTAAGTGTGTTAAATGCTGGAACATATGATATTAAAGTTTTTGTTAAAAATGAATTACTTGAAACAAACTATAATATTACTTTAGTTAAAGGAAGATTAGTAGTTGAAAAATTGGCAACAACAATTACTGCAAAAAATATATCTAAAATTTTCGATAATCAAAAAACTGAAATTGCACCAGTGTTAACAGATGAAAAAGGAAATGTTTTAAATTATAATTTAATTATTACATATCTTTTAAATGATGTTGAAACACAAGCGATTAACGTTGGAGATTATAAAGCTAAAGTTGTATTTATAGAAAATGATAATTATAAAGCAAGTGAAAATATCTTTGATATTGAAATAAAACAATTGAATGTATCTGTTAATATAAAATTAGAAGATAGTGTATATACAGGATATGAAAAAACACCTATAATAACAATTGAAAATGAATTAAGTTTACAAAATATTATTGTAGATTATAGTTTAGAAATTTTAAAAGATAATATATTAACAGAATTAAAAAATGTAGGTGAATATAAGGTTAAAATCAAATTAAAATCTAATAACTTTAATTTAACAACTAATGATACGTTTACTTTTAATATAACGCCTTGTAATTTAACTGTAAAAATAGACAACAAAGAACAAGTTTATGGTAACAACGAAACAAGCTTAACATTTGAAATTACTAGTGGTAATTTTAATTCTAATGATGATTTATTAATTAAATTGTCTAGAAAATTAGGTAAAAATGTTGGTACATATGTTATTAGTGGTGTTTGTGAAAATGAAAATTATAAAGTAAGTTTTACAAACGGAAATTATAGAATTGTTCAAAGACCTATTTCTATTGAGCCAAACTTTAATTTTACAAAAGTTTATACAGGAAGTAGTTTAAATGAAGAATTAACACCATCTTATTTAAATATTCTATCTTCAGATGAATTTGTGTTAAATTATACATTTGTAGATGGCAGTAACAATGAAGTTGATGTGATAAATGTTGGACAGTATAAATTAAAAGTTAATATTATAAATTCTAACTATAAATTTATATCAAATTTAGAAATAGAAGAATTTGATATTAAAATTGATAAGAAAGAATATAAATTTACTTTAGAAAATAAAGAAATTGATTATGACGCAAGAACTCACAGCGTAATTATTCCAGATACAATTCCTTTTGATACTATTGTTGAAATCAATGGAGTAAAATCAAATTCATTTATAGATGCTGGCATATATAATGTTAAAGTTACTATTAACGATGATAATTATTATGGAAGTACAACTTTTACTTATACAGTTAATAAAGTAAATGCAAAAATCAATTTAAGGTCAGATGATTTTAAAATTTATGCTCATAAAATTGAAGTAAAATTATTAAATAACGTTGCTTATTATATAAATGGTCAGTTAAACTCATCTAATATTTTTGAAAATTTAACTGAACAAACAGAATATTTAATTCAAATAGTTTATTATGAAACTAAAAACTACAAACAAACTACATTTGATTATAAAATTACTACAACACTTAGTGTAGAAAGTTTACAAGCATTAATCGATAGTTTATCTATAGAATTTGATATTGAAAACTTCGTTAAATTTAAACAAATAGAATATTCTATAAATTTAATTAGTGACTTAGAAATAAATCAGGTTGATATGACAAGATACAATATTGCTAAAACTAATTATGAAAATGCATTAAATGAATTCAATGAAGATAATGTTGTTATAAACAAAGTTTCTAATAATTTATTGGGAAATTTATATATTCAAATTTCAACTTTTGTTTCAAGTTTAACATTAATGGGTTATGCTGTTTCAAAATTTTTGCGAGGAATTAAATAAAGGAGGAGAAATATATGGAAAAAACAAATAAACTTATATTAAAAACTTTTATATTAACTATATTATTTACTCTTTCTTGTTTAGTTCTAAGTGGATGTGGAATAAATGCTAAATTAATTTTAAGAGTTTATAATGAAACAAATAGTAGTAATTCTTATGGTTATGAACAAACTTGTATTATTAACTTTTATGGCAATAATTTTACTACAAAATCTTCATATTTAAAAATAAATGGTAATTTAACTGAGTTAAAAGTTGTTGAAAACACTTTAAATGACTTTGATGAAGATGAACCAATAAGCACAACGGAAACTCATATTTATTATGATGGCACATTTAAATATACAAAACAGGGAACTAGCTACATAAAAACTACGGGAACTGTGGAATTCAATAATGACAATAAAGCAAATTTTAAAGAAAATTATTTGGAAAATGTTAAATTAATTAACTTAAAGGAAGAAAATAAAACACTTCTTAAGGCTAAAATTAAAGATGAAAATATTAAAGATGTTTTAAATGAAGAAAACTTATCTAATGCAGAATTTAGTATTCTTTATAATAATAAAACAAAAAAGGTTGAACAAGTTGAATTAACTTATTTAAGTCAAAACAATAATTTGGTAACAATTAAAACAAATTATTTTATAGAAGCTCAAAGTATAATTCTTCCAATGTAAAAAACGCCATAGATTTCTATGGCGTTTTTACTTTTAATATAGATATTTATATAAAAAAAATAAAAATGTTTTTTTATTTGACATAGTTTTGTATTATTTTGTAAAATAATGGTATCAATGTTTTGTTATTTTTTATTTTTATAAATAAAAATGGTAAAAAACAAATAACAATTTATAAACTGACACAAAATAATAATGTTAGAGGTGAATTATGTTAAATGAAAGAAAAATTTCTATGGTTGTAATTAAAAACATTTTATTATGTTTTATTTTTTTAATTACAGCTTTTATGGGTGGGTTAGTTTTCAATAAAGTAAAGACAAATAAAATTAATGAACCGGTTCAAGCGGAAGCTTTGCCGGGTTATTTGCATAAAGATTGGTTTACTAAACTAACAACAGCCGCAAGTGAAAAAGATATTACAATTACTAGAGATTTAATTACAACTATATATTTTACGTCAATAAATCCAAACGTAGATACTTCATTAGATAATGTAGTAACTGTAAGTGTTGGAAGTAGAAGTGTTTTAAACTCTTCTAATAACACTGAAATATGCGGAGTAGAAGATTACACTAATGATTATAGTTCAACAACAAATGATGTTACGTGTTATCTAAGTACGTCTAATTATTATATAACGATTTATTGTCCTGGTACTATTTTTGCGCCTACAGATTCTTCTCTTTTGTTTTCTGGTTTTAAAAATTGTACAGCAAATTATTTTCCTTTTTTAGATACAAGTAAAGTTACAAACATGAGTGGAATGTTTTTAAATTGTGAAAAAATAAATACAGGCTATTTTTATGATTGGGATACAAGTAAAGTTACAAACATGAGTGGAATGTTTAATGGTTGTAAAGGTTTAAGATATCTATACTTTAGTGGTTATGCTAATGCTAGTGGCACAACAAAATTTGATACTTCAAATGTTACAAAAATGCGACAAATGTTTGCAGGTTGTTCATCTTTAACTACACTTGATATTGTTAATTTTAATACCGCTAAGGTAGAAAACATGTCAGAAATGTTTAGTGGATGTACTAATTTGCGTGAAATAGATGTATCTAGTTTTGATACTAGTAATGTAACAGAAGCTAATCAAATGTTTAATGGTTGTCAAAAACTACAACACTTAAATTTATCTAATTTTAATTTAGGAAAAGCTAAAATAACAGAAAAAGTTGGTATATATACATATGATTCATTTTTACTTGAAGGTTGTACAGAATTAAAAGAATTTTATACTCCAAACACTATATATCCAGGTGAGTTTATAGATTTACCTGAATCATTTTACAATGCAACAAATAAATACATAACTAATAATTTAGGTGTTGCAGTAAGTAATATTGCGTATTCAGAAGGCTGGACTTCTTGTCGTTTTGCGAAAGCTTATAGTATTACAAATGAAACTAATGAAGAAACTTTTTATTATTTTTATAATAGTGCTGAAAATATTGAAGTACAATTGCCTTATGTTGATAATGAAGAAGGTATAACTGCATATACAATTAAAACTTATCCAAGTGGAACTGCTAAAATTGAAAATACAAATAAATTATTAATTGTTAATAAGGCTTATGGAAATATTTTATTAAGTTCTTCTATGGCGGAAAAAGCAGGTTATTTGCATAAAAATTGGTCTACGAAATTGAATATAACAAAATCAGTAATAACAAAAATTACATTTACAAATATTAAACCTACTACATATGGTATTAGTGCAAGTATTGGAAGCACAATATCTTCTGATGGTTTAACTTGTGGAACACAAGCTTATGATAGTTCAAAAAGTATTGATGTTACTGGTTATACTAATGGAACAGAAGTTATTATATATTGTCCTTATACAATTTATGCGCCAACAGATAGTAGTTATTTGTTTAGTGAAGCAGACTATAGTTTAAGTAAATTTACTTCTTTAACAACAATAGAATTTAATGATCTATTCGATACAAGTAAAGTTCAAAATATGAACAGTATGTTTTTAGGCTGTTCAGAATTAACAAGTTTAAATTTAAACAGTTACGATACAAGTAATGTTACAGATATGAGTTCTATGTTTTCTTCTTGTTCAAATTTAACAAATTTAGATGTAAGTAATTTTGACACAAGCAATGTAACTAATATGACTTATATGTTTTATGATTGTTCAAATTTAACAAATTTAGATGTAAGTAATTTTGATACAAGCAATGTAACTGATATGGGTTCTATGTTTTCTAATTGTTCAAATTTAACAAGTTTAGATGTAAGTAATTTTGACACAAGCAATGTAACTAATATGGGTTCTATGTTTTCTAATTGTTCAAATTTAACAAATTTAGAAGTAAGTAATTTTGACACAAGTAAAGTAACTACTATGCAATATACATTCTCAAATTGTTCAAAACTAACAAATTTAGATGTTAGTAAATTTAATACAAGTAATGTTACGAGTATGAATTATACATTTTATAATTGTTCAAGCTTAACAAGTTTAAATTTGAGCAATTGGGACTTGAGTAAAGCCACTTTGTTAGTTTATGGTGGTATGATGCAAGGTATGATAGATGGTAAAATATTATATGGCTGTACTAATTTAAAAGAAGTTTATGCACCTTATGGAATTACTTTAGGTTCAGAATATATATCTTTACCAACAAATAATGGTGTATGGTACAATGCTACTAACGTTAACTATTCTAATAATATTGGTTCTTTTGTAAGTAGAATAGATAATTTAACATGTTCTTCAGCAACTGTTGCCAAACGTTATACTCTTGCTTATAGTATTACAAATTCAACTAATAATAGTGTGCAATATTATTTTTATAATGATAATGAAGCTTTTATAATACCATTATCTTCAACAACTGAAAGTGGTAAAATTACTAGTTATAATATAACAACTATGCCAACAGGGGTAGCAGAAATAGAAGACCATATTTATTTAGTAATTTCAGCAAAAACATATGGAGCAATTACACTTTCAGCTGAAATTGTAAATTATACAAAAGAAGAACTTGGTTATTTACATAAAAACTGGGTAACAATGCTTGGAATAACAAAATTAGAAATAACAAAAATTAAGTTTACAAATAATAATACAGATATTCCAGCAGGGATTACTGGAATTAGTATTGCTAGTTCTAATATAAGTGGAATTTGTGGTGATTCTACATATGATAATCTTACTTACGATGTTTTAGGTTATGTAAATGGAACTGAAATAGTAATATATTGTCCTTATATAATCTATGCGCCAACAGATAGTTCTAACTTATTTAATTCATTTTCTAATTTGACAACATTAGATTTTAATAACGTATTTAACACAAGTCTTGTTACAAATATGAATTATATGTTTAGTAACAATTCTAAATTAACAAGTTTAAATGTAAGTAATTTTAACACTAGTAAAGTAACAGATATGGCTGGAATATTTACATTTAATTCAAAACTAACAAGTTTAGATTTAAGTAATTGGGATGTTAGTCTAGTTACAAATTTTGGTGGTGGTAGTCAAGCACCGTTTATGATTGGTTGTAGTAGCTTAAAAGAATTTTATGCGCCTTATAATTTAAATAAAACAATTGCTTTACCTGGAAGTGGAACTTGGTATAAAGTGCCAGCAGATAGATTTGTTCAAGTTTCAGATTCTGTAACTCAAGTTACATCTGAAAATGCATCTACCCAAAATCATGTTCAAAAATTTGCAATAGGTTATGAAATTACATATAAAGATGTTGGTGGAAATAATTTTACTGGTTCATTTGAATCAGATTATAGAAACGTTCGTTTATATAATGAAACAATTACATTAATTAATCCATCAAAAAATGGTTATAGATTTATTGGTTGGTATTTAGATAGTGAAGGAACTCAAAAAGTAACACAATTATCAGAAGCCAATAATTCTAATGTAAATTTATATGCTAGTTGGGAAATAATATATTATACAATTACATGGAAAAATGAAGATGGAACAGTGCTTGAAACAGACACACAATTAGTAAGTGGTGATATTCCAACATATAATGGATCTGTACCAACAAAAGCAGCAACTTTACAATATAGCTATACTTTTGTAGGATGGACACCAGAAGTAGTAGCTGTTACAAAAGATGCTGAGTATACAGCTGTATTTACAAGCGAAATAAACAAATATACAATAACAATTACATATATGTTAAATGATGAAATATTAAAAGTTGAAACAGAAGAAGTAGAGTATAATGAGGACTATATAGTTTATACTTATGATAAAAATTATGTAGTTGATAAAGTAACATTAAACAATGTAGAACTTGAAAAAAAGAATAATGTTCAATTAACTAATATTTCAAGTGATAACAATATTGTAATATATTATAAAAATAAAAAAGCATTTAATCCAATAATATTAATTAGTATAATTGGTGGGGTTTTATTAGTAATAAATATAGTAGGGTTAGTTTTATTATTAAAGAACAAAAAAGAAAGAGGTTTAACTGATAAATCAAATGTAGAAATAATGGATAAAAGCAAGCAAAATAGTAGTGCAAATAAAAATTTAAATGCTATACAAACAGATAATACTCCAAAACAAAAAAATTTAACTGAACCAAAGAATTCACAAACCAAACAAAAACCTGTAAAATCACAAATAAAGCCTAGCGAAACTATAAAGGCGCCAAAAAAACCAGTTACAACAATTAAGAAACCAATAAAACCTAACTCTAGTAACGGTGTGCCTCAAAAACCAAATGTTAAACCTAAAGATAAAGAATAATAATTTATAAAAAGACCAATGCAAAATAGCAGCGGTCTTTTTTAATGAAAAAAATATTAATTATTTATTAAATTATATAAAAAAAATAAAAATTAAAAAAAAATTAAAAAATTTTAAAAAAGTTAAAAAAAATGTTGACAAAGTATTTTCAATTTAGTATACTCTTCTTGTTTGATAATAACAAACAAAGCAAATAAATATTTGCTGGTGTGGCTCAACTGGCAGAGCAGCTGACTTGTAATCAGCAGGTTGATGGTTCGATTCCATTCACCAGCTCCATTTTTAAAGAATTGTTTTAAATAAATTTTAAAACAGTTTTTTAAAATAATGGTTGGGTTCCCGAGCGGCCAAAGGGAGCAGACTGTAAATCTGCCGACTTCGTCTTCGATGGTTCGAATCCATCCCCAACCACCAACTGTAGAATCCCAACTTCTGCAGTTTTTTATTAAACTTTTATGGTTTGGATTTGTTTGGGGATGGATTACATCCAGTCCACTCGCAAATTATAAATTTGCTCCCGCTTTGGCTATAAACTTGCCACAGGCAACTTTATTAAACGCGTCGCGCCCCAACCACCAATCGTAAGTACCCAACACTTACGATTTTTTTTATTTTATTAAAAAATAATATATTAGATAGTAAAAATAGTTTTAATAAATTATTTTATATGTTATTATTTAACAGAGGTAGTTATGAAGACATTAAAACAAACGTGGATAAATTTAATGAAAGAGATAGTTTCAAAAAAAGAAACTAATGTTGTAGAAGATGATTATATTGAATTACAAGGTAAAAATATTACTTTTTCATTTAATAATTGTTTTGAATTATCAAAAGATAAACAAATAAATGATGATTTTTTAGAAATGCAGAAAGTTTTTTTCTCTAATAATGAAAACATTTTTGGGCATAGTTATTTTAATAGCATGAAAACTCCTTTTTCAGATATTAAAAGCCCGGTGGATGCTATTGTTAAAAAAATGTCTGAAAATTTATATACTAGAAATGCTGTATTATTGTTTACTCCATATGGTAATAATAAATTACCTTGTATAAATTCTATTCAATTTTTATACAGAAAAAATAAATTAAATATGTTTTTTACTGCTCGTAGTCAAGATATTTATAGGAAATTTCCTTGTGATGTAATGTGTTTTTCGTTAATTGCAAAAGAAATTGCAGAAAAATTAAATTTAAAACTTGGTTACATTAAAGCAAATATTATTTCAGCGCATATTTATTTAAGAGATGTAGAAAATGTCAATAAAAGAATAGAAAATATTTAAACCACAAATTATTGTGGTTTTTAATATCAATAAAATATTTGATTTTTTTCTTTGTTTTAGTTAAAATTATTTATATATGGAGAAAAATTTATGAAAGCAAAAATAAAAATAAATGATTTAGTAAGAGATATTTATATATTTGCTATTATAAAAGCGAAAGATTATGGTACAAAAATAGTTTTTTATAATGAAGATAGTAATAATTTAGAATTTTTTAATTTTTACTCAATTGTAAATAATAAAATAACACAAAAAGTATTTATAGTAGAAGCAAAACCAAAAAATTTTGTAGAAAATAATAATATTAGTGGCTATGATTGGTTTATCAATGAAAATTTTATAAAACTAATTGAAAGTGGATCTTATAACGAAGGTTTTATTAATAAGTGTAAATATTTACAAGAAAACATAAAAATAGAAGAAAGTTTTTATGTTAAAACAAAACAAGATATCGATAATTTATATGCTTTAACTAGATTTCATGATGCTTATATTGAAAAAATGATTATAGAAAACAATGTAACTAATATATGTTTTAATACAACTTGGGGAGTAAAAGTTTATTTTACTTTAAAAGATGGAGTTATGACTAATTTGGATAAAAACGATAGAGGTTATATTGTGTATAATTCAACTATGTTTATTGAAAGTGGCTTAATTTTCTGGGTAGATAACGAAAATGTAAAATCTAAAAACGAAATAAAAAGTGAAGATAAATACTTTTGTGCAGAAAATGTAACTTATAAAATTGAAATTTGTTAAAAAAATTCGATTTATTATATTATGCTGAAATTCTTTAAAATTTTTAATTTACAAACAACAAAAAAATATATTGACTAGCAATTAAATGATATTGTATAATATAAGTATAATTATTGTATTGTGGAGGTAAATATGGATTTAAGAACTCATCAATCTTATATTAGCAAAGAAAGAGTTGAAGAATATAGAGAAGCATCAGACTCTGTTGAACCATGTAACACAAGATTAACCGATTTATCTACTGATGAATTATTAAATGAAGGTATAGAACTATTAAAAGAAGATGGTTTTAAATTAGCAGATGAAGATTTAAGAAATTTATAATATAATTTAATATAATATAACATAAAAAAATCGTAAGTAATTGGCTTACGATTTTTTAATACACATGAGTAGTTAAATAAAAACGATTAAAAATTATTTTAATTTCCATTATTTTGTTTGACAAAAGATTTTTTAATTGGTAAAATAATAGAGTTTTAATAAAAACTAAGAAGATGCAAAGTAGATTTTTATTTTCTTATAGAGAATGGTTGCCACCGGCTGTAAGCAACCTAAGTTCAGATAAAAATTGAATTTCGGCATTGGAGTTGCTTTTTGGAAAACGCTATTGCGATTAAGGAAAGCCAGACAAAACTGTAAAAATGATTAATGAGGTTTTACTTTTGTAAAATGAAATTAGGTGGTACCACGGGTTAATTCGTCCTATAAGTTTTTATAGGATTTTTTTATTTTAAAAGGAGAAATTATGGAAAATAAAATTCAAGAAGTATTAAATTTACAAATTACTAAAGAAAATGTAGATGAAATTGACAAAAAAGTTAAAAATTTATTAAAAGATTTATATGCTGAGATGAAAACTATTCCTAATGAACAAAAAAGGGAAGTTGGTGCTAAAATTAATGAGTTTAGAACACAAATGGAAGAAAAAATTAAAGCAATAAAACAAAGTGGAGCTACAAACAAAAAAGGTAGTAACATAGACTTAACACTAAGCAAACCAAGACTTAAAAGAGGAGCAATGCATCCACTAAACAAAATTTATAAAAGATTTGAAGATTATTATAGATCTAATGGATACAATGTTGTTAGTGGACCTGAAATTGAACTTGATAAGTATAACTGTGAAATGTTAAATATGCCACCGCATCACCCAGCAAGAAGCATGCAAGATACATTCTATATTGAACTACCTAATAAACTTCTTAGAAGTCATACTTCTGCAATGCAAGTTAGATATATGTTAGGGCATAAACCACCTGTTAAAATTATATCTCCAGGTATTGTTTATAGGGTTGATGAGCTTGATCCACAACATACTCCAATGTTCTTCCAGTTAGAAGGTTTAGTTATAGGTGATGATATAACACTTGCTGATTTAAAAGGTTCTATTATGAATTGTATTAGTTCAGTGTTTGGTGATAACATTAAAGCAAGATTTGTACCTTGTTACTATCCTTACACAGAGCCTAGTGCTGCAATTGATATGACTTGTACTGTTTGTGGCGGTAAAGGTTGTAGAACTTGTAAAAATACTGGCTGGATAAGAGTTGGCGGTTGCGGAATGGTGCACCCTAATGTTTTAGAAGGCGTTGGATATAAAGATGTTCAAGGTTTTGCATTTGGTTATGGTATGAGTAGAATTCCACAACTAGAATATAGTTTACCTGAACTTAGAATTTTACACGATAATAATATTAAGGTTTATAAAAAGTTAAAATAAGGAGATAAAAATGTTTAAATTTTCAAAAAACTGGCTAGAAAAACTAGCTAAAGAAAAAATTGATTATAAAGATTTTGATAAAAATTGGCTAGACCTTCAAGGTTTTGAAGTTGCAACAGAAACCCCTGTAAATGATGATGTTGTTATTGAACTTGAAGTTAAAGCAAACAGACCTGATATGTTATCGCATATAGGTATATTAAGAGAATATAATGTTTATAAAAATAAAAACTACTTGCCAGAAATTAAAAGTAATCTTAATTTAGATGGCTTAAAAGGTTTAGATATTAAAGTTGAAGTTTTAACTGATAAAGTTGATAACTTGGTTTTAATTGAAATTAGAAATGTAGATAATACAAAAGAAACACCTAAAGAAATGAAAGATTATTTAGAAGCACTTGGTGTTAATTCAATTAATCCTATTGTTGATATTTCAAACTATATTATGCTTGAACTTGGTCAACCTATTCATATGTTTGATTTAGATAAAGTTAAAGATAAACTTTGCTATAAAGAAAACGATAAAGTTCAAAAAATTATCACACTTAGTGGTGAAGAGGAAGAAATTCCAACAGGTGCTATAACTATTGAAGATAGTGAAGGTATAACATGTCTTGCTGGTATTGTTGGTACTAAAAAAGTTGAAATTGATGAAAACACTAAAAATATTATTATTGAATCTGCTCATTTTGATGCAATTGCCTCTCGTGTTGCTAGTCAAAAAACACATATTACAACACTTGCTTCATACAGATTTGAAAGAGGGGTAGATTCTGATCAAGTTTTAAATTATGGACTACTTTGTGCTGAAAAAGTGTTAGAAGTTTGTGGTGGAACAATTACTGGAGCTTATACTAAACTAAATAAAAAAGAAAAAAATATAAAGGAAGTTTCTGTAAAAAGAACAAATTCTATACTAGGCACAAAACTTAATGCTAATGAAATTAAAAATTTACTAGAAAAATATTATTTTACTGTTGAAATTTTAAATGAAGAAACATTAAAAGTTACTTGTCCAGATTATAGACTAGATTTAGAAGGCGAAATTGATGTTATAGCAGACGTTGCACAAATGTATGGATATCATAATATTGAACCTACTATTCCAAATTTAAGTGTTCAATATGAACCAAATATTGTTATGCAAAATGCCGATAGACTACGTGATATTTTACTAGGACAAGGTATTAATGAATGTATTTCTTACACATTTATTCATAAGGAAGCATTAAGTAAGCTTGGTATTAACAAAGATAGTAAACTTTATGGCGATATTGAAATTATAAATCCTTTATCTATCAAGTTTGCTATTATGAGACCAAATATGGTTTATTCTATGTTAAATACATTACTTTTTAACATTAGTAAATATAACGAATGTGAACCTATTTTTGAAATTGGTACTGTTTTTGCTAGAAATAGTGAAACAGACACTGGTTATAGCCAAAAACAAATGTTATCAGTTGTTTTAAATGGTAATAAATATCAAAAAGGATTTGGACTAGATAAAAACATTCCTTACGATTTTTATGATATTAAACAAATTTTAGAACTAATAATGGAAGAATTTAGTCTAGAATATGAATTAAAACCAACTAATGAAAGTATTTTAGAAAAAGGTTTAGAAATTTATATTAAAGGTAAATATGCTGGTTTAGTTGGAACAATAGACGCTGGTAAAGTTAGAAATTTAGAAAATGGTAAACTTGTTAAAGGTGAAGTAGAATATTTAGAACTTTGTGTTGACGATTTAAGTTTTGGAAGAACTCCACTTGCTGAGCAAAGTAAATTCCAATCAATTATAAGAGAATATAACTTACTTGTTCCAAATGGAATTAAATTTAGTGAATATTCTAAATTAATTAAAGAAAAATCTAATTTAATCAGAAGTATTGAAGTTAAAGATATTTACAACGGAAAAGGTGTTAAAGAAAACCATAGTGCAATTTTAATTAGCGTAGAATATAATAACTTCGATAAAACACTTGTTAGTGAAGAAGTTGAAGTAATCGAAAAAGATATATTAGATAGTTTAAAAACTTTGAATATCGAACTAAAAATGTAGGTGTCGCAGACACCTCTTTTTGCGCCTTAAGCACTTTGTAAAATCTGTATTTTTTTAAATTTAAAATTAAAAGTTTTATTGTGTACATTTTGTAATAACTTTTTTGTGTCTTATGCATTTTATTTTATTTATAATTTAAAATAAAAATAATTTAAAAATAAAAATTTATAATAATTTAAAAAATTTTACACATAATATAATTGTAGCGAAAGGCTACCATAGAAAAAGATGACTATATGATTGGTCATCTTTTTTCTTTTTTTTTAAATTTTTAGCTTTAAATTTAACTTTAAACAAATATTTTATTTTTAAAACAATTATTTACTATTTCTTGCATTTTTTCATAATTGTTTATCATATCTATTGCTAGTGTTAATTGACATCTTGCTCTATCAAGATTATGTTCTGGGTAAGATGTTTTGAAATATACGTCACCATTTAAATAATCTGTTAAAAACCTTAATCCACATTCAATTGTTATAGTAATAGCGCCAAGAGATAATGTGTTTTTTTCATTAAATGTTAAACAATGTTTAACTTCATTTAAAAATCCTTCTGTAAAAGCCTCAAATTTTACTAAGTCTAATTTAACTTTACTTAAGTTTGTTTCATCTTCTAAACTAGTGTTAGCAACAAATCTTATAGCATCACCAAAGTCAAAGCCAATTAATCCTGGCATAACTGTATCAAGGTCTATTACGCATAAATGATTAAAAGTTTGATTATCAAATAAAACATTATTACATTTTGTATCATTGTGGGTAACTCTTAAATGTAATTTGTTTTCTTTTTGCATTTTATACATTTTTGTTGCTAAATTTTCCAAATTTAAATATTCGGAAATTTCATTAATAACATCTTTTGCTCTGTTTTTAACATCGTTTTTCAATGCCGATTTAAAAATTTTATATCTATTAACGGTATTATGAAAATGTGGAATTATAATATTTAAATTTGAAATAGGGAAGTCGTCTAAAAGGCATTGAAATTCCCCAAAAGCTTTACCGGTTTCGGTTATAACTTTTAAATTATCTGTTAAATCAAAAGTTGTTGAGTTATTTACAAATTTATACATTCTCCAAAATTTGCCATCTTCATCTTTATAATAATATTTATTATCTAACGTTTTTAAAAAATCTAAAACTTTTCTTTCTATGCTTTTATTATTAGATAATAGTTTATTTTTAATATGGTTTGTAACATTAGATATATTTAACATTACTTCGTCTGGTTTTTTAAAAACAGTATTATTAATTTGTTGTAAAACGAATTCTTGATTTTCTCCATTTATTTCTAAATTTACTAAATATGTTGTATTTATGTGTCCACTTGGAAAAGTATTATATTTTATTAATTTTCCGTTCAAATTAAAATTTTTGCATAGTTTTAAAATTGTTTCTTGCATGAAGTCACCTTTATAATTTTTTAATATTTTAACATATTTTTTTATGTTATGCAACAAATTAATGTTATTCATCACACTAAAAAAAATAAAAACATATACTGCATATATGACTTTATACACAATTATTGGAATAGCTTTTTGCTTTTTAGCATCAATAATAGGCTCTAGCCTTGTTTTTTTCTTTAAAAATGAAATTAATAGTAAATTAAATATAATTTTAAATGGAATAAGTGCGGGAATTATGCTTTCAGCAACTTTTTTTTCATTGATTTTGCCATCTATAGAAAGTAGTGCAAATTTAGGTAAATTTAGTTTTGTTCCGGCTTTTGTTGGAATTATAATTGGTGCAATTTTTATTGTTTTACTTGATTTAATTGCTAAAAAAATAAAAAAAAATGGACTTAATAAAGGTACAAAGTTATTTTTAGCAGTTACTCTTCATAATATTCCCGAAGGCTTAGCGGTAGGGTTTGCTTTTGGCGTGGCAATTTTTAGTGGTAACATGGCTTTGTGCTATTCAGCACTAAGTTTGGCAATAGGAATGGGCTTGCAAAACTTTCCCGAAGGGATGGCAATAACATTACCATTAAAATCTATGTTTAATAGTTGCAAAAAAGCATTTTTTTATGGCTTTTTGTCTGCATTTGTAGAGTTTATTGCTAGCATTATTGGAATATTTTTAGCTTATAGTTTATCTTCTGTACTTGGTTATATTTTAGGATTTGCTGCAGGTGCGATGCTTTATGTAATAATAGAAGAATTACTACCTGAAGCAAATTTAAACGAAAACAATAAGCTTGGTGTTTGGTGTTTTATTATTGGATTTTTATTAATGATGGTTTTAGATTTGGTATTTGCTTAAATATAATTTATTTAGGATAAATTTTAGGATCTATTACTTCTATTTTACTTAAATCTTCATTTTCTTCATTGTTTTGTTCATTATGTAAAATATTAATGGCTTTATTTAACTTGTTTTTTGGTGGACATGGACAACATGGTGAACTATCTACAAAAAGTTCAACAAGTATAACATCAACTCCTATTTTACAAACTTGAGAATAAGGAATAAAAATATTATCACAACTTTTCCAAAAACTTTTTTTAGCTCCAGGCACTAAAAACCCCAGAATTTTACCATTTAACGGGGTGAAAATTATATCTATAATATTACCCAAAATTTTTCCATCAGCAACATTTATAACAAGCTTACATTTTAGGTCTTGATAGGATATTTCTAGTCCTTGCATAATTAATTATATGTTTGCTTTTCTACATTTTATTACATAATTAGATATTTGTATTTATAATTTTTACAAAATTTGTCGAATTATGACAAATTTTTATTTATCATAAAATTTGTTGTTATTTATAAAAAAAATTTGATATAATAAAAATTAGGAGATTTTATGATATCAAAAGTATTAAGTTATGGCCTTATGGGCATAAATGGATATAAAGTAGAAGTAGAAATAGATATTAATAATGGGCTTCCTGGTTATGAGGTTGTGGGCTTGGCAGATACAGCAATAAAAGAAAGTAAAGAAAGGGTAAAAAGTGCTATTAAAAACACTTCGCTTCTTGATTTTCCTAAATATAAAATAGTAGTTAATCTTGCTCCAGCAGATACCAAAAAAGAGGGTGCTTATTACGATTTACCAATAGCTATAGGTATTTTAAGAGCAACAGATCAAATTAAAAATGAAAATTTAAAAGATTATATAATTATTGGTGAACTTAGCTTAAATGGAGATATAAGAAAAATTAATGGAATTTTACCAATATTAATTTCTAGTAGAGAGGCTGGATTTAAAAAGGTGATTATTCCTTATGAAAATGCAAAAGAGGCAAGTTTTATTGAAGGAATAGAAACTTATGCATTTAAAACACTTAAAGATGTTGTTAATTTTTTAAATGGTGAAGAAAATTTTGATAAAGTAGAAATTACAAATTTTGAAACTATTAAAAATACAAGTATTGTTTGTGATGATTTTGCTTTGGTTAAAGGCCAATATAATGCAAAAAGGGCTTTAGAAATTGCTGCAGCTGGGGGTCATAATATGCTTATGATAGGACCTCCTGGAAGTGGAAAAACAATGTTAGCTAGATGTTTTCCAAGTATTCTTCCAGATATGAGTTTTGAAGAGGCTTTAGAAGTAACTAAAATACATAGCATAGCAGGAATTTTAGATTCTAACACAGGTATAATTGTAAATAGACCTTTTAGGTCACCACATCATACAGCAACTACAGTTGCCTTAGCAGGTGGCGGAAGAACAGCTAAACCAGGTGAAATAAGTCTTGCTCATAATGGAGTATTATTTTTAGATGAAATGCCAGAATATTCAAGAACTTCGGTTGAGGCAATGAGACAACCTTTAGAAGATGGAATTATAACTGTAGCTAGAAATGCTCAAACGGTAGATTATCCAGCCAGATTTAATTTAATAGCTAGTATGAATCCTTGTCCTTGTGGTTATTATGGTAGTAAAAAAGTTGAATGTAAGTGCACAGCAAGTCAGATACATAAATATTTAAACAAATTAAGTGGTCCTATTATGGATAGAATTGATTTACATGTTGAAGTTGATAATGTCGATTATGATGATTTATCATCAACAAGACTAGAAGAAAGCAGTAGTACAATCAAAGAAAGAGTTAATAAAGCAAGACAAATTCAAGCAGAAAGATTTAAAGGAACAAATATATATAATAACGCTAGTATGACAAATAAAATGTTTAATAAATTTTGTAAACTTGATGAAGAATGTAAGCTGATTATGAAAATGGCTTTTGAAAATTATAATTTAACAGCAAGAGCTAATAATAGAATTTTAAAAGTTGCTAGAACTATTGCTGATTTAGATAATAGTGAAGATATAAAATCTAATCATATTTTAGAAGCAATTAGTTATAGAGCATTAGATAATAAATATTGGGTATAAAAATGATTATAGAAGAAAAAATTTTAGTCTTTTTAAATAGTTTTGATTTTTTATCGCATAAAAAATGTGGTAAAATTTTTGATGCTTTAAATGGCGAAGATTTTTTTAAAAATTTTATAAAAAATTATAACAAAATTGAAGATGTTGTTAGCTATGTTCAATTTTCAAATATGTATGCTCAAATAGATAATTTTGATAATTATTTAAATGGTATACTAAAAAATGGTATTAAAATTATAACAATTTTATCGAAAGATTACCCTGAAACATTAAAAAATATTGACGAACCACCATATGTTTTATATTGCAAAGGAGATATTAGTTTACTTAAAAGTGAATTTAATTTGGCAATAGTTGGTACAAGGCATCCAACAAACTATGGAAAACAAATTACAGAAAAATTTTCAACTGAACTTACAATTAATGGTTTTAATATTGTTAGTGGACTTGCTGATGGAGTAGACACAATTAGTCATACAGCTTGTTTATTAAACAAAGGAAAAACTATTGCTGTGGTAGCTGGTGGATTAGATAATATTTATCCTAGTGGAAATATAAAACTAAGCGAAAAAATTTGTGAAAAAGGCTTATTGATTTCGGAAAAACCACCACATTATAAGGCAAAAAATTATGATTTTCCAATAAGAAATCGTATAATTGCAGGGCTTTCTCGTGGCGTGTTAATTACTGAAGCAAGTTTAAAAAGTGGAACTATGCATACAAAAGAGTATGCAATTAATTATGGCAAAGAACTTTTTGTTGTTCCTGGAAATATAACAAGTAACGCTAGTGAAGGCTGTAATGCACTAATTAAAGATTTAAGAATTAATATGGTAACAACTGTTGATGATATTTTAAAAGTTTTTGATAAACCACAAAATAAAGTTATACCAAAATCTATTCAACTATCTATTGATGAGGCAATTATTTTTAATCTTTTAAAAACAGGTGAAAAAACTTTTGACGAAATATTAATTAATACAAATTTCGATGTAAAAACACTTACGAATTTGTTGACAATGATGTCTTTTCGTGGAATAATTAAAAAATTGGCGGGAAACATTTACTCGCTTTAAGGAGTTATATGAAATTATTTATTATTGAAGGTAAAGGAAAAATTGAATCAATAAAAAAATATCTTGGTGGTGATTACCAAGTTTTTGCTACGGCTGGTCATGTTAGAGATTTACCAACAAAAAATTTAGGTGTTCAAATTACAAATAATTTTGAGCCTGTTTATGAAATAATGCCAGATAAGAAAAATATTGTTAATGATTTAGTTAAGCTTGCAAAAAAAGCAGAAACTATTTATATTGCAACCGACCCGGATAGAGAAGGAGAAGCGATTGCATATCATATTTCTTATATTTTAAATATTAATCCTAATGAAAAAGTTAGGGTTGCTTTTAACTCTATTGATAAAGAAACAATTAATAAAGCATTACAAGAACCTAGAAATATTGATTTAGATTTAGTTAATGCTCAACAAGCACGTAGAGTTTTAGATAGACTTGTTGGTTATAAAATTTCTCCAATAATTTGTAAAAAAATAAAACCAAATTTAAGTGCTGGGCGTGTTCAAAGTGCAGCTCTTAAAATGATTGTAGAAAGAGAAAAAGAAATTCAAAATTTTAAACCAGAAGAATACTGGAATTTAAATGTAGAACTAGAAAAAAATGGTGCTAAACCTAACTTTAAAGCATTACTTAATACAAAAAATAATGAAAAAATTAAGATTAATAATAACGATGAAATGCAAGAAGTTTTAAAAGAACTAGATAATAAGGATTTTGTTGTTACCAATGTTAAAAAAAGTGTTACAAAATCTAAACCAAAACCTCCTTTTACAACTTCAACAATGCAACAAGATGCTGCAAATAAATTAAATTTTACACTTAAAAAGACTACACAAGTAGCACAAAATCTTTATGAGGGTATAGAAGTTAAAGGTGAAGGCAAGGTGGCTTTAGTTACATACATTCGTACTGACTCTACAAGGGTTAGTGAAGGCGCTATGATTAAAGCAAAAGAATATATTGTTAAAAATTTTGGTGAAGACTATGCTCCTAAAAAATTTAATATTTATAAAAGTAAAGATGCTGCACAAGATGCCCACGAAGCAATAAGACCAATTGATTTAAATAGAACGCCAGATAGTTTAAAAGATAAAATTGATAATGATTTATATAAGCTATATAAATTAATTTATAATAGATTTTTGGCAAGTCAAATGACTGAAGCACAATATAATTCCGTTAGTGTTGATATATCTTGTGACAATTATGGTTTTAAAGTGAGTGGTAAAACTCCTAAATTTTTAGGTTATACAACTGTTTATGTAGATACTACTAAAGAAAACGAAGTTAAACTTCCAGTTTTAGAAAATGGTGATAAATTAAAATCAACAAACTTTTTACCAGAACAAAAATTTACAAAACCAGAACCTAGATACACTGAAGCAACTATAGTTGATGCTATGGAAGCAAAGGGAATAGGTAGACCTGCAACTTATGCGGCAACTATTAATGTTTTACTTTCTAGATATTGTACAAAAGATGGAAAAAGTATTGTTCCGACTGAAACGGCTTTTCAAGTAATGGAATTTTTAGATAAAAATTTTGCTAAAACAATTAACATTAATTTTACAGCTCAAATGGAAACAGCACTTGATGAAATTGCTGAAGGCAAACGAGAATGGCACGCTCTTATTAATGGATTTTACAATAAATTTATTCCACAACTTAAAAACGCTGGAGCAAGCGTTGTAGAAGCAAAAGTAACTGATGTTATTTGTGATAAATGTGGCGCTAATATGGTTGAAAGAGAGGGGAAATTTGGAAAATTCTTAGCATGTCCTAATTTTCCTAAATGTAAAAATATAAAAAATATCGAAAAAGAAAAACCTGTTGAAGTTATTACTGATATAGTTTGCGAAAAATGTGGCTGTAAAATGATAGAAAAACAAGGTAAATTCGGTAAGTTTTTAGGGTGTAGTAATTATCCTACTTGTAACAATATACAAAAGGTTTTACCTAAAAATATAGATCCAAATAAAGTTGTTGTTTGTGATAAATGTGGTGCTAATATGATTTTAAAACAAGGCAAATATGGTTATTTTTATGCTTGTCCTAATTACCCAACATGTCAAAACATAGTTAAAATAACTAAGGAGAAAAATAGTGAAAGTTAATATTATTGGTGCGGGCCTTGCTGGGTGTGAGGCTGCGTATCAACTTTTAAAACGAGGAGTAGAAGTAAATTTATATGATATAAAACCAAACAAATTTACTGAAGCTCATAAGAACCCAAACTTTGCAGAACTTGTTTGTAGTAATTCTTTAAAATCGTTAGATAGTTCTAATGCAAAGGGTTTATTAAAACAAGAATTATTAATGCTTGATAGTTTGCTTTTAAAGTGTGCTTATGAAACTCGAGTTGATGCAGGTGGTGCATTAGCTGTAGATAGAGAAAAATTCGCTGCTTTAGTAACTAAAAAACTTAAAGAATTTAATAACTTAAATTTTATAAGTGAAGAAGTTGAAAAAATAGATACGAATATACCAACAATAATAGCAACCGGTCCACTTACTACTAATAAATTATTAAATGGACTAAAGCTAGTAATAGAAAATGATAGTCTGTATTTTTTTGATGCAATGAGCCCTATTGTTAGTTTTGATAGTTTAGATAAAGAAAACTATTTTATACAAGACAGATATCAAAAAGGCAATAACGATTATATAAATTGTCCAATGACTAAACAAGAGTATGATTTATTTTACAATGAATTAATAAATGCTGAAAGTGTTGAGTTAAAAGATTTTGAAAACAAAAAAGTTTTTGAGGGTTGTATGCCCGTTGAAGTTATGGCAAAGCGTGGTGAAAAAGCACTACTATTTGGTCCATTAAAACCAGTTGGATTAATAGATCCTAAAACCGATAAAAGACCATATGCTGTTGTACAACTAAGAAAAGAAAATAACACTGGAAATATGTATAATTTGGTGGGATTTCAAACAAATTTAAAGTTTTTAGAACAAAAAAGAGTATTTTCTTTAATTCCAGCACTTAAGAATGCTGATTTTATAAGATATGGTGAAATGCATAAAAATACTTTTATTAACGCGCCAAACAATTTAAATGAAACTTACCAACTAAAAAAATATCCAAACATATTTATTGCTGGCCAATTTAGTGGCGTAGAGGGTTATGTAGAAAGTATTAGTAGCGGATTATATGCTGGTATTAACATGTATAGACATATTAACAATATGGAACCATTAATATTACCAAACTTTACAGCGGTAGGTGGATTAAGTTATTATATTGTAAATAGTGACCCTAAACATTTTCAACCAATGAATATGAATTTTGGTGTAATTATGAGTAATATTGGTTTACAAAAATGTAAAAATAAGTTAGAATTAGTAGAGAATAGCTTAAATTATATTAAAAGCATTAAAAATGCAGTGTAAACAAAAAACTGCACTAATTTTATATTTGTTTTATAAAAATTATTAACAATTTAAATTAGTTAAAAAACATAAAATATAAATAAAGTGCTTAAGGCACCATAAAGGAGATAAAATGGAACAACTTAGAGGAACAACAATTGTAGCTGTTAAAAAGAATAATGAAACTGTAATAGCTGGAGATGGACAAGTAACTTTTTCACAAAATGTTATTATGAAAAACAATGCCGTAAAAGTAAGAAGAATATTTAACGATAAAGTTATTATTGGTTTTGCTGGAGGCGTAGCTGATGCTTTTAGTTTATCTAGTCGTTTTGAAGAAATGTTAAATAAATTCTCTGGAAATTTAATGAGAAGTGCTGTAGAACTTGCTACTCAATTTAGAAGAGATGAAATTGCAAGAAAATTAGAGGCAATGATGATAGTTGCAGATAAAGATAAATTGCTAATTTTATCTGGTAATGGTGAAGTAGTAGAACCAGACGGTGGTATTTGTGCTATTGGTAGTGGTGGAAACTATGCTTATGCAGCTGCTAAAGCGCTTGCTGAAAATACAAATTTTTCAGCTGAAGAAGTAGCTGTAAAAGCTATGGAAATTGCTAGCAGTATTTGTATTTACACTAATAATCACTTTACGGTAGAAAAGGTTTAAGGAGGAATTATGAATTTATCACCAAAACAAATTGTTAATGAATTAGATAAATATATTGTAGGACAACTAGAAGCAAAAAAAGCTGTTGCAGTTGCTTTAAGAAATAGATATAGAAGAAGCAAATTAAGTAAAGAACTTCAAGAAGATATAACACCTAAAAATATTATAATGAAAGGCCCTACAGGGGTGGGTAAAACAGAAATTGCAAGAAGATTAGCAAAACTTGTTAAAGCTCCATTTGTAAAAGTAGAAGCAACTAAATTTACAGAAGTTGGTTATGTTGGTAGAGACTGTGAAAGCATGATTAGAGATTTGGTTGAAGTATCTGTTAGAATGGTTAGAGAAGAAAAGATGCAAAGCGTTAAAGAAAAAGCAATGCCAATTGTTAATCAAAAATTATTAAACATTCTTTATCCTGTTAAAAAAGTAGAAAACGCACTAGTTGATGAAGATAAGGACAGAATTTTAAAGGCTATTGAAAGCGGCGATTATGATAATGATGTTATTGAACTTGATGTTCAAGAACAACCTAAAATGATGGAAATTTCTATAGCTAGTGCAAATGAAATAAACTTAGGGGATATTTTCTCTAACATGATGCCAGGTGGTAGAAGAAAAAGAAAAAAATTAACTGTAAAACAAGCAAAAGAACAATTAATTAATGAAGAAAGTTCTAAACTTATTGATTTAGACAGTGTAAATGCTGAGGCTATACAAAGAGCTGAGCAAGAAGGAATTATATTTATTGATGAAATAGATAAAATTGCTGTTAAAGGTTCTACACATAATCAAGATGTATCAAGAGAAGGGGTACAAAGAGATATTTTACCTTTTGTTGAAGGTTGTAGTGTAACTACTAAATATGGAGTTATAAAAACAGATTACATTTTATTTATAGCAGCAGGTGCATTTCATATTGCAAGTGTTGAAAATTTAATTCCAGAACTTCAAGGAAGATTTCCAATTAGGGTAGATTTAGATAATTTAACAAAAGAAGATTTTGTTAAAATACTTTTAGAGCCTAAAAATGCAATTACTAAACAATATGCTGAACTTTTAAAAGTGGATAATATTGAACTTGAATTTACAACTGATGCAATTGAAGAAATTGCACTTTTATCTGAAAAAGAAAACGAAACAAGTGAAAATATTGGAGCAAGAAGACTTCATACAATAATTGAAAAATTGCTTGAAGATATTAGCTATAATGCTGATGGTAGCTATGATAATGTAAAAGTTGTTATAGATAAAAATTATGTTGATAATACATTTAGTACAACACTTAGAAAATTTGATTTAAATAAGTTTATTCTATAGGAAAAAATGGAAAAAGAATTTGATAGATTAGTTGGTTTAATTGGAGAAGATAATTTTAATAAAATAACTTCAAAAAAAGTTATTGTTTTTGGTGTTGGTGGTGTTGGCGGTTATGTTGTTGAAAGCTTAGTTAGATGCGGAGTAACGAATTTAACAATAGTGGATTTTGATAAAGTAAATATTACAAACATAAATCGTCAAATAATAGCAACACATTCAAATTTAAACAAATTTAAGGTGGATGCCTTTAAGGAAAGGCTAATAGATATAAATCCTAATTTAAATTTAAAAATAAATTATACAAGGCTTACTAAAGATAATATTCATGATTTTAATTTATCAAATTATAACTATGTTATAGATTGTATTGATAGCTTTCAAGATAAACTTGCCTTAATTGAATATTGTTATAAAAATAAAATTAATATTTTATCATCTATGGGTGCTGGAAATCGCTATAAACCTACAAACTATCAAGTTCAAGATATTTTTAAAACAAAAAACGATAGTCTTGCTCGAAAACTTAGAATAAATCTTAAAAAACTTGGAATTAACAAGTTAAAAGTTTGTTGTAGTGATACAATTAGCGACAACATACAAGATAAAACTAAAATTTTTTCGGTATCATATAATGTGGCTCTTTGCGGAATAACTATTTCAAGCTACATAATTAATGATATAATAAAAAAATAAGGAAATAATAATATAGGAGGAAAAATTATGAGTGAAATTAAAAAAATTGATTTAGAAGAATTTAACGATTTAGTATTAGAAAGTAAAAAAACAGTTTTGGTAGATTTTTTTGCTACTTGGTGTGGTCCTTGTAAAATGCTTGCTCCAATTTTAGAAGAAGTTAGTAAAGAAAATGATACTGACACAATTATTTGCAAAGTAGATGTTGATGAAAACTTTGATCTTGCTAAAAGTTATGGAGTAATGAGTGTTCCAACTATTATATTATTTAAAGATGGAGCTGAGGCAAAGCGTTCAATAGGGCTTAAAAATAAAGAATTTTTACTAGATATGATAAAAAATTAATCATAAAGTAAATAATTTGCTATTGACATTTTTTTCTGACTATATTATACTAATGATAGGAGAAATTATGGAAAGAAAAGTTTATTTAGATAGTGCTAGCACAACTTATGTAAATAGTGAAGTTTTACAAGAAATGATGCCAATGTTTAATGCAAATTTTGCAAACCCTTCTAGTTTGCACTTTTATGGTAGAAACGCCAGTGATAAAGTAGATACCGCAAGAATTAAAATTGCAAAAGCCATTAATGCTAAACCAAGTGAAATTTATTTCACTTCTGGTGGAACAGAAGCTAATAACTGGGCAATTAGAGGTCTAGCATATGCTAATAAAAGTAAAGGTAATCATATTATAACATCAAAAATAGAACATCATAGCGTGTTAGATTCTTGTAAACAACTAGAAAAAGAGGGGTTTAAAGTAACTTATTTAGATGTTGATGAAACAGGTCTAGTAAAGCTTGCCGACTTAATGCATTATTTAACAGATGATACTATTTTAGTTTCTATAATGGCAGCTAACAATGAAGTTGGCACTATTCAACATTTAAAAGCATTAGCTCGTACTTGTAAAGAAAAAGAGGGTGTAATATTTCATACTGACTGCGTTCAAGCATTCTCTCATATTCATCTAGATGTTGAAGAACTTGGAATAGATGCTCTAACAATTTCAGCTCATAAAATTTATGGACCGAAAGGGGCAGGAGCTTTATATGTAAAAAAAGGCATTAAAATTGATAATTTAATTTTCGGTGGAAATCAAGAAAGAAGTAAACGTGGTGGAACTTTAAATGTTCCAGCAATTGTTGGTTTTGGTAAAGCTGTAGAAATTGCTACTCGTGATATGCATGCAGTTCATACAAAATTAAAAATGCTTAGAGATTATTTACAAGCTGAAATTATGCAAAAAATTCCAGGCGTTAAATTTAATGGTCATATTGCACAAAGATTGCCTCACATTTTAAACGTAAGCTTTGAATGCATAGAGGGCGAAAGTATTTTAACTATGCTTGATATGGAAGGAATTTGTGTTTCAACAGGTAGCGCTTGTACTAGTGGAGCATTAGAACCTAGTCATGTACTACAAGCTATGGGTGTTTCTCATGAATTAAGCAACGGAACAATTAGATTTTCTTTATCTAAAGCTATTAATAAAGAAGATATTGATTATACGGTTGAAAAACTAGTTAAAATTGTTGAAAGATTAAGAGAAATATCACCACTAATGCTTAAAGGAGGAAAAAAATAATGTACTCAAAGAAAGTTTTAGACATATTTAAACAACCTAAAAATGTTGGATTAATAAAAAATGCTAGTGGCACGGGTCAAGTAGGCAACATGAAGTGTGGTGATATTATGAAGATCTATTTAAAAATAGAAGATGAAAAAGTAATTGATGCCAAGTTTAAAACTTTTGGTTGCGTTGCGGCAATTGTTTCAACAGATATTGCATGTGATAAAATAAAAGGAAAAACAATTGAGGAAGCATTACAAATTTCAAATGAAGACATTTTAAAAGAAATGGGTGAAGTTCCTACAAACAAAATACATTGCTCAATTTTAGCAAAAGAAGCTATTGAAGAAGCAGTTAAAGATTATAGAAAAAAACAAGAAAAACTTGAAAAATTAGAAAATAAAAATAATTAAAGTGCTGTTAAGCACTTTTTTATTGTATTTTTACCTTTTTTCTACATAAGAAAATTATTCTTAATTTTTAATTTTAAATTGGTAAAATGTGGAGTTTTAAAGAAAAATTAAACAGAATATTTTATCAAATTTTGTAGAAAATATATTCATAGGAGGATAATCTATGAAAGAATGTTTTTCATTTGGCTTAGCAATGGGTATCATTGTTGGAGCAATTTTAGTACATTCAAGCCCAAAAGTTCAAAAATTTATGGAAAAAGGTGAAAAATGTATTAAAGAAAAAATTGAAGAAATTCAAGAAAATAATTAAAATAAAAAGTCAGTTTTATCACTGGCTTTTTATCTTAAAAATATTTTATTTGTTATAAAAGTTAAATTATAAATATTTTTGTCTAAATTTTTAAAAGTTTTTAAAATAGTTTGTTAAAATTTTATATATTTGCTAAAATATTTTAGAGGTAAATTCTAATGAAGGTAATGGGACTAGATTACGGAAAAGCTAGAATTGGTATAGCACTAAGTGATGTTATGGGATTTTTGGCAACTCCTTTTACAACGCTAAAGCGAACTAATTTAACAGAAGATATTTCTTTTTTAAAGAAAATTATTCTTGAAAATTCAGTTAAAACAGTTGTAATTGGTTTACCACTTGAGATGAGTGGAAATAAAGGTTCTATTGCAATTGAAACTCAAGAATTTGCTAAATTATTAAGTAATGAAGCAGAAGTAGAAATTGTTTTTGTTGATGAAAGGCTATCTAGTATTGAGGCTGAAGAGCAATTAAAACTTACTATTAAAAGCTGGGAAAAAAGAAAACAACTTTTAGACCAAGTTGCAGCCAGCATTATACTTCAAGGTTACTTAGATAGAAAATAAAGGAGATTTATTATGGAAGAAAAAAGTGTTTTTGAACAATTGTTAGACCCAAAAGATAGTTCTAATATTGTTATTTATGATGAGGCAAACAAACCTGTTGAATTTGAACAAATTGCATTAATACCTGTAAAAGAAAATGTTTACGTAATTTTAAAACCTGTTAAAAAAATGGAAGGCGTAGGCGAAGATGAAGGTTTAGTGTTTGAACTAGAGGAAGATGAAGAAGGAGAAGAAAATCTAATTTTAGTTGATGATGAAGATATTATCGATTTAGTTTTTGCTGAATATGATAAACTTCTAGAAGAATAAAGGTATGAATAAAAACGAAAATAAATACATATTAGTTTTTGGTGGAAGTTCAATTGATTTTTTATATAAAGAAACTTCTGAAGGTTACAAAACAGAGCCAACATCAATCAATTTTGGCGGAAAAGGTGCTAATCAAGCAGTAGCAGCAAGTAGAGCTGGTTATAATGTTAAAATTATAACTTGTGTTGGAAATGATGCTACTGGAAAATTAATTTTACAAAATTTAAAAAATAATAATGTAGATATTAATAATTGTGAGTTGATTAATGGTGTATCTAATGATGTAAATGATATAAAAGTATCAATTGCTGGTGAAAATGAAATTATTAGAAAAACTGGAGCAATTAACGCTTTTACAAAAGAATTGATTGATAAAAATGCTGAGATTATTAAAAACGCTGAAATTGTTATTGCTCAATATAAAATTCCACAAGAAGTTAGTGAGTATTTAATTGATTTTTGTTATAAAAATAATGTAAAAATTGTTGTTACTCCTTGTAGACCAGAGCGTTTATCTGTATTAAATAACAATAATAAAGAAATAATTGATAAAATCACTTATATTACTTGTAATGAAAAAGAAGCTAAAATTGTTTTTAATAATAAAAGTGTAGAAGAAATTGTATCAAATTATCCAAATAAAGTTATTATAACGCTTGGAGAAAAAGGCGCAATTTTTCATGATGGAAAAAAAATAATAAAACTACCAGCATTTAAAATTGAAAAGGTAGTTGATACAACTGGAGCTGGAGATACTTTAAACGGAAACTTTGTTGTTAGCATTTTAAACGGAAAATCTTTAAAAGAGAGTTTAATTTATGCAATGGCAAGTTCAAGCATTAAAATTCAAAGTGAATCGGCACAAGATGGAATGCCAACAAAAAAAGAAACTGAAAAATTTTTAAAGGAATTTACTAATGAACAATATTTTGGTTGATTTACATACACATACAAGCTGTTCTGATGGAGAATTTTCGCCAGAGCAGCTTTATAATTTAATAAAAGAATATGCTAAAGATAAAAAAGTTGTTTGGTCTGTTACTGACCATAATTGTGTAGATGCATATGATTTTTTAAAACAAATACAAGATGATAAATTAACTATTATTAATGGTTGTGAATTAGAATTTTCATATAAAAACAAAACTAAAGATATACTTGCTTATAATTTTGATATAAATAAAATGAAGATATTTTTAAATGAGTATTATAATTTAGATAAGAAAATAAAACGACAAGAAGAAATATTAACAAAATTTAAAAATATTTGTAAAAATAACAATTTAAAATTTGATAACAATATTGAAATTAAAACTGGAAAGATTGGTGAAGCATATAATTTAATGATGAAAAGCTTAAAAAAATATGAATGTAATTTAAAAATTTGTCCAGATATAGGAGTTTCTGGATTTTATAGAAAACATTTCATAAATCAAAAATCACAATTTTATGTAAAGGATGATTTTGAACTTTTAAATTTAAAACAAGTAATAGATGTAATTCATTCTTTTGGTGGCTTGGCTTTTATTGCTCATAGCTTTGATTATGCTGGGGAAACAATAGAAGAAGTATTAACATTTTTAACTGATGCTAAAAATGCGGGTGTAGATGGTGTAGAAATTATGCATTTTTCTATCGACAGAAATAAAGAGCAAATTTTAAGAAATTTTATTAAAGAAAATAATTTATTAGAAAGTGGCGGAACCGATTATCATGGTAAACTAGTTAAAAATACTGTAAAATTATTTACTGGCAGAGATAACAATGTTAATATAAATATTAAAAACTTAAAATGGATAAAAAATATTTAAAAATTTTGCAATAACACTTGCAAATTTTTTTATAGTATGATAATATTAAATGGTCAAAATTCACACCTTGTGTAAATTTAAAGATTGTTGCCATATTTTGTGGTGGTCTTTAAAGCTTTAAAACACTTGGGAGGACACAAAAACAAAATTAAAAGGAGAAAAGAAAAATGAGTGCTGTTTCAATGAAACAATTACTTGAAGCTGGTGTTCACTTTGGACATCAAACAAGAAAATGGAATCCAAAAATGGATAAGTATATTTTTACTGCTCGTAAAGATATTCACATTATTGACTTAGAGCAAACTTTAGTATTAGTAGATAAAGCTTATGATTTTATCAGAGATGCTGTTAAAGAAGGAAAGAGCGTATTATTTGTTGGTACTAAAAAACAAGCACAAGATGCTGTTAAAGAAGAAGCTGAAAGATGTGGTATGTATTATATCAATTCTCGTTGGCTTGGTGGTACTTTAACTAACTTTAAAACTGTTAAGAAAAGTATTGAAAGATTAAACAAATTAAATCAAATGGAAAAAACAGGTGAATTTGATTTATTACCTAAAAAAGAAGTTATTAAACTAAAAACTGAAAGAGATAAACTAGAAAAAAATCTTGGTGGTATTAAAGAAATGACTAAACTTCCAGGAGTTATATTTGTAGTAGATAGCAAAAAAGAACACATTTGTGTTAAAGAAGCTAAAACTTTAAATATTCCTACCGTTGGTTTAATTGATACTAACTGTGACCCTGATTATATTACTCATGTTATTCCAGGTAATGATGATGCTATTCGTTCAGTAAAATTAATTGCTGCTGCTATGGCAAATGCTGTTATTGAAGCTAAAGAAGGTGTTCAATTAACTGTTGAATTACCAGAAATTGAAGGCGAAAAAGCAGCTGAATCTATTGATGATATTGAAAAAGCTTTTGAAGAACCAAAAGCTGAAGAAAATGTTGAAGAAAAAAAAGATAACGAATAATTTTATATCAAAGGAGAATAATTATGTTTACAGCTGAAGATGTAAAAAAATTAAGAGAAATGACTGGCGTTGGTATGATGGATTGCAAAAAAGCATTACAAGAAACTGACGGTAATATTGAAAAAGCTGCAACATACTTAAGAGAAAAAGGTATGGCTGCTGCTAGTAAAAAAGCAAATAGAATTGCTGCTGAAGGTGTTGTTCAAAGCTATATTCACATGGGCGGAAAAATTGGTGTTTTAGTTGAAGTTAATTGTGAAACTGACTTCGTTGCAAGAGCAGAAAACTTTATTGCTTTAACTAAAGATATTGCAATGCAAATTGCTGCTGCAAATCCTAAATTTGTAAGCGTTGATGAAGTTCCAGCTGAAATTATCGAACAAGAAAAAGAAATTTTAAGAGCTAAAGCTTTAAACGAAGGCAAACCAGCTAACATTGTTGAAAAAATGGTTGAAGGTGGAATTAAAAAATATTACAAAGAAGTTGTTTTATACGAACAAGAATTTGTTAAAGATCCATCAAAAACTATCACTCAAGTTATGAATGAAGCTATTCAAACAATTGGTGAAAAATTAACAATTAGAAGATTTACTCGTTATGAAATGGGTGAAGGCTTAGAAAAAAGAAAAGAAAATTTTGCTGAAGAAGTAGCAAAATACGGCCAAAAAGCTGACTAATTTTAAATTAAAACTTGGACTTTTGTTTCCAAGTTTTTTTATTTGCTTGTTTGTTTTTATTAATAATGATATAATTTATTTATCAAAATTAAATTAGTAAATTACTTGTTTATAATTTGGGAGTAAATATGAACGAATTAATTGATGTTAGAGTAGATAAACGAACTGAACTTATGAGTTTAATGCTATTAATTAGTGATTATAGCAAAGAATATCCAGAATTATTAGAAGAATGTAATAATAAAAATTATAGGGATACAATTTTAAATGAATTTTCTAAGTATAAAGACGAAAAAACTATAAAAATATTAAATGAAATAACAGACAAATTATGTTTTAGTTATGATGCACCATATTTTTTAATTTTGCAGCTTAATAATGATTTAACTTTTGAAAAACTTGACGATTATCCATTTGTAGGAAGGTTAGAAAGTTCTAAATTAGTATTAGATTTTTTAAAAAGCTTACCTGAATTTTCTAAAAAGATAAAGTTTGATGAATTTTATGAAAAAAATAAGGATTTTTATTTACTTCCCATAACTCAAATTAAAAATTTAATTAGAGATTACAATATTGTAAAATTTATGAAAGATTTTTATAATATGGATTTATCAAATGTTAAATTTGTTATAAATTTAATGTGTTCTGCAACTGGTTATAATTATGGTACAAATAATAATAACGAATTCGTTTGCAACTGTTGTTTAAGAAAAAGCGATGATGGTAAAATCAATTTTATTGATGAAAAACATAACACTTTAACTTTATATGTTCATGAGTTTAGTCATTCTATTGTAAATGAAATAACTGATAAATATAACAATTTGCCAAATGATTTTTTTGATGATATTAAAGATGTAATGACAAAAATGCATTATAATTTAAATAATACTATTATAGATGAACATGTTATTAGAGCAATTGAAATTATTTATTTAAAATATGCAGTAAATAGTAAAGAAAGTTTAAAATATGCAGATAAATTAATTAAAGAGTATAAAGAAATTGGCTTTATTTATATTGAAGATTGCATAAAAAGTTTAGAAAAATACTATTTAAATAGAAATAATTATAAAAACTTTGAAGAATATTTTCCACAAATTTTAGAAGATATAAAAACCAGTAAAAACTAAGAAACTATAGAAGAAAAAATATTTATATACTTACATATTTATATTTTTTTGTGAAATGATTTATTTTGGAGGAAAATTATATGGAACAAATTAAAATTATTTTAGCATCTAAAAGCCCAAGAAGACGTGAACTAATAGAACTTATGGGATTAAAATGTGAAATTATGCCTAGTGATGCAGAAGAAGATAATAATCAAAAAATAAAACTTGTTAAATTGTCTGAAAGTTTATCACTTTTAAAAGCTCAAGATGTTTTTGATAAAACAAGTGGAAATAGAGTTGTTATTGGTTCAGATACCCTTGTTTGTGTTAATGGTAAATATTTGGGTAAACCTAAAAATCGAGAAGAAGGTTTTAAAATGTTAAAAAGTTTATCTGGTAATACTCATAAAGTAATAACTAGTTTGTGTGTTATAATTGAAAAAGATGGCGAAGTAAAAACTTATAATACTCATGATATTTCTAAGGTTACATTTTTAAAACTTTCAGATGAAACCATTAACAACTATCTGGATTGTGGCGAATATCAAGATAAAGCCGGAGCTTATGCTATTCAAGGCAGAAGTGGAATGTTTATTAAAAATATAAATGGATCTTTTGCATCTGTTATGGGGCTTCCAACACATATTTTATATGAAATTTTAAAAAAAGAAAATTTAATTATTTAGCAAAAATTGCGGGTTAAATAGATTTGAAAAATATAAAATTTATGATATAATAAAATTATGTTAGAAATTACAAGTAAGAATAATGAATTAATAAAATCGTATTTAAAATTAAAAGAAAAAAAATATAGAGATAGTGAAAAACTTCTTTTAATAGAGGGTTATAAAATATTTTTGGAAGCTGAAAAATCGAGCTTGAAAATTGAAAAAGTGTTAGTTACAAAAGAGTTTTTATCTTTGCATAATGAACTTAATAAATATAACGATAAACTTATTATAATTAATGAAGTTGTTGGTGAAAAATTAAGTTCTCAAACTAATAATTATTCTTTTTTTGCAGTAGTAAAAAAACCTGAAGTTAATGAGTTTGATACAAGCTTTTTAATTTTAGATAATATTCAAGATCCTCAAAATTTGGGAGCTATTATTAGAACTGCTGTTAGTACAAACATACGAAATTTATACTTAATAAATGGAGCAGATGAGTATAACGAAAAAGTAATTCGTGCTAGCATGGGTAATGTTTTTAAAGTTTATGTGAAACACATAAATTTAGAAGATTTGTCTCATATAAGCAAAGATTATCCAATATATTCGGCAAATATGTATGGTGAAAACCTTTTTAAAACTGAAAAGCCTAAAACTAAATTTGGTTTAATATTAGGCAATGAAGGACAAGGAGTAAGTAGAGAAGTTGAAAAATTTGCAAACAAAATTATTTCAATTCCTATGCAAAATCAAGTCGAAAGTCTAAACGTTGCAGTATCTTGCGGAATTATTTGTTATTATTTAAAAAATTAATTTCAAAATATTAAAGCAGAATTTAAAAATTCTGTTTTTTTATAAAAATTTTAAAAAGTTTTAAAATTTATTTGACCTTAATATTCAATTTGTGATATAATAAAAATATATGATTGTAAATTGGTAAATTTGTGCCAATTTTTTCTTTTTATTTAGATAACTGATTTTAAAATTATAAAAATTAAAAATGTTTTTGTTTTTTGTTTATTTATATTTGCAATTTTTCTTTTTTTTTAGTAATATATAATTAGTAATTTTTTAAGGAGAATTTTATGACAACACAAAAAGAAGTTTATGATAATTTAAAAGAAAATTTAGAAAAGGTTATTAACCATTTAAATGTAGAATATTCATCTATTAGAGCTGGTAGAGCAAATCCTAAAATTTTAGATAAAGTATTAGTAGATTACTATGGTACTCCAACTCCACTTTATCAAATGGCAAACATAAGCGTTCCAGAACCAAGAATGCTAGTTATTTCTCTTTGGGATACATCTATGATTAAAGATGTAGTTAAAGCTATAAATGAAGCAAATATTGGAATTAATCCAAACGATGACGGTAAAGTAATTCGTCTTGTTTTTCCAATACTTACTGAAGAAAGAAGAAAAGAATTAGTTAAACAAACTAAAAAGATTGCTGAAGAAGTTAAAGTTAGTGCAAGAAACGAAAGAAGAGATTCTTTAGATAAAATTAAACAACTTAAAAAAGATAATTTAATCACTGAAGATATGGAAAAAGCAAGTGGAGTTGAAATTCAAAAAATTTTAGATGAATATATTGCTAAAATTGATAAAATTGCCGGTGATAAAGAAAAAGAGGTTATGTCTGTTTAATGGATTTAAACTCATATATTGGTTGTTTAAAGGAAGATGTTATTAATTTTTTAGAAAGCCAAAACATTAAATATAAGTCTATTACAATTAGTGATAATAATTTTTATGATACTGAACTTTTTGTAAAATTTGAGTATATAAATAATATGTTAACGCTTTATTTTGATAGATTTAAACTAAACATTTAGGAGTATTATGAAATTAAAAAAATTACCTAATCATATAGGCTTTATATTAGATGGAAACGGAAGATGGGCTAAAAAAAGAGGATTAAAACGAAATATTGGTCACAAATTTGGAGTAGAGGCTGTAAAAAAAACAGTTGAAGCTTTATTAGAAAAAAATATTAAGTATGCTTCATTTTTTGTATTTTCTACTGAAAATTTTAAAAGAAGCAAAGAAGAAGTAGATGGTATTTTTGATTTATTAAGACAATATTTAAAAAGTGATGTTAAAGAATATAAAGAAAAAAATGTAAGATTAATTGTTAGTGGAGATTTAACAAAAATTCCACAAGATTTACAAGAACAAATATTAAATAGTGTTAATGAAACAAAAAATAATGATAAGCTTATTGTTAATATTTGTTTAAACTATGGTGGTCAACAAGACATAATTCATGCTTGTAATAATATTATTAAAGATAAGCTAGATTTTGTTGATGAAACTGTATTTAAAAGTTATTTATACACTAAAGATATGCCACCTTTAGACTTTTTAATTAGAACTAGTGGTGAAATTAGAATTTCAAATTTTATGTTATTTGATTTGGCTTATTCAGAACTTTATTTTACAAAAACATTATGGCCAGATTTTAACAAAAGAAAATTATTAAAAGCTTTAAAAGAATTTCAGTTTAGAAACAGACGTTTTGGAAAGGCTTAATTTGGGGGATGTATGAAGCAAAGGACAATAACTGCAGCAATTATAATGGCTGTTGTATTAGCAGCATTTTTATTAAGAGAAGTTAATGGTTATATTTTTGATGCACTTTTATGTTTGGTAATAATAGTAAGTGCTAATGAAGTAGCCAGGGTTTTTAATAGAAGTGGAAGAGTAAATGATAGTACTTTAATTACTTTTTATCCAATTTTAAATTTTATATTGTTTTATTTTTGCTTAAAAAGTAACATGTATATAAAACATATATTACTATTAAGTTTAGCACTAATTGTTGCGTTAATGTTAGTAGAAACTGTTATTGTTTTATGTACAAAAAAACAATTGTTAAAGCAATATGAAGAATATAAAACAACTAAAACATTTGCAAGTTTTTGTGTTAATAAAGTGTTATTAACCGGATTTATTATGCTTTATCCAGCTATGATTTTAGGTTCATTGCACTTCTTTAATCATATATCAGACTTTACTTATTTAAATATTGCAACAAAATTTCCTGATTTAAATATAAGTTTATTTTTGCTTTTAATTACTATAGTTACTACTATTGCAAATGATATTTTTGCTTATTTAATTGGAAGCGCTATAAAAGGGCCAAAATTATGTCCTTTAATTAGTCCAAACAAAACAATTTCAGGTGCTATTGGTGGACTACTTGGTGGTGTAGTTTTTGGTTTTGGTGTTTATGCAATATTTATGGCTCTTGGTTTAACTGAGGCTATGATACCAGCATATATTATTATAATTTATACAATTATTGCGGGAATTATTAGTCAACTAGGAGATATTTTTGCTTCTATTATTAAAAGAAAAGCAAGAACAAAAGACTATAGTTCTATTTTTCCAGGTCATGGCGGATTTATGGATAGACTTGATGGAATAAGCTTTAATAGTATTTTTAGTTTAGTATTTTTTATGTTATTTATTTTCTAATTTAGAATATAATTATATTATATAGTTTATATTTTGGGGGATATTTTGATAGTTTTATATATTTTATTAGCAGTTTTAGTCCTACTTGTAATGGTAACTATTCATGAGTTTGGACATTATGTTGCTGGCAAAATGCTTGGTTTTAAAATTAATGAGTTTTCCGTTGGTTTTGGACCAGCTATTTTTTCAAAAAAGAAAAAAAACGGTGAAATTTTCTCTTTAAGGATAATTCCACTTGGTGGTTATTGTGCTTTTGATGGGGAAGATGAAAAGAGTGAAAGTGAACAAAGCTTTATGAAACAAAAGCCATGGAAAAGATTAATTGTTTTATTCTTTGGTGCTTTTTTCAATTTTATTAGTGCAATTATTTTTTCTTTAATACTTCTTTGTACTGTGGGGTATGATGTTCCAAAAGTAACAAAAATTGTTGATGTTAACGGAAATATTCAAACTGAACTTAAACAAGGAGATATTATAACACATATAGATGGTGTAAAAGTTAGTTTTATAAATGGAAACACTTTTAATTCATTAATAGCTAAATTTGATAGTGGCGAAACTTTTGAAACAACAGTTATTAGAGATGGTCAAAAACAAGTAATAAATCTTACAATGTTAGAAGATACAGATGGTAAAAAATTATTAGGTATAAATATTAAAGCTACACCTTATTCTTTTGGTGAAAGTTTACTTTTATGTGTTCCATTTACTTGTGTTTTAGCTTGGCAAATTTTAGCCTTATTTGGTCAATTATTAACAGGTGGATTAGGTTTAGCTGGTCTTGGAGGACCAATTACAACGGTTACAACAATGGCAACACTTTCTATGCAAGGAATTAGCAACTTTTTAGTCCTTCTTCCATTAATAGCAGCAAATCTTGCAGTGTTTAATTTACTTCCGTTTCCCGCATTAGATGGTTCAAAAATGGTATTTACAACTATCGAATGGATAAGAGGAAAACCTATTAATCAAAAGGTTGAAAATTGGATTCATACTATTGGATTAATTTTATTGTTTGGTGTGGTTATAATTGCAGATTTATATCATTTAATTTTTTAGGTGTCGATAACACTTTTTAACAATTTAACATTTTAAATATTATTTACTATGGGAAAAGAAAAAATTTTAGAGTATTTAAAAAATAACAATATTAATTATTTAAAATTAGGCAATGTTAGTTTTAGTAAAAGTGAAAATTTGCTTTGCCTAACTTTTTTATACGAAGAAAAAAATTATGATAAAATACAACAAGAAAAAGAAAATATTATTAATCAAGTTAAAAACTATGTGAATATAGATAAAATAGAATATTTGATAAAATTCAATAAAGCTTTTTTAGATGATGAACGTTTAAAAATTTTAATTAAAGATTTTATGAAAGTTAATCACAGGTTAAGTTTTTTCTCTTTAAAAAACATAGATGTATTTTTTATTAACAATACGTTTAATGTAACATTAAATACAAGTTTAACAGAAGAAGAAAATAAAAAAATAATACAAGAACTTTTAAAATTTTTGGAAGATAAATATTTTTATAATTTTAAAATTGACTTTAAAAATGTTGATAATTCATATAATCTTTTACAAGAACACAAATCAGAAATATTAGACAATATTTCTGATCCTATTAAAATAAATAAAATGAAGGTTAATAAAATAGAAAATATCATTGGCGAAATATTAGAAAATACTTGTTATCCTTATGAGTATTATAAAAGCGCTGAAGAAAATATTTATTTATGTGGACATTTGGAAAGTATTGAGGAAATTGAATTTACCAAAAAAGATGGAGAAACAAAAGGTATAAGATATGCTTTAAAAGTTAAATGTTTAGACAAATTATTTAATGCTACTATATTTCCAACAAAGAAAAATTTAGAAATTGTTAAAAATATTGAAAACAATATAGATATTATTATGAATGGTAGTTTAGATAATTTTAATAATTTTTTAACATTTAAAGTTAAAAGTTTGGCAAAATGTGTTATAGAAGATTTTGTAAAGCCAGAGATTTCTATAAACAAAGTTTATGATAAATATAAGTTTGTAACCCCTACAAAATATGAAGAAATTACACAATTAAATTTGTTTGAAAATAAAATCAGCAAAGACTATTTAATGAATAATGAGTTCGTTGTTTTTGATTTAGAAACTACAGGGTTAGATTATATGACCGAAAAAGTAACAGAAATTGGGGCAGTAAAAATTAAAAATGGAGTAATAACTGAAGTTTTTTCAACTTTTATTAATCCAGAAAAAGACATAGATTTTGAAATTACAAAACTTACCGGTATTACTAATGAAATGGTTAAAAACGCTCCAAAACTTGAAAATGTTATACCAGATTTTTATAAATTTTGCAATGGTGCAATATTAGTTGCTCAAAATATTCAATTTGACTTTGGTTTTATAGATTATTATTCTAGACAAATAAATTATGTATTTGATCATGAGAAAAATGATACTATGATTTTAGCTAAGAAGAATATGTTTTTGAAAAATTATAAATTAAAAACAATAGCCGAAAGTTTAAATGTTCCATTGATTAATGCTCATAGGGCAATAAATGATGCATTAGCTACCGCTAAAGTTTTTATAAAACTTGTTGAAAAATATTATTAAAAGTGTTGCAATTTTCTTTTTAATATGTTAAAATACTATTACTAAGTTAGGAGTGGGCAAAAAGGTCCGCTCCTAATTGTTGAAAAAGGGGGATATTTAATTTGGAGAAAAACATCTTGAATATAGATGATTGTTTGTCTAAAATTTTTAATTTGGCAAAACCAATTGTTGAAAACTTGAATTATGAGTTAGTAGATGTAACTTATAGTGAAATTGAAGATGAAAGATATTTTACAATAGTTATTTATAATGAAAAAGGAATAACTTTTGAAGATTGTAAGAAGGTATCAAAAGCTTTAGATGAACCATTAGATGAATTAAATCCAACCAACGATTTAAGTTATAGTTTAAATGTTTCGTCACTTGGATTAGATAGACCTTTAAAAACGGTTAGAGATTTTGAAAGATTTTTGAATAAAGAAATAGAAATTTATTCTAATAATCAAAAAATTGTTGGAGTACTACTTGAAATTTTAACAGATTCAGTTAAACTTAAAGTAAAAAATACAACAAAAACAATTAAATTTAGTCAAATTGATAAGGCTATGCCTTACATTAAATTTTAAGGAGATAAAATATTATGATTAGTAAAGATTTTTTTCAAGCATTAGAAGATTTTGAAACTGAAAGAAAAATTAGCAAAACAGAATTTATAAAAGCGTTAGAAACAGCATTAACTTCTGCTTACAAAAAACACATTGGTGAAGCAAAAATGGCAAGTGTTAAATTAAATCCTGAAAAACACACTATTAAAGTTTATAGTTATAAAGAAGTAAAAGAAGTTGTTGAAGATCCTGATAAAGAAATTAGTTTAGAAGATGCAAAACAAATTAAAAAATCTTATAAAATAGGTGATTTAGTAGAAAAAGAAGAAACACCTAAAGATTTTGGTAGAATTGCTGCTCAAACAGCTAAACAAGTTGTTATGCAAAAATTAAGAGAGTTAGAAAGAGGCAGAATGATTGCTGAAATAACTGAAAAAGAAGATGAATTAGTTACTGGTATTATTAGAAGAATTGAAGGTAAAAATGTTTTTGTTGAAATTGGAAGTAACAATTTAGAAGCTATACTTTCTGAACAAGACCAAATTAAAGGTGAAAAATATTATATTAATTCTAAAATAAAAGTTTATGTTAAAAAAATTAAAGATGATAATAAATCTTCTTTAGTTCAAGTATCTAGAGCTAATACTGGGTTTGTTAAAAAATTATTTGAACTTGAAGTTCCAGAAATCCAAAATGGTGAAGTGGAAATTAAAGGTATTTCTAGAGAAGCGGGCGCTAGAACTAAAATAGCTGTTTTTGCTAAAAATGAAAATATTGATGCTGTTGGTGCTTGCGTAGGAAATCGTGGAATGAGAATTAACAATATTGTTAATGAATTAAATGGCGAAAAAGTTGATATTATTTTATATAGTGATGATCCGCTTGAATATGTTGCAAGAGCTTTAAGTCCAGGAAAAGTAAATAGTGTTTGTTTTGTAGATGAAAAAACAACAAGAGCAATTGTTCCTAATGATAAATTATCTTTGGCTATTGGTGCTAACGGATTAAATGTAAGACTTGCAGCTAAACTTACTGGTATTAAGATTGATGTTAAACCTGAAAGTTTTATTGAAGAAAAACCAGTTATTAACACTTTTGATGAAATTGAAACAGATTTAGATGATATGTTTAAGGATTAATATGAAAAATATTAGAACTTGTATCGCTTGTAGAAAAAAATTTGATAAAACCAATCACAATTTTATTAAAATTACAATAAACGAGAATAATTGCATAATTAATAATGATAATTCTGTGTTTGGTCGTAGCTGTTATATTTGTAAAGATGAAAATTGTATAAAAAAAGTTATAAAAAATAAAATTATTAATAAGGTATTAAAAAAACCAATAGATAATAATATATATGAAAAATTAAATTTAATTTAAGGGGCTTTATGGCAATTAAAGAAGAAAATAACAAAATTGAAAATATTAAAAAATTAGAAAGTGTATTGCAAAGTAAATCTATTAAAGAAAGTATTAAACAACTAGAAGATGCAAAAAATCTTTTAGAGAGTTTTTATGGCAAAATAAGTGAAAAATTTAATTCTATTAAAATTAAAAAATTAGAAGAAGAAAGAGAAAGAGAAAAGGAAGCTAAGCAAGAAGCAATTAAACAAGCTAATCCTATAAAAATAGTAAATTCTGAAAATAATACAAATAATAATCGTTTTGCTAATAAAAACAATACTTTCCAAAATCGTCAAAATAAACCATTTAATAATAATGGTGCTTTTGCTAGATCAAACAGCTTTAAAAACGAAAGATCATTTGGTGATAAACCATTTAATAAAGGCGAAAAACCTAGTTTTGTTAATAAATCAGCAAACTTTAAAGCTGGAACAAAACCAGGAGTTAAATCTATTAAACCTTCTTTTGTAGAGCCAATTATAAATATTAAAGAAAAAGAAAGAGTATTTAAAAATAAGAAAAAACCGGTAGAACAAACTCAAGAAAAGAAAGCTTTAAGTAAAAAAGCTCAATTTAAAATGAGTTTGGTTAATGATGATTTAAACGAAACAGTTAAATATAGAAGAGTAAAAACTAAAAAAGATGTTAAAGAAACAGAACATATTATTACAACAATAGAAAAAGCAATTATGGATACTGAAAATATTACAGTTAAAGATTTAAGTGAAAAAATTGGTAAACCAGTTGCTGAAATAGTAAAAAAACTTTTTGTTTTAGGTATTATGAGTACTATTAATAGTAGTATAGATTTTGATACTGCTGAACTTGTTTCTAATGAGCTTGGTGTTACACTTGAATACAAAAAACCTGAAACTTTTGAAGAAAAATTATCTAAAATAATTGAAAATTCTGATGAAGAAGAAAAACTTACAAAAAGAGCACCAGTTGTTACTGTTATGGGACACGTTGACCATGGTAAAACTTCACTTTTAGATGCTATTAGAAAAACTAATGTTATTAGTGGTGAGGCTGGCGGTATAACACAACATATTGGGGCTTATACCGTTAAAGCTAACGGTCAAATGATTACTTTTATTGATACTCCTGGTCATGCTGCTTTTACGGCTATGAGAGAAAGAGGCGCAAACATTACTGACGTTGCTATTTTAGTTGTAGCGGCAGATGATGGTATTATGCCACAAACATTAGAGGCAATTAAACACATTAAAAATGCTGGCGTTCCAATGATTGTTGCTATTAACAAAATTGACAAACCTACAGCCAACATTGATAAAGTCAAACAACAACTTGCTGATCATGATGTTTTATCTGATGAATGGGGTGGAGACACTATAATGGTTCCAATATCAGCAAAAGGAAATCAAAATATAGATAAATTATTAGAAATGGTAATTTTACAAGCAGATGTTTTAGATTTAAAAGCAAATCCTGAAAGAAAAGCAATGGGAACTGTTATAGAAGCTAAAATAGATAAAGGTAAAGGCCCTGTTGCTACAATTTTAGTTCAAAACGGCACATTAAAGGTTGGAGATACAATTATTACAGGTTTAGCTGTTGGTAGAATTAGAGCAATGTTTGATGAAAATGGAAAATCAGTTAAATCAGCTGGTCCTAGTGTTCCTGTATCAGTTCTTGGATTAAGTGAAGTACCTCAAGCTGGTGATACTTTGCATGCTGTAGATGAAAAACTTTCTAAACAAATTTTAGAAGAAAGAAAAACAAAACTTCAAAGGGAAAGAGTTTCAAACGCTAGTGGTGTTTCTGCTGAAGATTTATTCCATAAGGCAGAAGATAATATGAAAAAACAATTAAATGTTATTATAAAAGCTGACGTTCAAGGATCTTGTGAGGCGTTAACAGATAGTATTAATGAAATTACAAGTGATGAAGTTAAAATTAATGTTATTAGTCATACAGTTGGTCATGTTAATGAAACAGATGTAACATTAGCTAGTACTGCTAATGCAATTATTGTTTGTTTTAACACTAAAGCTGATAATAAAGCAAAAGATTTAATTGATAGAAACAAAGTAGAAGTTTATTATTCAAGAGTTCTTTATGATGTTATTGACTTTTTAACAGAAAGAATGAAATCTATGTTTGAACCAAAATATAAAGAAGTTTATACTGGTAAAGCTGAAGTTAGAATGGTTTATAAAATCACAGGCGTTGGTTTTGTTGCTGGAAGTTATGTGTTAGATGGTAAAATTTCTAGAAACTGTAAAACTTATGTAATTAGAAATGGTGAAACTATAGGATCATATAATTTAGAAAGCTTAAAAATAAGAAAAGATGATGTTAAAGAAGTTGGTTATGGCTTTGAATGTGGTATTAGACTTGCTAAATTTGAAGAATTACAAGCAGGAGATATAATTGAAGCTTATAATCTAGAAAAAATTGTATTTTAGGAGTTATAATGGCAAATAGAATTTTAAAAATTAATAGCGAAATTCAAAAAGAATTATCAAAATTAATTTCTTATTCTTTAAAAGACCCAAGATTAGAAGGTGTGTTTGTTAGCGTTTTATCGGTTGATACAACTAATGAATTAAGCTATTCAAAAATTAAAATTAGTGTTTTTCCAGATAATAAAAAAGAACAAACTTTTAATATAATTAGAAGTAGTGTGCCTTTTTTAAGAAAAGAATTGGCTAAAAACATTAAGCTTAGAGTTGTTCCTGAACTAATTTTTAGTTTAGATGAGGGTTATCAACACGAAAATAAGATAAATCAATTACTAAAGGAAATTAAAAAAGATGCTAAAAACGATTAAAAGTTTAATAGATACATCAAAAACAGTTGCAATATTTTTTCATATTAATCCCGATGGTGACGCGGTGGGTTCAAGTCTTGCGTTAAAATTTGGTTTAGAACAAATGGGAAAAACAGTAACTGTTTTTTCTTCTGATGAAATTTCAGATGAATTAGATTTTTTAAATTATAGAAGTATAAAAATACATACAACAAATGAAAAATTTGACTTAGCTATTGTGTTAGATTGTCCAGATATTAAACGAATTGGCTCAATGATAGATGTTTATAAAAATTGTAAGAAAACATTAAATATTGATCATCATTTAAATAATATGCATTTTGCTGATGTTACGCTTGTGGACCCAAAAGCAAGTTCTACATGTGAAATTTTATATTTTTTGTTAAAAGATTTGGGTGTGAAATTTAATAAAGATATAAGTAAATCTTTGTATACTGGTTTAGCAACTGATAGTGGTTGTTTTATGTATAATATTACCAAATCTCTACATAGTATAGCCGAATTATTAATTGAAAATATTGATAATGTTGAACAAATAAATTACAAATTATTTAGAGAAAAGAAAAAAGAAGATTTGGCTTTATATGCTGAAGCAATAAGCAGACTTGAATATTATTATAATAACAAATTTGCAATAACTTATGTTACTACTAAAGATTTTGAAAAGCTACAAACTACAGATGAAAGTACTCCTGGATTAATATTTTTATTATCAGGTTTAAAAGATATAGACATTTTATGTGTTATGTGTGAAGAACCAGGTGCTAAATATAAAGTAGCCTTTAGAAGCAATACAACAAATGTTTGCAATTTTGCATCGCTTTTTGGTGGTGGTGGTCACAAATTTGCATCAGGTTGTAAAATATATGGAACAAAAAATACGGTTAAAAAGAAAATTTTAGAAAAAGCAAGGGAATTCTTATGCACGGAATAATAAATATATATAAACCTTGTGGAATGAGTAGTAACTATGTTTTAACAATTTTAAAGAAAAGTTTAAATATAAAAAAACTTGGTCATTTGGGAACGTTAGATCCGTTAGCTTGTGGCGTTTTACCAGTAATGGTAAACAAAGGAACAAAGTTATTTGATTTTTATTTAAACAAATCAAAAGTTTATCGTGCAATTTTTACTTTTGGTATTGAAACTGATACATTAGATAGTGAAGGAAAAATTATTAATAAAAACAATAATATTCCAAATGAAACTCAAATTAATGAAACAATTAAAAAGTTTATTGGTAAAATTAATCAGATTCCACCAATTTTTAGTGCTAAAAAGATAAATGGGCAAACCGCATATAATTTAGCAAGGAATGGCGAAAATATTGAATTAAAACCCAAAGAAGTTGAAATTTTTGACTTTAAGCTAATAAAACAAATTAATAAAAATAGTTTTTTGTTTGAAATTAAATGTAGTAGTGGAACATATATTAGAAGTATTGCAAGAGATTTAGCCAAAGCTTTAAATACTTGTGCTTTTATGAGCGCATTAATAAGGTTGGAAAGTGGTGAATTTAATATTTTTAGTGCAACCTATGTTAAAGAATTGACAAAAGAAAATTTTAATGATAAAATAATTGAGTTGGGAAATTTATTAATTGACCGAGAAAAATTAGATTTAAATTCATCTTATTATAAAGCATTGTCAAATGGTGTTAAAATAGATATAGACCATAAGAATAAAGATAATTTAGTTATTTTTTGTAATAACGAGCTAATTGGACTTGGAAATATTGTTGATAAAAAACTAACAATTAAAACTAATTTACAGATTAAAAATTAAGGGTAAACATGATTAAATTTGGACCAAGTGGGAATGATGAAAAATTTTATGCTGATGGCTTTAGTAAAACTTTAGATAGTTTTGCTTGGCTTAAAAATATGGGTTTAGAACTTTTTGAATATTCACTTGGAAATGGTATTACTTTAAAATTAGAAACAGCCGAAAAAATGGGAATTGAAGCTGTTAAAAATGATATTGAAGTTAGTGTTCATGCACCATATTTTATAAATTTTGCTAATCCTAGTTTAGAATCAAGACAAAAATCTATTAACTATGTATTAAACAGTTTAAAAATATTAAACGCTTTTAAAGGTAAAAAATGTGTAATTCATAGTGGTTCAGTTTTAAAACAAGAAAGAAATGTTGCGTTAGATGTTTTATATAAAGGCTATGATGCACTTTTAGAAGAAATTTATAAAAACAATTTAAACAATTTTTATATTTGTCCAGAAACAATGGGAAAATACACTCAAATTGGATCTTATGAAGAAATTATAGATTTGTGTACACTAGATAAGTGTTTAATACCAACGCTTGACTTTGGTCATATTAATTGTGTTTTGCAAGGCAGCTTAAAAACTGAAGATGATTATAGGAAAATTATAGACTATTCTTTAAACAAGTTGGGAAAATTTAAAACTGATAATTTACATATCCATTTTTCAAAAATTGAATATTCAAAAAGTGGAGAAATAAAACATTTAGATTTGTCTGATGAAACTTATGGCCCAAAATTTGAGCCGCTTGCAAGAGTTTTAAAAGAATATAATCTTAATCCAACGGTTATTTGTGAGTCTAAGGGTAAAATGGCAACAGATGCTCTTATACTTAAAAATATATATAAAAATTTATAATAGGAGGAAAATAAAATGCTTACAGCAGATGTTAAAGTAGGAACAACTTTTGAATGGGAGGGAAAATTATATCAAGCTGTTGAATGGCAACATGTTTGTCAACCAAGATTAGCTGCTTTCATTCGTGGAAAAATTAAAAACATTGAAACAGGTCAAGTTATAGAAAGAAACTTTAAAACTAATGAAAAAGTTGATGCAGTTCAATTAGAAAGAAAAGAAATGCAATATTTATATAACGATGGCGAAATCTTTTATTTTATGGATCCAGAAAGTTATGACCAAATTCCTGTAAATGCTAGTGATTGTGGAAAAGTTACAGATTATTTAATGGATGGCTTAATGTGTACTATTTCTTTTGCAAATGGCAAATTAATTTCAGTTGAACCACCTTTATTTGTTGAACTAGAAATTGTAGAGTGTGATCCTGCAGTTGCTGGAGATACTGCAAAAAGTGCTTATAAAACAGCTAAAGTTGAAACAGGTAAAGAATTAAAAGTTCCACTATTTGTTAATAACCATGATCGTATTAGAATTGATACTAGAACTGGCGAATATATGGAAAGATTATAATTTTAAAAATGTAAAAAACACAAGAATTTTGTATTCTTGTGTTTTTTTATGCTTATATAGAATAATTAAAAAATTATATTAATATTTTATATAAAAGGAGTAATATGTTAGAAAATATTTTACCTACAAGCATATATGAAATACTAGAAAAACATTTAAATTATTCTAAAATTTACGAGTTAAGATTGAGACTTGATAAACCTATTGTAGTAAATTATTCAAGTAAATTTTATTATTTAAGTTTAGAAGGATTAACAAATTTAGAAGAAAACGCAATAATTGGTACAAAACATTTAATAGATAGTATTGTTCTAAAGGCTAGTAATTATTCTATTTATTCAATTAATGAAGATATTAAAAGAGGATATATAACTTTAAATAATGGTATAAGAATTGGTCTTGCTGGGGAAGTTGTTAGTGAAAATGAACTTGTAAAAACAATAAAAGATTTTAACGGTTTAAATATTAGAATACCTCATGAAATAAAGAATTGTAGCTTAAATATTTTAAATTATATTGTTGATAATGGACAAGTTTTTAATACTTTAATTATTTCTAGCCCTTGTGGTGGAAAAACAACATTTATTCGAGATATTTGTTATCAAATTTCTAATAAAAATTATCCTTTAAACTTATTGCTTTTAGATGAAAGGAATGAAATTAGTGCAACTTATAAAGGGAAAAATACTATGAATATTGGAAAATTTACCGATGTTATTGTTTATGGAAATAAAAAACTAGGGTTTGAAAATGGAATACGTAGTATGTCTCCAAATGTCATTATAACCGATGAGATTGCAAATAAAGAGGATGTTGATGCTATAAATTATGCAGTAAATTGTGGTGTAAGTATTGTAGCAACGACTCATGCAAAAGATTTGGAAGATATTAAAGCAAAAAAATTGTTTGCAGATGTGCTATATAAAAAGATTTTTAAAAGATATATAGTTTTGAGTCAAAAAAACGGCGCAGGAACGATCGAAGGCGTTTTTGATGAAAACTTAATAAGGTTATTATGAAATTATTGATTTTAGGGCTAATTTTTGCTTCAATTAGCTTTATTGGTTATAAATTTGGTGACACATATAAAGAAAAAGAGGCTTTTTATAAGGAGTTTTTAAGTTTTTTATTATATTTAAAATCGCAAATAAATTTTCTTAAAACGGATATTTTAGAAATTTTAAACACATATCAAACTAAAAATAAAAATTTAAATAATTTACTTTTAAATTATAGATATGATATTTTGAATGATAAAAATATTGATATTGAGTTAAATATTTTGAAAGAAGATGAAAAAAATGATTTTATAAATTTTTTTAGCACGCTAGGAAAAAGTGATTTATTTACTCAAAACGAATTTCTTGAAAATAATATTCAATTTTTTAGTGATAAATTAGAGGAAAAAAAATCGTTAAATTTAAGATATGGGGTAATGTATAAAAAATTAGGCATTTTATTTGCATTTTTTGTTTGCATAGTATTAATTTAAATATTGCATAGTACTATGCATAGTACTATGCAATATACTGTGCGAAATGGAGGTTTGGGTGGAAGTAGAAATCATTTTTAAAATTGCGGGCATTGGGGTTTTAACGGCTGTTGTTAATCAGGTTTTAAAGTATGCTGGGAAAGAAGAACTTGCAACTTTAACTACGCTTGCAGGACTTATTGTTGTTCTTTTAATGGTTGTTAATTTAATTAGTGACCTTTTTGCTACTGTTAAAAGTTTATTTACTTTATTTTAGGGGGCAAAATGGAAATTCTTAAAATTATTTTAATTGGCGTTATAACATGTGTGGCAACAATTGTTTTGAAAAATATTAAGCCTGAATTAAGTATTTTGGTTTCTTTGGCGGGTGGTGTTGTAATTTTGGTTATGGTAATCAACAGTTTGACTGAAATAATAACTAATTTTTCCGGTATTGTAAATAAAACTAACGTTAATACTCAGCTTTTTTCTAGTGTTTTAAAAATTGTGGGAGTTGGTTATATTACAGAATTTGGTGCAAATATATGCCAAGATACAGGAAATTCTTCTATTGCTGATAAGGTTTTGCTGGCTGGAAAAGTTATAATTCTTTGTTTTGCTTTGCCTATTGTTAATAGTATGTTAAATGTAATTATAGGATTAATTCAATGAGAAAAGCTTTTTGTGTTTTGTTTGTTTTTGTAGCATTTTTATTGCCATGTATAAGCTTTGAAAGGGAAGATTGTAAGATTTATGCTATAAATGTATCTATTGAAGAAGATTTACAAAATCAAACTAAAGAAGATTTGGAAATTTTTGATTTTTCAGAGCTTGATAATACTCTTAATAATATAGAACAATCTTCTCAATTTGGCGCAACTAGCTTTGTTGAAAAGGTTAAGCAACTTTTAAATGGGGAATTTTCTGGAGATATTGGAGAATTAATTAAAAATATTATACAAGTTTTTTTTGCGGATTTTAAAAAACTAATTCCTCTTTTAGCGTCTATTTTGTCTATAGCCATTTTATCTAATTTGCTTAGTCAGTTTAAGGTTAAAAGTAATAAAAATTTAAGTGAAGTAGTTCATTTTGTATGTTATATGTCAATAATAATCATAATTGGAGCGAGTATTACAAATTTAATTAATGTCGCGACTTCTGCAATATCGTCTATGAAAAATCAAATGGAAATAATTTTTCCGATTGTTTTAACTCTTATGGCATCTGTGGGTAGTACTATAAGTGTTGGTATTTATCAACCTGTTTTAGCAATGCTTAGTGGAGTTATTGTAAATATTTTTAGCTATGTTATTTTACCTATTTTTATAATAAGTTTTGTTATTTCTGTTGTTGGGAATTTGTCTAACAATGTAAAATTAAATAAATTTTCCTCTTTATTGTCAGATGTTTTTAAATGGATAATTGGTGTTATTTTTACGGTTTTTACGGGTGTTTTGGCAATTAGAGGAATTAGTGCGGGTAGTTTTGATAGTGTTTCTATAAGAACAACAAAATATGCGATTAAAAGTTATATTCCTATAGTAGGCGGATATATTTCTGACGGCTTTAATTTAATTATGGCAAGTTCAATATTAATTAAAAACGCGGTCGGTACAGCTAGTTTATTTTTGATTTTCTTATCAATTTTATCGCCTATAATAACAATTTTAATTTTTAAATGGGCGCTTCATTTATTATCAGCCTTTTTAGAACCGTTATTTGATTCTAAAATTTCCAATTTTTTATATTCTACATCAAAAGCAATTAATATGTTGATTGCGTCTATTTTGTGTGTTGCGTTAATGTATATTATTTCTATGGGGCTATTAATGACAACAGGAAATGTGTGGGGGTAAATATGATTAGTGGAATAACGAGCTGGATTTTGTCTATTGTTGGAGTTGTGATTATTGGTGTTTTGGTTGATATTATTCTTCCAGAAGGAGAAATGCAAAAATATATAAAAGCGGTTTTTTCTGTTATTGTAATAGTTATAATGATAACTCCTATTTTGCAAATTGATTTTAATAAAATTGATTTTGATAAATTTTTATTTAACGAAACAAGTATAGAATTAAATCAAAATTATATTAATAATTATAATGATAAATACAAAGAAAATGTTGAAGAAATTTTGAAAAACAGCTTAAAAAGTAATGGATTTAGTAATGTTGATGTCGAAATATATTTAAATAAGTCGAATACAAATTTTGAAATCAATAAAGTTGTTCTTAATATTAAAAATTTAGTAATTAATATAAATTCTGTGCATATAGATAAATATAAAGAAATGAAAACAATTGTAGTAGCTTGCTTGAATATTGATGAAAACAAGGTGGTGTTTAATGAGTGAGGATAATAAGAAAAATACGGTTTTTATGGACAACTTGTTTAAACTGCCATTTTTAAAAAAAATTAAAAATATTAAGCATATTGAAATTTATATTTGCATAATATTTATAGGACTACTTTTGTTGATTTACTTTTATGGATTTGGTGGTAAAAAAGCTAATGATCAATTAAAAGAAACAGCATCTAGTGGAGAAATAGCTTTTACTTCATCAAGTTTATATGCAAAAGAACTAGAGGAGAAACTTGAACAGGTTATAGGAAATTTAAAAGGGGTTGGAATGGCTAAAGTAATGGTTAGTGTAAAATCTGGCGGTGAAATAGTTATAGCTAACTCTATTACTGAAGAAACGGTAGTATCTACTGATGGCGAAAGTCAAAATGTGACTATAGTTAAAACTCCTATTATAGTTACAGAAAACGGAGAGAGCAAACCAATTATTTTAATGGAGATTTTGCCAGAAATTCAAGGAGTTATAGTTGTTGCTGAGGGTGCTGATGATACAATGGTAAAATTAAATATTTATCAAGCAGTTCAAGCAATAATAACCGTGCCTAGTGTAAATATACAGGTTTTTGCGGGAGAATAAAAGGAGAGTGTTATGAGTAAAAAGAAAAAAATTATAATTTTAAGTGTTATGATGCTTTTGTTGGTTGTTACTGGGGTATTAAATATTGTTTTAAATGACAACATGAGTATGCAAACATCATCTTCAACAACTGTAAGTAGTGGAAATTTTTTCGTAACTTATAGGGCTGATAGACAATCTACAAGAGATCAAGAGTTGCTATATTATGATGCAATTATATCTAGTGAAACTTCAAGTGTAGATGCTATAAATTTGGCAGAAAACAAAAAATTAGATTTAATAGAAAATATGGAAACAGAACTTGTTACAGAGGGTTTAATAAAAGCACAAGGGTTTGAAGATTGTATTGTAACAACTTCTGCTAGCTGTGTAAATGTTATTGTGAAATCTGGTGAATTAACAAGCGGAGAAGTTGCTAAAATTGTTAATATTGTTAAAAATCAGACTAATGCAAGCATTGATAATATCAAAATTATTCCAGTTGAATAAAGAAAAGTGGAGCAAATCCACTTTTTTAATTGACAAGATTTAAGTATTTTTATTATAATTTAATTAATAATATATATATTTGTAAGCAAGTAAGGAGAAATTATGAATTATCAAATAAGTGCAGACAGTTCAAATAAAAATAAAGGAAAAGTAAATTGTAATAAAAATGTTTTATTATCTATTATAAATTTGGCAGCCAAAGAAATATCTGGGGTTGATAGTCTTTGTGCTAATTTTAGCTCTGGAATTAAAAGATTTTTTTCTAATAATATGAGTGAAGGTGTTAAAATTACTTATGAAAACGATGGTATTACTGTAGATATATATTTAAATGTAGTTTATGGTTATAACATTACGGACGTTGCCCATAGAGTTCAGGAAAATGTTAAAAACGGAATATCTTCTATGATAGATGTTAAAATTAATAATATTAATGTTCATGTTATGGGTGTAGAGTTTGTAGGGGAAGCAAATGAGTAGAATTGGTGCAAGAGAAAATTTAATGCAACTTGTTTTTGGGTTGAATTTTAAGGATGTATTGGAAGAAAGTGAAGATTTATATTTAAATAAAAATCTAACAGAGGAAGATAAAGAATATATTTTTTCTTCTTTAAATGGAATTAAAAACAATTATAACGATATTATTTCTTTGATAGAAGATAATTTAGTTAAATATAATTTGGATAGAATTTGTAAAACGGACCTAGCGATTTTAATAGTTAGTATTTATGAAATTAAATATCTTAACATGCCAAATAAAGTTGTTATTAATGAAGCGGTAGAATTAGCAAAAAAATATTCTACAGAAAACAGTTATAAATTTGTAAATGGATTGCTTGCAAGGTTGGTAAATTAATGCATTTTAATAATCTTAGCGTAGTTGAATTTAATAATATTATAAAAAACATTTTTGATAGCGAAGAAATGCTTTTTAACTGTGCAGTTGTTGGAGAAATATCTAGTTTTAAAATTACAAATAATATTGCTTATTTTACTATTAAAGATGAGTATGCTGTGTTAAATTGCGTTTTGTTTAATGCAGATAAAGAGTATAAAGTGGGCGAAAAAGTTAAGGTTGTAGGTAGGCCCAATTTTTATGTAAAAGGTGGAAAATTTAGTTTTAACGCCAGTTTTTTAATTTCATTTGGAGAAGGTGAAATTTTTAGGCGTTTTAATGAATTGAAAGAACAATTAAAACTTGAGGGATTTTTTTTAAACAAAAAAGAGTTGCCTGAAGATGTTAAAAATATTGGTGTTATTACATCTAGTACGGGAGCGGTAATCAAAGATATTATAAGTGTTACAAAAAGAAGAAATCCAAATATAAATCTATATGTTTATCCGGTAAAAGTTCAGGGAAATAATAGTGAAAATGAAATAGTAAATGGTATAAATTTTTTTAACAATTTTAATGTAGATATTTTGATTGTTGCTAGAGGCGGTGGAAGTAATGAGGATCTATCGGCTTTTAATACTGAAAAAGTTGCGAGAGCTTGTTTTGTGTGTCAGAAACCAATAATTTCGGCTGTTGGGCATGAAACAGACTACACATTAATAGATTTAGTAGCAGATATTCGAGCTTCAACGCCTAGTGTTGCTGCTGAAATAGCGGTTAAAGAAAGTAAAAACAAATTGCAAGAGTTAAAGCTTTTATATAAAGAAATTTCAAGATTAGTAAACAACAACCTTTCTTTGTTGAAAGAAAGAGTTGAGGAATTAAATGAAAATATTAATAGTTTAATGGGGTCTAAATTAATAAAAAAACAAATAGAATTAAATAAAATTAAAGCTGATTTAAAGTACGCTATTAATACAAATGTTAATAAAATTGAGCATTTGTATGAAAGTGTAAAGAATAAAATTGAGTATTTAAATCCTGAAATTATTTATCAAAAAGGTTTTGTAAAATTAATAAAAAAAGATAAAAAGATTACAAGTATTAAAGATATTTGTGTAAATGATGAGTTAGATTTAATCTTGCTAGACGGAAAAATAAAAACAAAAGTTTTAAAGGTGGAATAATTATGAGTTATGAAGAAAACATTAAAAGACTACAAGAAATTGTGGAATTATTAGAAGGTGATAATCAAAGTTTAGACAATAATGTTAAACTGTATGAAGAAGCTGTTGAATTGATAAAAAATAGTTATGAAGAAATAAAACTTGGTAAAGGAAAAATTGTAAAAATAACAGATAAACTTGAAGAGATTGACTTAGATTTGGATTAATTATATTTAATACTTGCAAAAATATTGAAAATATGATATAATTAAAATGTTAGAGAAACTGTATCCTAGTCGCAAAAACTTTAATGAAAACGAATAATGGCGTTAGAGGGCATATCGATGAAGTTTCTGGTGTTTGCTTTGGTTGCCCAAATCGGGGTGGATGCTGGGAGTTAAGATTTTTGGGTGTGTTATAATGGCATATAATTTAAGCCCAATTATCGTGGAGACCTAAAAGGTGGTATTTTTAATATATTACTAATTAGGATTAAACCTGCTATGTGGTGAATAAAAAGCTATGTACAGAGTAGCCTGTTTTGAGTGAATGGTGTGGATTATGTATGAAACAATGTTTGCAAAACAAACTAGTTAAATTATTTTTGTGTTAAGGAAAACTTCTAGGCAGAATATCTTTTGGGGATTATAGTGTAATCTAAGTGGCAATTCGGTATCAGTATTGGCGCAAGACTTAAACAGAAATGGCATATTCGGTGACGGTATGTGTTTTGTGGGGAAATCCGACCGAACCTAAGTTGCAAGGTTTACTCAAAAGATTTTCTCTAATTTTTATTTAGGAGACGAATGAAAGATAATAAAGAAAAATCCAAGAATAAAAAAATAAAAATTGCTTGGTCTTATCCATTAAAGGTGCTTTTACTAACACTTGTAATGAGTTTTGTTTTAAATATTTCTAGTGAAGCGTTGCTTTCGAGTGTTGGTTTAATTTTATCTGTAATAATATTGTTAATATTTGTTACAATATCTATTGTTTTTGATATGATAGGGGTAGCGGTTACAGCTGGTAATATTGAACCGTTTTTGGCAAGAGCTTCTAAAAAAGAAAGAGGAGCTAAAGAAAGTATTAAACTAATTAAGAATGCGGAAAAAATCTCAAGCTTTTGTTGTGATATAGTTGGTGATAGTTGTGGAATACTTACTGGAGCAATGGGAGCAAGTATTGCAATACAAATTTATTCTGCTACTGGAGATTTCATATCTATATTAGTGGCGGCCTTGGTCAGTAGCTTGGTTGCATCAATAACAGTTTTTGGAAAAGCTTTGTGTAAGGGAGTAGCTGTTAATAACTCTGATATTATAATTTTAAAAGTTGGAAAAATTTTAAGTTTTTTTCATTTTAAAAGAAAAAAATAATAAATTAATTTAAAAATTTTTAAGAGGAAAGTGATTTTTCCTCTTTTTTTTGTAATTTTGTTAAAAATTTTTTATTATTTTTATCACAACATATTGTGTTTTTATTGTTTTAACAACACAATATATTGTGCTTTGTATAAATATTCAACATCATTATACAAAAAATTGAATATTTATAAAAAAATTTTTGTATATTTATGCAAAATCGCTTGCATAAATATTTAAAGAGTTGTATAATTATTTCAAATGATTTTGAATAACTATTCAATCAATACAAAAGGAGAAAGAAATGGCTCGTTCTTTAAGACAAAGTAAAATTTTAGAAATTATTGCAAATAAGGAAATTGAAACACAAGATGAACTTGTGCAAGCATTAAGAAATTTGAATTATGATGTAACTCAAGCTACAGTATCTAGAGATATTAAAGAACTTGGGCTTATCAAAATTTTATCTGATAGTAAGAAATATAAATATGCTTATGTGGAAACAAATGAACAACAAGTTAGTAATAAAATTGTAGGAATATATAAAGAAGTTGTAATAAGTGTAAAAACAGCTCAAAACTTAGTTGTTGTTAAAACATTAAAAGGTTTTGCTAGTAGCATTTCTCAATACATAGATAAAATGAATTTAGATAAAGTTATGGGAACTGTTTTTGGAGATGATACTGTTATGTGTATTACTGAAAATAATATGGATGCAGAAATTGTTTATGAAAAATTTATTAATTTAATTTAAATATATCAGAGCTATGCTCTGATTTTTTTTATTAATTAATTGCAAATTATATATAATTTTGTTAAAATAATATTATGTTAAAAACTTTAAAAGTAAAAAATGTAGCGTTAATGGATGATGGACTTGTAGAGTTTTCTACTGGTTTAAATATTATAAGCGGTGAAACTGGTGCAGGTAAAAGTGTTTTGTTAGATGCGCTTTCTTTGGCTTTAGGTGCTAAGGCTGATAAAACACTAATTAAAAGTGGAGAAGATTTTTTAAAAGTAGAAGCTACTTTTGTTTTTGATAAATCATTAACAAAGCTTGAAAATTTTTTTAATGAGTTTGATTTGGAATACGATAATACCATTATAATTAGCAGAAAAATTGGTATTGATAGCAAAAGTGAAACTAAGTTTAATGGTCAAATTGTGCCTATTAGTTATTTAAAAAAATTTGCAAGTATTATAGTAGATATTCATTCTCAAAATGAAAACATGCTTTTATTAGATAAAAATATGCAACTAGACTTAATTGATAATTCAATTGAAGTTCTTAATAAGGAGAATATAGAAAAATTCTATAGAGAATATAGAGAAATTGAAGAAAAAATTGAAGAATTAAATAAGGATGAAGATGTAAAGCAAAGAGAATTAGATTTATTAAATTATCAAATAAACGAAATAGAAAGCGCCAAAATTTATAAAGGCGAAGAAGAAGAATTAGAAGAAGAATTTAAATTATTAAAAAATAGCGAAAAAATTTCTAACAGTTTAAATGTTTTAAAAGATATTTTTGAAGATAATTCATTTAATTTATTAAGCGGAATTAAAAAGGTTCAATTTGAACTTAGCAATTTAAATTCATATATAAATTGTGAAGACTTAATAAATAGAGTAGATTCATTAAATATAGAGATAAATGATGTTTATGATGAAATAAATAATAAATTTGATATTGAATTTAATGAATTAAGATATAATGAAATTGATGAAAGATTAGATACTTATAAAAAGCTGCATAGAAAATATGGTATTAATTTTGAAGAAATAAATCAGTTTTTGTTAGATTCAAAAGCTAAAAGAGATTATTTATTAAATTATGAGCAAACATTAATAGATTTAAATAAGGCAAAATCACAAATTTTAGATAAGGCTTTTATAGAGTGTAAAAACCTTGACAAACAAAGACGAGATATTGCAAAAAGGCTTGAAAATTCTATACTTTTGGAACTAAAAGAATTGGCAATGCCAAATGCTCAAATAAAATTTGAAATATCAGATTTTACTAAAGAAAATTTTGAAAAAAATTTTACTACAAGTGGAGCAAATGCTGTTAATTTATTGTTTTCGGCAAATTTGGGCGAAGAAGTAAAACCTTTAGACAAAATAGCCTCTGGTGGTGAAATTTCAAGATTAATGCTTGCTATTAAAACTATTATAAGTAACTTTGATGACACGCCAACAATGATATTTGATGAACTTGATACAGGTATTAGTGGAGAAGCTTCGGTTTCTACATCTAAAAAACTTGCTAAAATTTCTAAAACACATCAAATTATTGCCATTTCTCACTTATTTCAAATTTGCAGTATGGCAGATAGAAATATTTTAGTTAAGAAAATTGAACAGAATGGTAAAACAAATTCTATTGTAAAAATTTTAAAACCAGAAGAAACTGTTGTTGAATTGTGTAGATTTTTAATGGTTGATAATTTAACAGAAGCCACAATAAAGCATGCTGAAGAAGTAAAAGCGTATTGTGAAAATTATAAAAAAACCATTTAACAAAAATTGTTAAAATTTTAAAGATAGAATAATATTAAAAAAATTATTTAAACTACTTTCATGCTTTTGAAAGGAGTTTTTTAATGTCTATTTTCAAGAATAAAAAAATAATAATAGCATTAATTTTTATATTTTTACTTTCTTTTTATTTAAATAATTTAAATTTTACTAGTTTAGATATTAATAATATAACATATGCTAACATTGATGATATAAATTATGCTATAAAAAATAAAACTTTTGGTAATTTTTATAGTTTAAAAATTAATAATGAAAATCTATATGCAAATAGCAATAAAAATAATAATATTATAAAAGTTGATTTAAAACTATTAAATCTTATTACTGTTAAAAGTTTTTATATTAATACTAATGAAGAGTATATATATGCTGGTGGAAATGCTGTGGGAATATATTTAAACACAAAAGGCGTTGTGCTTATGGGTTCAAATAGTATTATTACAAAAGATGGACTTGTGAATACTTTGCAAAATAGTGAACTTCAAGTGGGTGATATTTTATTAAAAGTAAATGATGAATATATTTATGATATTAATGATATTACAAACATAATAAATAAAGAAGAAAATCTTGGTAAACCAGCTAAAATTGTGTATGTAAGAAAAAATAAAGAATATGAAACACAAATTATGCCGGCAAAAGATGTACAAAGTGGAGAATATAAACTGGGAATTTGGGTTAAAAATGATGCAAGTGGTGTTGGTACTTTAACGTATATTACAGAAGATGGAAAATTTGGAGCGTTAGGACATTCAATAAATGTAAATAAAACAAAAGAACCTTATTCAATATCGGGTGGTAAATTGTACAATTGTAATATAATTGGTGTAAACAAAGGTTCAAAAGGAAAAGCTGGGGAATTAAAAGGACTATTTTTACATGGAAGAAATGCTCAGGGACAGATAGATAAAAATATAAATACTGGAATTTATGGCGAAATTTATGATGCTTCAAATTTAAAGGAAAGTGCTTTAAAAAGAAAATATTTAATAGGGGGAAGATTTACAGCAAGACCTGGAAAAGCTAAAATTTTAAGTTGCGTTAATGGCAGTGAAATTAAAGAATATGAAATAGAAATAATAAAAACCAATTATCAAAACACTTCAAGGGAAAAAAGTATGGTAATAAAAATTACTGATAAAGAATTATTGGAAAAAACTGGTGGAATAGTTCAAGGAATGAGTGGAAGTCCAATAATTCAAAACGGAAAATTGATAGGAGCAGTAACACATGTTTTTTTAAATGATAGTACAAAAGGGTTTGGATTATATCTAGATTGGATGATAAATTAAGTTTTTGTAAAAAATTGTTAATATTATTACAAAAACCTTGCATTTTTTAAAATAAACAGCTATAATATATAAGATTGCTTACAAAAGAAGGGGAAAATATGGCAAAATATAATTTATCAGCAATACTTTTTTCAAGAAATACTTATGATTATTTATTATCAATAAGACAAATGTGTATGAAAAATCAAATAAATTTAATTTACGAAAGGGATTTTTATAGTTTTTTACGTAAAGCAAATAAAATTTTGCCAAACTATATAATTATAGATTCTAGTACAGTTAATGTTTCTAAATTTCCATTTGATTCATTAAAAAATGAAATTTTTAAAGATAGAATAAAGATAATGATATTAAGTGACAATTTTATATGTACTAATAAATATATTAAAATTTTATCTCTTCAAGAGTTGGAAAGTTGTTTTGCTAACAATATTTATAAAGATGTTGATGTTGAGCCTAATATTTTTCAAGTTGATTTTGGTAATAAAATAAATAATTTGTTATTAAAGCTGGGATTTTCCCCAAATTTAAAAGGAAAAGATTATTTAAAGTTTTGTATAAATTTAATTATTAATGATGGTGTGCATTTTAGATGTTTATCTAAAGATTGTTATCCTATTTTAGCTTTGAATTATCATACAGAAATAAGTAATATAGAAAGAGATATAAGAAATGCTATAAAAACCTCATTTATAAAAAACAATATAAAGGTTTGGTGTGAAATTTTAAACTGTAATTTAGATAAAATACCATCAAATAAACAATTTATATATCTTTGTGTAGATAAAATAAAACAAGATTATATAAATTAAATTTTATGAATATATTATAATATGCCGACATTTTTAAATGAAATGAAAAGAAAAATTATTAATTGTTTTTCTAAAAATAAAGTTTATTTAATTTTTTTGTTGTCGGCTTTTTTTATTGGTTTTTTTATAGGAATAATAGTTTTAATTAAATATCGTAGTGTAATAATTATAGATAATTTAACAGATAGTTGTTTGTGTGAATATTTAAAGGAAAAAATAAGTCTATTAACATTTATTTTTAAAAGATTTTTTACTATAGTTTTGATTTTATTAGTTATATTGTTTATTAGTTTTAACAAATATTCTTGCTATTTAAATGCTTTAATTTTTATTTATTTTGGTTATATATTGGCTTTTAATACTGGTGTTATAATTATTTGTTTTGGCTTTTTTGGAATAATTTATTCTATAATTTCTATTTTGTTTTTAGGACTTGTTTATTCGTTAATACTTTTAATGGCTATGATGATTTGCCGAGATATCTGTGTATGTGAATTTAATTATTTTATAAAGCTAAAGGAAAACTGTTTATTTTTTATTGCTTTAATAGTTTTATTGTTATTTGCTTGTATTTTAGAAATTATATTATTACCATTTTTAACATCAACTTTTTTAATAAATTATTTTTAAATATATGTTGAATAATTTTTATTTATTATCAAAAAATAAACCTAGAGGTAAATTATGAAAAAGAAGTTTATTTGTACATTATTAATTATAACTAGTTTATTTTTGATTATCTTTCAAACAAAACCGGTAGTTTTTGCAAGTGATTTAAATTTGGATTGTAAAGCTTATTTGCTAATGGATTATAATTCAAACAAAATTATATTAAAAAATAATGAAGAAGAGCATTTAGAGGTTGCTAGCATGGTTAAGCTTATGACTAGTTTGATTACTATAGAAAAAATTGAGTCAGGAGAGCTATCGTTAGATCAAAAAGTTTTTGTAAGTGAATATGCTGCAAGTCAAGAGGGCTCACAAGCTTTTTTGGATGCAAATAAAGAATATGCTATAAAAGATTTATTAAAAAGTGTAATTATTGCTTCAGCTAATGATTCTTCTGTGGCTTTGGCTGAAACAATTAGCGGAACTGAGGAAAATTTTGTTAAATTAATGAATGAAAAAGCTAAAATGCTTGATCTTAAAAATACAAAATATGCAAATTCTACAGGACTTCCAAGTGATAATGAACAATATTCTTGTGCTAAAGATATTGCCAAACTTTTAAGCGAAGAAATCAAACATGATTTATATTTTAAATATTCAAAAATTTGGATTGATGAAATAATTCATGAAAGCGGTAGAAGAACAGAACTTGTAAATACAAATATATTAACAAGACAATATCAAGGTTGTGATATTGGTAAAACTGGATTTACAGATGAAGCTGGATATTGCTTGAGTGCTTCAAGTTTTAAAAATAATATGAGATTGGTGTCAGTGGTTATTGGTGCAAAAACGGCAAAAGAAAGATTTACATTAACTACAAGTTTATTAAATTATGGCTATACAAATTATGAAAATAAACAAATTTTAAGTAAAAATGATAAAATTGATGCATTAATAAATATCAAAGGATCTAAAAACAGAAATTTAAAATTTGAATATGAAAATGATTTTTATCTTTTAAATAAAAAAGGCGATAATTTTGATTGTGATACTAAAATTGAATTAAATAAAAAGTTAAAAGCGCCAATAAAAGCTAGAGAAATAATAGGAAAATGCTATATAATTAAAGAAGGAAATGTAGTTGGAGAAGTGAATATTGTGGCTAGCGAAAATATAGAAAAACAAACTTTTAAAGATGGTTTTAAAAAGATATTAGAAAATTTTAATATTTAATTTTATATATATTATAATAAAATGTGATTATTAAATTATAACAAAAAAAGCGTTAATAAAACGCTTTTTTGTTTGTGATTAATCATCATCTTTTCTTAATTTTACTCCAGTCAATGCATTTCTTCTTGTGTTTTCACTGGTTGCTGCGTAATGTTTTTTGGTTGTATTTACATCTTTATGACCTAAAACTTCTGCTACAACATAAATATCTTTTGTTTCGTTGTATAAATTTGTACCAAAAGTAGATCGAAGTTTGTGTGGTGTAATTTTCTTTAAAGGTGTTATTATTTTGGCATATTTTTTTACCAAATTTTCTACACTTCTAACATTAATTCTTTTATTTTGAAGGGAAGTAAAGAAAGGATCATCTTCTTCTAATTCTTTATTTTTTTCTTTTTTAAAATTTAAATATTTAATAAGAGCGTCTTTAACTTCTTCTGAATAGAAAAGAATCATTCGATTTCCACCTTTTCTTGTGACTACAAAGCTATTATCTTCAAAATTAAAGTCATTTATATTTAATCCTACAAGTTCGCTTATACGAATACCTGTTCCTAAAAAAAGACTTAGCATTGCAAAATCACGTTCTTTTGTTTTTTCAAAAAAAGCTCGTTGATTTTTTGTAAAACCTTCGCCAGTTTCGGCTAAATTTAAAATGTTTACTACTTCATTTATATCTAATCTTATTATTTCTTTCTCATTAATTTTGGGAATATCAACTTTTGTTGAAACATTTTCTAAAATCCTATCTTTTTTATATAAATAAGCAAAGAAAGTTCTTAAACTAGATAGTTTTCTTGCTTTTGTTTTGTTTGTGTTAGAATGAGATTGATTATTATCGTCTACATAATAAGTTAAATAATCTAAATATAGCTCTAAATGAGTTGCTGTTAATTTGTTTAAGTCGGCAAGTGTTAATTCTTTTATTTTTTTATTGTTAAATTCATAAATTTCTTTAACTAAAAAAGAAAAGAATACCTTTAAATCTCTAGCGTAATTAACTTTTGTTAACATACTTGTTTTACTATCAATTCCAAGAAAAAATTCTTCACAAAAAAAAGGAAGTTCGCTTTTAATTTTTTTTAAAAGGACGGCATTTTTATTATTTCTATCTGTAAAATAATTACTCATAATGTAATTATATCATTATTTTAAATAAAAGTAAAATAAAAAACAAAAAATTTAACTATTGCACAGTACTATGCATAGTACTATGCAAACAAAAATTGTTTAACTTTCAAAATAAAATATATAAAAAAGTCATAATCATTTGACAAAATTGTTTATAAATTTTACTATATATACAAATACTAAATAAATAATTGTGGGAGAAAGATAAATGATAGATATTGAAATAATTAGGACAAACCCAGAAGTTGTTAAAGAAAATATTAAAAAGAAATTTCAAAATGAAAAACTTCCTTTAGTTGATGAAGTAGTACAGCTAGATAAGCAAAATCGTGCCTTAAAACAAAAAGGTGATGATTTAAGAAGCCAAAGAAAGTCTAAAAGCACTGAAATTGGTAACTTTATGAAAAATAAAGAAATAGAAAAAGCAAATTTATTAAAACAAGAAGTAGCTAAAATAAATCTTGAAATAGAAAATGTTGAAAAAGAACAATTAGAAATTGATGAAAAAATTAAAAAAATAATGATGGTTATTCCTAACATTATTGATAGTAGCATTCCTGTTGGTAAAGATGATAGTGAAAATGTAGAAAATGAAAAATTTGGAGAAAATAAAGTTCCAAGTTTTGAAATTCCTTATCATGCTGATATTTTATATTCTTTAGGCGGTCTTGATAAAGATAGCGCTGGAAAAACAAGCGGAAATGGATTTTATTATTTAATGGGAAATCCAGCTCGTTTAGTTACAGCTATGATAAACTATGCTAGAGATTATATGATTAATAAGAACTTTATTTATGCAATTCCTCCATTTATGATTAGAAGTGATGTTGTTAATGGAGTAATGAGTTTTTCTGAAATGAATGCAATGATGTATAAAATTGAAGGAGAAGATTTATATTTAATAGGAACTAGCGAACATAGTATGATTGGAAAATTTAAAGATACTATTTTAAAACCTCAAGAATTACCTATTACAATGACATCTTATAGTCCTTGTTTTAGAAAAGAAGTAGGTGCTCATGGTTTAGAAGAAAGGGGAATATATAGAGTTCATCAGTTTGAAAAACAAGAAATGATTGTTATTTGTAATCCTGAAGATAGTATGAATTGGTATAATAAAATGTGGCAATATACTGTTGAAATTTTTAGAAATTTAAATATTCCGGTAAGAACTTTAGAGTGTTGTAGTGGAGATTTGGCTGATTTAAAAGTTAAAAGTTGCGATGTTGAAGCCTGGAGTCCAAGACAACAAAAATATTTTGAAGTTGCATCTTGTTCTAATTTATCTGATGCGCAATCACGTCGTCTTGGAATTAGGGTTAAAGGTGAAAAAGGAAATTATTATCCACATACTTTAAATAATACAGTTTTAGCTTCAACAAGAGCTTTAATAGCATTTTTAGAAAACAATTTAAATGAAGATGGTTCAGTATATATTCCTGAAGCATTAAGACCTTATATGGGTAATTTGGAAAAATTAGAAAAGGTTAAATAAATGGATTTAGAGACTAAATTATTAATTGATGAATTTGTACTTAATGATGAAGATTTTAATGAAAAATTTCCTTTAGTTTTAGAAAAACTAAATAATTTTTTGATTGAATTTTTAAATAAAATAATTGAAAAAACTAATTATACAGTAGGTTTTAACTTAAATTTGATAGGCGATTATTCATTAAATAGTAATTATATGGATTATAGTTCTGTAAATATTATGATAGAATATAATACAAAAGAAGATGATTATAAATATAGTGAAACAAGAGCAAATAAAGGGTCAATAACAAAATTAACTTCAGATGTTTTTAATCTAAATAAAACAATTGTGCCAACAATTTCTGAGTTATCTAAATTATTGCATGATGAGTTAACAATAAAATTGAAAAATTCTAAAACCTATTTAAGAAAAAACTGTATTGCATTAAAATTATTAAATTATTCTTTTTTCATCTTTTTTGTAAATTCTAATTTTAATAAAGAAGATTATAATTTTGTTATAAAAAGTAAAGATTATAGTTTAAATTTTGAAAAACTTACAAAAAATTTATTGCAAAAAAATGAACAAACCAATGGTAAATTCTTTAATGTTATTAAATTTTTTAAAATTACAGAATTAGAATTGATGCTAATTAGAAAACTTAAGTCTAAATGCAGTAATATTTTGTATTTTTATGAAAATTTACTATATAATGTACCCAATGAATTATTTGATAATGATCATATCATTGATAGTTTTATATTGGTATTTAGTTATTTATTAAATTCTAATGTTTATGAGTTAAAAACAGCTGATGATAAATTGCTTATTAATGATAAATATCGTTTAAAAGTAAAACCAGCAATAACAACAATAGATATTGACAACTTTTTTACTAATTGTAAAACTTTTATTAATAATTTAGATAAAATTTTAAATGGTTAAATAATACTATGCAACTTTTAAAATAAATTTTTTATATATAAACTTAATAAATATTAACTTATAATAAATATTATTTGTTTATTAAAAAACATAAAAATTAATCAAATAATTGAAAAACGATTTAAATATGTACCAATCTATTCGCAAAATCTGTATTTTGCGAATAGATTTTTATTTCAAACTTTTTTATTTTCTTTACTCTACTCTTTTATAAAATTTATATTAAATTAAAAAACACACAAAATAAAGTTCTTTAAATTGTGTGTTAAACATTTAAATTATAAAATTTTTGATTATTCTGTGAGTAGATTTAATAAAAATCCACACTGTTTTAATTTAGTTTGTAAAGTTTTATATTTTGGTAATACTCTTGCTAATTCTAAATAAAAGTTTTTGCTATGGTTCATTTCAACTAAATGTGTAATTTCATGAACTATTACGTAATCTATTAAATCATGAGATAAAAATAATAGTTTATAATTTAAAAAAATATTTTTATTACTATCACACATTCCCCATTTTGCCTTGCTGTTTATAATAGATAGGCTTTTTACGCTTAAATTCATATGTTTTAAAAGATCATTAGCTCGTTTTATTAATATTGTTTCGGCATTTTTTATATACCATTGTTTTAAGTTTAGTATTAACCTATTTGTTGAAAAACCCATTTTACTAGGCAAACATAAAGCATTTTCAGTAAGTATTATTTCCTTATTATTTTTTACATAAACAACGGGATATTTCTTTCCTAGAAACAAAACTTCTTCATAGTTTATTAAATTACTATTTAGTGTTAATGTAGACTTTATTTGAGTTTGTTTTGCTATAATCCACTTTTCTTTTTCACTAATAAACTTAAATATTTTTTCTAAACTCATATTTTTTGGAGCAAGCACAATTAACTTTCCTGTTTTATCTATTTTAAGTGCTAAACTCTTTCTATTACTTAAAATTACTTTATCTGGTTTAATCATATTACAATTTTAACACATTTTTAATAAAAATTAAAATAAATTATATACTATGCAAAAAAATGCATAGTATATATTGACAAAATTTTTATAATTATTTATAATAATTATAATAAGGAGTACAAATGAAAAGTAGTATTGCAAGTGGCGAAAGTCGTGGAAGTGTTCCAAATATTTTATTAAAAGCCCTTCAAAGTGGTGATAAATATGGTTATGAAATAAATAAAGAAATAGAAATAAAAAGCAAGGGACGATACTTTTTGAAAGAAGCTAGTTTATATAGTGGTTTAAAAAGATTAGAAGCTGCTGGTTTTATTACGTCTTATTGGAAAGATGGCGAACTTGGAATGAGAAGACATTACTACTCTATTACTGAGGCTGGTTTAGAAAAATTAAAAAACAGTAATTTTACTTGGGATGATTCTAAAACATTTATGATTGAAATTTTTAATGATTATAAAACTAAAAATAATTATAATCAAAATATTGCTAGTATAAATAATTTAGAAAACTCTGAACAAGTTAGTAATATTAATATAAATCAAGATAATAATATACAAAAACAACAAGAAATAATTTTAAATGAGAATATTAATAATAATTCAGAAAATATAATCGATGAACAAAAGAATAATAAGCCTGAAGTTAAGAAAAATCCATTTCAAATTGAAGTAAGTCCTAATCAACAAAGTATTTTTGATATGAATTTTTCTAGCTTTACTGTTCAAGATGCTAATACTGTTAATACTTTAGAAAATAATGAAAAAATTGAAGAAATAGCTGAAGAAAAACAAAGTGAACAATTTGAAAAAATAGAAGAAACTAATAATGAAATTAAAATAAAAGAAGACTTTCTTACTGAAAAAGAATTATCTGTTGAAAATGAAAAGACTGTTGAAGATAATAAAGAAGAAAATTTATTTAATAAATTGTTAGAAAATGTTAATGAAACAGAAACCGAGCAAGAAGATAAAAATAATAAAATTACTTCTAAAATTAATTATGAACAAAGTATACTTAATTACTCACCTTCTTCTTATTCTGAAAATATTAAAAATGTAAACGAAAAAATTGATATTTCTAAATATTTAAACCAAAATAAAGAAAATGATTCAAACATTATTTTGAATAAAGCAGAACAAAATAATATAGCGAAAACTGCTATTAATGAGGAAAAAGAGGAAAAATTAGAATTACAAAATTTTAATTATTCAAATAATGATAGTCTTTTGAAAAAAAATGTTAATACTGAAACAAAATTTGATGAAAAAGAAGAACTAAATATAAATGTTCAAGAAAATAAAAAAGCAGAACAAAATGGAGTTAATTTAAAAAATATTTTCGGAAATTTATTAGTTGAAGATAATATTGAAGAAAAAATTGATGAAATTGAAGTTTCTATTGAAAAGGAAGAAACTGTTGAAAAAATTGAAAAGCCTGCTCTTCCTAGAATAAATGTTGACAATGATATAAACATAATGTTTAATTCAAATCAAATAAAACCAAAAACTAATATCAGAACATATAATAATGATATTGAAATAAAAAGTGGAACAAACACTGTTCCAAATGTTAAACAATATATAAATAATGTACATAAAAAGACTTTAATTTCAAGGGCAACAAAAATTGAAGAAGAAGTTAATTTAGAAGGAATTAATATTAGAGAATATAAAAAAATTAATAATAAGCCAATAAAAAATTCAAACTATGTTTATACAAACAAATTAAATTTATTTTTAGCTATTTTATTTGCTGGTATTATTATTACCGAATGTATAATATCGTTTGTAGTGCTAAATAGTAATAAAGCTTTAGGTATTTTTGAAATTGTTTTATTTTCAGTTTTAATTTTATTATCTTTAGTAGCTACTTACCTATTTGCGCTTGCGTATGTAAAAGATAAATTTAAGGTTGAGCTTAAAAACTATAATTTTAAAAGTAGTTTATTTTATTTATCTTTAATTTTTATTGTTGTTAGTATAATTCTTGCTTGTATTAACATATTTAACGGTATGAATGCTTTAAACTCTAGTTACTTTATTGTTAAATTGGTTTTAGAAATTTTAATTGCATTTAATTTGGTGTTATTACCTATTATTAAACAATTGTTTTATAAATTAAAAATGTTTTCTAATTAAAAATTAGATATTTACAAAAATATTATTGTGTGTTATAATAAATGAACTTTGGGGGATAAATTTTGGAAAATAGAAAAGAAAATGTTGTTTTAAGTGTTCAAGGAGTTACTAAAATTTATGGCGAAAGAGCTGCTGTAAATAATGTTTCTTTTGATATAAAAAGAGGCGAAATATATGGCTTAATAGGTCAAAATGGCGCTGGTAAAACAACTATTATTAAAATTATTACAGGACTTGCTAAAGCTACAAGCGGCTCAGTTTATGTGTGTGGATATAATATTGAAAATGATTTTGAAAAAGCAGTTAAAAATATTGGTGGAATTATTGAAAATCCAGAACTTTATGGCTATATGAGTGGATTAGATAATTTAAAATATTATGCTTCTTTGTATAAAAATGTAACTCGTGATCAAATTGATCAAATAGTTGCTTTTGTTGGCATGGAAAATCGTATTAGAGATAAAGTAAGAACTTACTCTCTTGGTATGAAACAAAGAGTTGGTATAGCGCAAGCTTTAATACATAATCCAAAACTATTAATTTTAGATGAGCCAACAAATGGTTTAGATCCAAATGGAATTAAAGAAATGAGAACTTTTTTAAGAAAACTTGCTAAAGAAAAAGGTATTTCAATTTTAATTTCAAGCCATATTTTATCTGAAATGGAATTAATTTGTGATAGAATTGGTATTATTGATAATGGATTAATTGTAGAAAATAAAACAATGGAAGAATTGCAACAAGGGATAAACTCTAGTGTTAAAGTATCTATTAAAGTGGACTTCCCTAATTATGCTGGTAAAATACTTTTAGATAAATATAATAATTCTTCGGTTTTCTGTGCTGGAAATCGTGTTGTTATTGAAACAACAAATGAAGAAATACCAAATATTACTTCTCTACTTACTCAAAAAGGTGTTTCAATATATGGAATTAATACTATTTATCGTAGTTTAGAAGATATTTACTTAGATATAGTAAATAAAGGAAAAGAACAAAAAATATTATAAGGAAAAGTTTATGGGAATTTTTAAATTAACAAAAGGCGAATTAAAGAAAATATTTTTAAAACCAGGTATATTTGTTGTTACTGCTGTGCTTGTACTAGTATTAGCTGTGTCATCTTTAATTTTTAATGTAAATAAAAGAGATGATGTTTTGGCTAGTGTTAAGGGTGAAACAATTGGACAAATGTATTCGGCAAGCTTTGGGGCTTCATCTGATACAAACTATTTATCTAAAGTATATTTAAATGCTAGATATATTGAAGCTTCAAATACAATTATTGAATTTTATGCTGCAGAACTTGAAAACACTACTAGTAGTAAAAAAGTTCAACTGCAAGAAAAAATTTCTGAAATTAGGGCTGATTTTGCCATACTTAGAAGTTGGGCTGGAGGATCTAATACCGTTTTAGATAAAGATAAAGAAGATCAAAGAAATTTAGTAAAACAAGGTTTAACTGAATTTAATTCACTATTTAGTGAATCTGTTAATGGGTTTAATGGCTTTAATTACTTTTTAATTAATAAAAACCAAAAAGCTGAATATGATGTATTTATTTCTTCTGTATTAACTCAACCATTTATTGCTAATAACACTTATCTTGCAACAGTTAATAAGCTAGAAGAATTAGATGCTTTTAATCAACTAACTCATTATGTAGATGAATTAAAAGTCTTCTTACCTACAAGCGAAACATTAGAATTTGCAAGAGAAAATTTAACAAAATCTCAAGAAAATTTATCTCTTATTGAAACTGAAATTGAAGAATTTAGAGTAAATAATTCAAGTGATAAAACATTAGAAAAGAAAAAAGAGTTTAATGTGTTAGTTACTCGTTATCAACAAGCATCAATCAATACTTATAATCTTACTCGTTTAACTATTAATTCTTCTGCTTTAAATGCTTATGATGATGTTGAAATACAAAATTTCTATCAATTTGCAGCTGAAAAATATAATACAAAATATTCAATTAATGAACAAAAAAATATATATAAATTTTATTTAGACACTAATAAATATGCTTTTGAATACGCTGCCCCATTAAGTTTAAGTACTGCTAGTAATTTAGAGCCCAATGTTTACGATTTTATGTATTTTGCATTAGAATTATGTAGTTTTATTATTATAATTTATGTTGTATTTTTAGGTGCTACAATGATTGCTGGTGAATATGCTAGTGGAACCATGAAACTCTTAGCTATTAGACCATATTCAAGAGGTAAAATTTTATTTAGTAAACTTTTATCAACAATTCTAGTTGGAGGAATTTTCTTATTAATAACATTTATAGTAACTTATATTACTGGTGGCATTTTATTTGGATTAGATAGTTTAAATATGCTTTTAGTATTTAATTCAAATTTAGTTTTATCAGTTCATCCCCTTGTTTTAATAATAATATTATTCTTATGTAAAATAGTTGAAATAATATTCTATGCGATACTTTCCCTTTCAATTTCAACACTATTCAAATCTCATTCAGGAAGTATTGTAATTGCAATGTTAATTTATTTTGCTTCATTTATTTTAACTATGTTTACTTCAAGTTTGGGTATATTTAGCTATCTTCCGTTTGTAAATACAAACCTATTTGGTTATTTTGGCTCTCATGTTATGACTGGTTCAAATAATATTATAGCGAATGTATTTAGCAAAGTTTTGGCTAATAATATGAATTTCTATACTTCATTTATAATTATTGCTTTATTCTCAATGCTTTTATACACTATTACATTAATTGTATTTAAAAAGAGAGATATTAAATAACAAAAAAACACATTAGCTTTAACTAATGTGTTTTTTGTATTTAAATTATAATTTATAACCATTTTCTTCCAAAAGATTTTGTGCGCTTTCAACTGAGTCTACACCGGTTTTATTTTTAACAGGAGCAAATTCTTTTTTTCTTTCAACTTCAAAAGGTAAACAAGAATTACAATATTCTATCATATCTACACAAAGCATTTCAAATTTGTGTGCATTTGGCTCGCTAGGTTTTACTAAAACTCCATCATCATTTATATACTCTACTTTTTTCGTTACAATATGAACTGGTAATTTATTATCTTTAATTTTATATAAAGTATCTACATTAAATAGATAATTTAATACAACGCCAAAATTATATACTCTTTCTCCATTTTCATCGGTTTCTACTGCCATTTCATTGGTTAAATCTATATATTCAACAATTGAAGGCTTACCATTTTTATTACACATTACACCAACTTTTTCAAAAGGATCTACTTTTCTAATAACTTTAGAGCTAACTTCAAAATTTCCATTAATAGTCGCGCCAACAAATATAGGATCAGCTATTTTTTGTAGTACATTATCAACACTAAAAACATTTAACCATTTTATATTATATTTTTCAAGCATTTCTTTTGCTTCAATATTATTTAATAAAGAGTTAAACCATCCACCATTTCCATTTGGAGAGGTAGCTATTCTATCTTTGCTTTCTAAAAGAATTTTTCCTTTTAAATCTACACAAGGAGCCATTTCTTGAACAAAGAATTTAACAAAGTTTTTATCATAACCAAAATAGTTTTTTCCTTCCAAAAATTCGGTAGTTACTTTATGGTTTTTCTCGCTTGTCATAATAAAGAAAGGTATATATTTTCCGCATTTTTTAACAACATCTAAAAGATTTTCAAATAATCTTTGAAAAATAAACACATCTTTAGTTTTTCCAATATTATACATACCCTTAGGGTTATCAGAACCAAGTCTAGTACCCATTCCACCAGCAAGAAGTAATGTTCCAACTTCATAATTTTGTAAAGCTTTTATGCCAATTTCTTCATATTTTGATTTATTTTTTTCAATTTCATTAATAGTCATTGCTTTAATGGGAGTAATTTTGCCTTTATCAATAGTTTGATTATTTTTTAATTCATCAAGATAAGAAAAATCAAGTTCGTTAATTTGATTATATAATTTTTCTTTTTGTTCTTTTTTTAATTCATCTTCAAACTTTAATAATTGTTCTTGACTATACTTTTTAATTTTTTCTTTTACTTTCATATTTTTCTCCTAATTTTTTATAACATAATAATAAATAATGTGAATTTTTTTATTTAAATTTTAATTTATATTTTTTTAAATAAATAAGCACTCCAAAAATTCATATTTAATTTTTCTATATAAAAAGATAATAATTTTTGATAATCTTTAGAAACTGCGTTTAGTTGTATTGTTTTACAACCCTTTTCTTTTGCATAATTTTCAGCAAATTCAAAAAGTTTTTGTCCGATATTTAAATTTCTATATTCAGGAATTACAAAAATCTCTTCTAAACTATAGAATTTATCATCTTTATTAGAAAAAGCACGTTTTTTTGTTTCTATATTTATTTCGCCATAACAATATCCTATTATTTTGTTATTTAACAAGGCTATAATAATATTTTTATTTTCAAAATGTTCTTTGTTATCAGCTACAATACCATTGCAAGAACCCTCTTCAAAAAACAATTGGCTAAGTTTTGCTAATTCTTCACTGTCGCTTTTTTTGGCAAATTTAATTTTTATTTTATTCATATTTTTATATTAACATATTTTTTAATAAAAGTAAATTTAATTTATATTTAAAATAAAAAACAGCCTAAAACGGCTGTTTTACCTAAAGGCGAAGTAGGATTTATTCACGAACCCGCGAATTGTCGTGGGTATGCAATGGCATGCATAATTGCGAAGCAATATCGAGTCCAACAAGGCCAAGTATTAAAAAACAGCCTAAAACGGCTGTTTTACTTGGCAGGCGAAGTAGGACTCGAACCCACGACCAACGGTTTTGGAGACCGCGACTCTACCAACTGAGCTATTCGCCTTTATTTTAATTATCAATTTTAATTTTGCTCAGTTAGTAGACCCAAGGTCTTCCTCTTGTTTTAATGTCGCATTGCGTCAAAACAAGTTTTCCTAATGCTCGTTAAAGCAAGAACTTTCGTGTTCGCTTATTCGTCCACAGGACGTGCTCCACTTTGTTCCAACTGAGCTATTCGCCTTTATTAAAAATAAAAACATATTAATTATATTTAAATTTATTTATTTTGTCAAGTAATTGTGTCAAATAAATTTATTTATATAAAGTTTATAAAATATATATCGTGAATGGTTTATAATTTGGTTTTTAGTAAATACTAAGTTTGGAGGATATTATGAAAAAAGAAATAACAACTAAAGACATAATGGCTTTAAACGAATTAATGACATTTGAAAACTGGATTGCAACTAAAATGTATATGTTTTATGAAAATGAAACAGATAGAAGTTTAAAGAATATGTTTAAAGAAATGGCAGTAAAACATTTAGATAGCCATACAAAATTATTGAATTATTTAGAAACTAATGCTAAAGAAGGGGGTAAAAAATAATGGAATTAACACAGCAAGAAATTTTACAAGACGCATTAATAGCTGAAAAATATATAATGCATATGTATTGCCAATTTGGTTTAGAGTGTTCAAATCAGAGTTTAAGAGATTTATTTAGTGAACTTCATAGCGTTGCATCTAAACACGATTTAAAACTTTTTAAAGTTATGAATGAAAAAGGCTTTTACCCTAAAACTGAAGCGCCAGTTAAAGATGTAAAACAAGCAATTAAAATGCATACAGAAATGCAAACTAAATTAGAGAATAAAGTAATAAAAAAATAAAAATAAAAGACATTCAATTATAGAATGTCTTTTTATATTAAAAGTAATAATCAAATATTAGTAGTTTATATAACAGGCTTATGCATTTTTATTTCATCGGTTGCAAGTTTGTCGCAAAGGTTATTATAGTAATTATCGGTATGTCCTTTTACTTTAACCCAGTTTACTGTTTTGTGTAAAGATATTAAATCTATAAGTTCTAACCAAAATTCTTTATTGGCAACCTCTTTTTTTTGTGAGTTTTTAAAGCCGTTTAATTGCCAAGTATTAATCCATCCTTGAGTGAAAGCACTATGAACATATGCACTATCAGTATAAATTGTAAGACAACAAGGTTTTTTAATAGCTTTTATCCCCTCTATTACAGCTGTTAATTCCATTTGATTGTTTGTTGTACTTTCATTATAACCACTCATTTCTTTATATTTTTCTTTTTCTTTACATAATAATACATACCCCCAACCGCCAGGACCAGGATTTCCACTGCAAGCTCCATCAGTATATAAGTCTATATTTAAAAATTCAGACATTAAAGTGATTTTTATTGCTAAAACACCATATTTTTCTTGTTCTGCTTGGTTGTAATATTTTTCCATATCTAATGGGTCAGCGCTTTCATTTTCTTTATAACCAAGTTCAATTTTATTAAAACTTTCATAAAGTTTTTTAAAACTATCAAATTTTATTAAATCTACAACTTTTACAAATATACGTTCGTTAGTTGTACGATTTATAAATATAATACTATCATTAACTTTAATTAATTGTCTTTTTTCATCAAAAAGGCGCATTTCAACAGTTTTAATTCCATTTTTAATGCTTATAAATGGATCATTATTTAATCTTAATATATGTATCATACTTAAATAATAAAATAATAAAGATTATTTGTCAAGCGTAAGTGAAGTTTAGTTAAATAAAAAAAAGATGCTAAAAGCACCTTTAATTATATAAAATAATTTTTAAACATATATATTATATCATAACACAAAACAATAAGTCAAACAAAAATTAAAAGTTTTTAAAATTTATTAATTAAAATTTAATAAAAAAGACTACAAAATTTTGTAGTCTTTAAAAATTTATTTTGCATATTCAATTGCACGATTTTCTCTAATTACGTTAACTTTAATTTGACCAGGATATTCCATTTCCTCTTCAATCTTTTTAGCAATATCTTTAGCAAGGAACATAGCTTCATCATCAGTAATTTCTTCTGGTTTAACAATAACTCTAACTTCTCTACCGGCGCTTATAGCATATGATTTATCTACACCTTTAAAACTATCTGCAATTGTTTCTAATTGTTCTAGTCTTTTAATGTAGTTTTCAATACTTTCTCTTCTTGCTCCTGGTCTAGATGAACTTATAGCATCTGCTGCTTGCACCAAAACTGCTTCAATACACTTAAATTCAACATCACCATGGTGTGCTTCTATACAATTTATAACATTTTCATTTTCTTTATATTTTCTAGCCAAATTTACACCAATTGATACGTGTGTACCTTCTGTTTCGTGGTCAATTGCTTTACCTAAATCGTGAAGTAAGCCGCCTCTTTTAGCAAGCTTAATATCAGCACCGATTTCTGCTGCTAATAGCCCTGCTATATAGCAAACTTCTTGACTATGTTTTAATACATTTTGGCCATAACTTGTACGATATTTTAATCTTCCAAGTGTTTTTACAATTTCAGGATGAAGACCATTTACATCTGCTTCAAAAACAGCGTTTTCTCCAGCTTCTTTAATAGTTTGGTCTATATCTCTCTTAACTTTTTCTACAACTTCTTCAATTCTTGTTGGATGAATTCTGCCATCCATCATTAATTTTTCTAAAGATAATCTAGCAACTTCTCTTCTAACTGGATCAAAACCAGAAAGAACAATGTTTTCAGGAGTATCGTCAATAATTAAATCAACACCTGTTGCGTTTTCTAATGCTTTTATGTTTCTTCCTTCTCTACCAATAATTCTTCCTTTAATTTCTTCATTAGGTAGTGTTACAGAAGTAACAGTAACTTCGCTTGTATGATCTGCTGCACATCTTTGAATAGCCATAGCAATTAAATTTTGTGCTTTTTTATTAGCAGTTTCTTTTGCTTCTTCTTCAATATCTCTAACTGTTTTAGCAGCAGATTTTTTAGCTTCTTCAGTTAAAGAATTGATAAGCATATTTTTTGCTTCTTCTTTGCTTAAATTAGAAACTTTTTCTAATTCTTTAGTAATACTTAATTTGCTTAATTCTAATTCTTTTTTAGTAACATCTAAATCTTTAAGTTTTTCTTCAATTTCTTTTTTACCTTGTTCTAAATTTTCTGATTTTATATCTAATTGTTCTTCTTTTTTATTTAAGAATTCTTCTTTTGCATAGATTTTCTCTTCTAATTTTTGAACTTCAAGTCTTCTTTCTCTAACCTCTTGGTCGGTTTCGGTTTTTAATCTGTGTGTTTCTTCTTTAGCTTCAAGTATTGCTTCTTTGCTTATATTTTTAGCTTCGCTATAAGCGTTTTCGATAATTTTGCTAGCAGTGGATTTTGCTTTTTTAAGTTTTGATTCTAGCACTATTTTCATTAAAATAGCACCAGATGTAATACCAGCAGCAAGACCAATGCCAAGCCATGCTAAAATTGGGCCAATGCCTACACTAAAGATAGAAGCAGACAGAATAGATATATTAACCATTATTCTATCTCTCCTTTAATAAATTTATATACAAACAAACTAATTGTAAAATTCATATATAATTTATAGTAATAAAATATAAAAAAAAAGTCAATTAATTTTAATCAACTTTTTTTCAATATTAAATTTTTATTAATTTATATACTTTAGCTTTTTTGCCATTAACTAAAATATTGTATTTATTTACTATGTTAAACAACTTAAAGTCTTTTAAAGATTGTTCAAATTCACCAGTGCTATTTCCCATTAAAATAACAGCAATTCCACCAATAGATAATATTCTATAGAATTCTTTTAACATGTTGAAATAAAACAATTTGTAATTTTCATCAGTTTTATTATATTCATTCCAAGGCGGATCGGTTATTATTTTATTAATAAAACCATCATTAAAATAATCTAAATTCAATGCATTTCTAGTCTTAATAAATAAATTTTTATTATTTTTCTTATACTCATTTTTAAGTTTTTGAATTTTTTCTTCATTGTTATCACTTAAAAATATCATATTATATTTAAAATATTTTAAAATTTGTCTAGAAATTGCTGCGGTTCCACAAAAAGGATCCATTATAATATCTGTTGATTTTATTTCAGTTAAATACGAAAGAAAATACGCCAATTCTGGCCTTAAACTTCCCTTTTGAAGTGTTTTTTCAGTCACTCTATTATATGTTAGTTTTAACATAAACAAAATTAAACCATTATCTCTTTTATTAAATATAAAATCTAAATCGTGCTGTTTTATTCCTATATTTAATTTTAATTCTTTTTTAATTTTATCTTCAATTGGTTTTACAAAATTGTAGTCAATAGATGTTGGTTTGTTTCTATCTGTTGCAATAATTTTAAAGGTTTTATATTTGTTTAAATTTAAATTTTCTTTTATATTTTGAAAGTTAAGTTTTAAATTTAATATACATTGTTTTAAAGAAGTGTTAAAGCTGTCACTTTTATCGGTTTTTAAAAGGCCTAGTAATAAATAAGAATTATTAAAAAATGGTAATTTTTTTACACACTCTTTATTATTTGTCTCATAAATTATAAGACCATCATAATGCTCAATTATTTTGGCATCATTAACAAATTTTGGTAATAATTCAACTATAACATCTTTAAATCCGTTGATATAAGTTGATACATAAGTATATTTCATTAAACTTCTACTACCTCTAAATTTTTAATTGCATCATTAATTAATTCTTCTATATTCAATTTGCTTTCTTCTAACAAAACTTTGTCTATCTTAGGTTTTATTACTGGATTTTTAGGTAAAAATACTGTACAACAATCTTCGAAAGGTAAAATTGAAGTTTCATAAGTATTAATTTTATGGGCAATTTCAATTGTTTCGTCTTTATCGAAAGCAATAAGTGGTCGTAAAACTGGAATTTTTTCTAAAACTAAATTTGTACTTGTTAAACTTTCTATCGTTTGACTCGCAACTTGTCCTAAACACTCGCCAGTAATTATTGTTTTATACTCATATTTTTCACATAATCTTTCTGCTATTCTCATCATAATTCTACGCATTAAAGTAATCATAAAATCACCATCACAGTTTTTGTGAATTTCTTCTTGTATTTTTGTAAAAGATACTACAAATAATTTTTTTAAATGAGTATAAGGTTTAATTAATTTTGCAAGTTTAATTACTTTATTTTTTGCGTTTTCGCTAGTATATGGAAAACTGTGAAAGTGTAATCCATCTACAATCATACCTCTTTGAGCGATTTTATAGCCAGCAACAGGGCTATCTAAGCCTCCAGATAATAAAAGTAATCCTTTTCCAGCGCTACCAACAGGCATGCCGTTTAAAGCTTTTATATTTTTTGTAAAAATATAAGTTTTTCCAGTTTCTCTAATATCTATAGAGATTTCATTTTTATAATTATGTAAATCTACCGTTAAATTTTCATTATTTTCAAATATAATTGAACCGATTTGCTTAGAAAATTCGGTAGAATTTATAGGAAAACTTTTATCTGCTCTATTAACGCTTACTCTAAAAGTTGTATTGCTTAATTTAAAGTTTTTAAAATAATTTTCGATATTTTCTACACTTGTTTCAATTTCATCGGCTACACTTAAAGAGTGTATTCCAAAAACTGTTAATAATAAACTTAAAATTTCGTTAAGTTTTTCTTCTTCAAAATCTGTGACTAAATATCTTGTATGTGAAAAAGAGATATTACAAGTAATATCTTTTAAAGCTTCTTTAATATTTGTTAGTAATAATTTTTCAAAAAAACGTTTATTGTTTCCTTTTAAATGTATTTCTGAATATCTAATTAATATAACTTTTTTCATATTATTTCCTACTTTAGTTTTTCTCTTAAATTTTCAACTACTTCTTTAAGTGCGTTTATAAATTCATTAATTTCTTCTTTTGTGTTATTTTTTGAAAAGCTTATTCTTAAGTTTCCTAAAATTTCTGCTTTGCTTTTATTCATACTTTCTAGCACTCTATTTCCACTTTTTTTACTTGAACAAGCACTTCCAAGACCCACATAAATTTTTTTTTCGCTTAATGCATTTAATATAGTTTCTGCATTTAATCCTAAAACGGAAATACTTAACACAAAAGGTGAATTATTTAAATCTGAATTAATTACAATATCATCAATTAGTTGCAAATTATCTCTTAAAAACAAGTTTAAACTTTTTATATAATTATAATTATTTTTTTGATTTTCTATAGCTTTTTTAATTGTGTCATAAAAAGAAAATATCATTGGAGCATTAGTAGTTCCACTTCTTATATTAAACTCTTGTCCACCACCCAAATTATAAGGTTTTAAAAGTTTTAAATTTTTAGTATAAAAGCCCGCAATACCTTTTAAGCCATGAATTTTGTGACTACTAATTGTATAATAGTCTAAATTACTAACATTTACATTAATTTTTCCTAATGCTTGTACGCCATCGGCATGAACTAAAGTTTTAGAATTTAATTCTTTAATTTTAGTAGCAATTTCATTAACATTATTTATTGCTCCAGTCTCATTTGAAACATGTATAATAGAAACTAGTTTGGTGTTAGAATTTATAAGTGAATATAAGTGATTTTTATCTATTTCCCCACTTTCAAGTGTTTTGACAAAATGTACTTTGCGACCATTTGATATTAAATGTTGAGCATAATTATATACGCTAGGATGTTCAAGACTTGAAAATATAAATTCTTCGTTTTTGTTATTTGATACTGAGCTGTTTATTATAATGTTATTTGCTTCTGTACTAGTAGATGTAAATATGAAAGAACCAAGTGTATTTCCATTTAACAAATTGACAATATTTTCTCTTATACCATCAATTTTTTGGTTAATTAATACACTTGTTTTGTATAATGCACCAGGATTAAAAAAATCATCTTGATATTTTATAAAATTTTCTAAAATATCTTTATCTGGTTTAGTTGTTGAAGCATTGTCTAAAAAAATCATAGTTATATTATAACTTTTTTTTAAATAATTTTCAACTATTATGGGATTAAATTTAATAAATTATCAAGTTTATTTGAATTTAAATAAACTTCTGGAATTTTTCCTACAATAACACTTTCACAAATAAGTATATTTGTGGTTGTTTTTACATTATTGTTTTTTAATGGTAAAATAATATTAACGTTTGTATCTATTGTAACATATAATTTGTGTAAGGTTTGGTTAATTCCGGCATCAATGAATTCGCTTACAAAATTACAACTTACATCTCCGACGGGTATCAATTTAATGTTTATTTCTGGGCCTTTACCAGAAAGTAATGTAATTCCAGTAAATGTTCCTAATGGAATATCTATTCCATCTATACCCATTTTTTCAAGTTTAATCTGACTTGTTTTTATTAAATCTTTGGTAAGCATATTAATTTGTATAGCATTAGCTTGAATTAATACAATGCTACCCTGATTATCTGTTGTAATATTAATTAAATTATCGTAAATATTTTTATTATGTACAAGTTCGGAAACTGCATTATTAACAGCTTTTATAGAAAGAGCTCTTATTTTGCTTTCTGAATAGCTATATACAACACTATTTATGTTTGTCCCAAAAAAGAAAAATAGAATATTAATAAAAACTATAATTAAAGAAATTATAATAATTTTTTTTCTTTTATTTTTTTCATTTTTACATTTTATTCTTGCCATTACAATAATTTATGCGTCATTTTTAAATAAAATTACCCATGTTATATGCATTATTAAATCAGTTATATTTTAATAACTAAAAAAACCGTCAAATAATCGCATTAAAAAAAACAATATGATAATTTTTAATATATTTGCACAGTACTATGCACAGTACTGTGCAAATGCGTAAAATTATGATTTTTTAGTATGACTATTAAAAATTAAAGCAAAAATAAAACTAAAAAATACTGCTGCTCCAATACCGGTTGCAGTTGATGCTAAACCGCCAGAAAAAACCCCTAAAATTCCACTAGAAGTAACTTGATTAATTACACCTTTAGCAAGAGTTCTTCCAAAGCCAACTATTGGAACAGTTGCTCCGGCTTTTCCAAATTCTACAATGGGGTCATATAAATCTAATCCTTCTAAAATTATTCCAATTACTAAAAAAAGTACTAATATTCTAGAAGATGTCATATTTGTTTTAATAATTAAAATTTGGGCTAAAAAGCAAATAAAACCACCCACTAAAAACACTTGAAGATAGGTTAATAACATTTTAACTGTCCTCCTTTTCAATAACAATTGCATGGCAAATTCCTGGTATACTTTCTCCTTGCTGGCTAGAAAGCGTGCTAAGTAATGCTCCAGTAGCGCAAAAAAGAACCTTTTTTAGTTCACCTTGCTTTAATTTTGCCAAAATATAAGAATTTAAAACACTTGCGCTACAACCCGCACCACTTCCACCTTGAAAAACTCTTTGATTTTTAGAAAAAATCATTTGACCACAATCATTATAATTTTCTCCTAGTTTATAACCTTCTTTTTCCATTAAATCAAGCAATATTTCACTTCCCAGTTTTCCTAAATCTCCAGTTACAATTAAATCATAATCTTCAGGTTTTGTATTAGTTTCCGTAAAATGAGCGATTAACGTACTCATAGCAGCAGGTGCCATTGTCAACTATGGACCATAAATTCTTAAAAAAATATAACTATTTCGCAAATTTTGGTGCGAAATTGCGATTTTTGTAAGGTTTTAT
>SVIA01000004.1 GCA_015055535.1 Clostridiales bacterium
TGCTTTTGAAAAAATAAAAAAGATATAATGAATGCAAAACAAAATATTTATATTTTAAGTTATATTTTTGCTGATGATAAAATTGGTAAAGAAATTAAAAATATTTTAAAATACAAGGCAAAAAAAGGCGTTGATGTTGTAGTTATTTATGACAGTTTTGGTAGTAAAAACACAAAAAGAGTATTTTTTAATGAGATGAAAAAAATTGGAATAAAAGTTTTAGAATTTTTTCCGCCTTTTTTTAAATTAAAGTTTTTACAATTAGATATTAATTATAGAAATCATAGAAAAATTATAATTATTGATAATTTCATTGCATATGTGGGCGGGTTAAATATTAGAGATGATCATTTGGGGTTAAAAAAAGAATTAAGTCCTTGGCGAGATACTCATATTAAAATAGTGGGAGAAAGTGTAATAGAGCTTTTAAAAGTTTTTTTAAATGATTTAAATTTATGTAAAAAAGTTAAAATTAATATAAAAAATATTCCCTTATTTAATAATGGAAAAATTAAAACACAAATTTTAAATAGCTCGCCACTTTATTCTCATAGCAAAATAGGAGAGTCAATAATAAATGCTATAAACAATGCTAAAAAATCTGTTTATATTCAAACTCCTTATTTAATCTTGGATGATAAAACTATAAACGCGTTAAAAAATACAAAGTTTAGCGGAAAAAATGTTGTTATAATTATACCAAAGTTAAAAGATAAAAATTTTGTTTATAATGTATCACTATATTATGCAAAATTATTAATAGATGTTGGTATAAAAGTTTATTTATTTAAAGGTTTTTTGCACTCTAAATGTATGGTTATAGATAAAGACATTTTCTTGGTAGGAAGTTCTAATTTTGATATGCGCTCATTTTATTTAAATTTTGAAACATCAGTTATGATTTTTGATAAAAGTATATCTGAAAAGTATTATAATATAATTCAAGAAGATTTGTCTAATAGCGAAGAATTAACTTTAAATTTTTATAAAAAATTGCCAATCAATAAAAGATTAGCAATTTCATTTTCAAAATTATTTGCACCGATTTTATAAATTATTCAGCATCTTCTTTTAAAGCTTTTTCATAAGCTTCTAAAACTTTGCTTTCAAGCATTGTTCTTGTTTCAGTATCAAGAGGATGAGCAATATCTTTATAATCTCCATTTGGAGCTTTTCTGTTAGGCATAGAAATATATAATTTTTCAGGCCCTTGAACAACTTTTACTTCGTGAACAACAAAGCAACCATCAATTGTAATATCTACAACTGCTTTTAATTTTAAATCTTCCTTTTTAATTAATCTAACTCTAATGTCTGTAATGTTTAGCATAATTTTTTCTCCTTTTAATAATATAATTTTAAACAATTTACTAAATTTTTCCAAACAATTTTAATAACTTTTTTATTTTTAACTAAAATATATATTTATTTCATATAAATATTTATGAAAAATTTGTCATTTTTTAATAATATTAATAAAATTTATTTTATAGGTATTGGCGGAATTAGTATGAGTGCTTTAGCTTGTATTATGAAAAATCACGGATTTAATATAAGCGGAAGTGATATAGTTAAAAGTGAAATCACCCAAAAACTAGAAAAAGAAAATATAAAAGTTATTTATAATCAGCAAGCAAAAAACATTAAAAAATTTCAGCCCGATTTAGTGGTTTATTCTGGAGCTATAAAAGAAGAAAATAAAGAGTTAAAATATGCAAGAATTCAAAATATTTATTGCTTAGAAAGAAATAAGTTTATTAAAGAATTATTATCGTTTTATAAAAATGTAATTTCAATAAGTGGAACACATGGAAAAAGTACAACAACTAGTATGATTAGTGAAATTTTTTTTAATGCAAAGTTAAACCCTACAGTTCATATAGGGGCAGAAAGTGTTAATTTAAATTCTAATTTTTTAGTTGGCAAAAATAATTTTTTTATAAATGAAGCATGTGAATATAAAAAATCTTTTTTAGATTTTAAAAGTACACTTGGTGTAATATTAAATATAGAAGAAGACCACCCAGACTGTTATAAAAATTTAGATGAAATTAAAATTGCTTTTAATAATTTTGCATCAATTTGTAATAATATTGTTATAAATAGTGATTATGAAAACTATATAATAAATAATAACAAATTAACTTTTAATTTCAAAAATGCACTTTTTAGTGTAAGAAAAATTAAAAATTTATCTAATGGTGGTTATAGCTTTATTGTTTTTAAAAATAATGTTTTTTACGAAAAATTTATATTAAATATTTTCGGAAAACACAACATTTTAAATGCTTTAGCAAGTATTTGTGTAGCAGATTTTTTTAACATAGATAAAAACATTATTAAAAGTAGTTTATATAACTTTAAAGGTTTAAAAAGACGTTTTGAACAGTTTGATTCAAAAAAACTTGAAGGGAAAATATATTTTGATTATGCTCATCATCCTACAGAAATTAAAAAATTATTAGAGGAAGTAAAAATTTTTAACAAACCAGTTATTTGTGTTTTTCAACCTCATACTTATTCTAGAACCAAAAAATATTTTGATGATTTTTTACAATCTTTTAAAAACACTTATCAAACAATTTTTTATAAAACTTATCACGCAAGAGAAAAGAAGATTAAAGGCGGACAAAGTAAAGATATTTATAATAAATTGAAGAAAAATTATAATGTATATTATTATAATTCTTTTTCTAAAATAATTAAACACTTAAAAAAATATGCCAAAATTAATTGTATTGTATTGTTTGTTGGAGCAGGGGATATTTATAACATAAAACAATATTTATAAATTTTAAGGTTTTGTTTTATCTTTTTTTAAGTTAAAAATTAAGCAATAAAATCAAAAAGTAAAAAAATAAATTAAAAAGTGTTGACTTTAAGTTTTGTTTATTATATAATAAAACGTATTATAAGAAAAAGAGGTGTAGTATGAAAAACGGTATTCATCCAAACTATCACGAAGTAGACGTAGTTTGTGCTTGTGGCGAAACTTTCAAAAGTAAATCAACTGTAAATGGTGATACAATTAGAGTTGAAATTTGTAATAAATGTCATCCTTTTTATACTGGTAAAAGAAAAATGGTTGACTCAAGTGGTAGAGTAGATAAATTTAAGAAAAAATTTAACATGGAATAGAAAAAGGTATTTACTAACATAGTTTGGCTGTTAAATAGTGCTAAATACGTAGTGAATGTTTTTCGGTAGATTTTTGCTAGATGCATTATAAACACAGCCTAAGCTGTGTTTTTATTTTTAATTATGGAATATAAGAATATAAAACAAGAATTAATTATATTATACGAAAAATTTAATAATAAAAACATTTTTGAGATAGATTATTTTTTAAGTTATTTTTTAAATAAAACAAATTTAGAGGTTAAATTTTATAATTTTAGTGAAAAAGAATATAAAAAACTTAAAAAAATTATTTTAAAACATTTAAAAACAAATATGCCTATACAAAAAATTTACAAGAAAGCTTATTTTTATAAACGTGAGTTTTTTGTAAATAATCATGTTTTAACTCCAAGATTTGATAGTGAGGTTTTAATAGAGTATATTTTAAATAAATCATTTAAAAATGTTTTAGATTTGTGTGCCGGTTCTGGTTGTCTTGGAATAACAATAAAAAAAGAAAAACCAGAAATTAATTTATCGCTTGCAGATATCAGCAATAAAGCATTAAGAGTTTGCAAAAAAAATTGTATAAAACACAATGTTGACTTTAAATTGATAAAGACTAATATGTTTGAAAATATTAAAGATAAATATGATTTAATTATTTGTAATCCACCATATATAGAAACTGAGAATATAGAAAAATTAAATATAGAAGTAAAAAATTTTGATCCAATAATTAGTTTAGATGGTGGACAAGATGGTTTAAAATTTTATAATATAATTTTTGAAAATATTGATAAATACTTATCAGATAATGGAAAATGTATTATTGAGATAGGATATAATCAAGGTCATTTGATAGAAAAATTTAAAACCAAATTTAAAAATGTAAAAAAAATTGTTGATTATAACAATTTAGACAGAGCAATATATTTTGAAAAGGAGTAAATACTTATGTTAGAAAAATTAAAATCTATTAAAGATAGATACGATGTAGTTTGTGAAAAACTTGTGTCGCCAGATATATTAAGTAATAATAAAGAGTATGTAAATCTTTGTAAAGAACAAAAAAATTTAGAGCCATTGGTTGATAAATACAATGAATATAAAAAAGTTAAAGAAGATTTAATTGCAGCAGAAGAAATGGCTCAAATTGAAACTGGCGAAATGAAAGAGTTTTTAGAAGCGGAAATTTTAGAAAATAAAGAAAAAATTTTAAAATTAGATGATGAAATTAAAATTTTATTACTTCCTAAAGATGAAAATGATGATAAAAACGTAATCATAGAAATTCGTGCTGGTGCTGGTGGCGATGAAGCTGCTTTATTTGGTGCGGAAGTAATGAGAATGTATTTAAAGTTTGCCGAAAAGAAACGCTTTAAAGTTGAAGTTTACGAGTTAAACGACACTGAACTTGGTGGAGTTAAAGATGCAACTTTTAAAATTTCAGGTAATGGTGCTTATGCTCGTTTTAAATTTGAAAGTGGTGTTCATAGAGTTCAAAGAGTACCAGATACTGAAACACAAGGTAGAGTTCACACTTCAACTATCACTGTTGCTGTTTTACCTGAAGTAGAAGATGTTGAGTTTGAACTTGATGAAAAAGAATTAAAAATTGATACTTGTAGAGCAAGTGGTGCAGGTGGACAACATATTAATAAAACAGAAAGCGCAATTAGAGTAACACACCTTCCAACTGGCATTGTTGTTTATTGTCAAGACCAAAGAAGTCAAGTACAAAATAAAGAAACTGCTTTGAGAATTTTAAAAACAAAATTGTATGACAAATACAAAACAGAACAAGATGAAAAGTATGCTGAAAATCGTCGTACTCAAATAGGAACTGGTGATAGAAGCGAAAGAATTAGAACTTATAATTATCCTCAAGGAAGATTAACAGACCATAGAATTAACTACACGGTGTATGCGTTAACTGAATTTTTAAATGGTGATATTGAAGAATTAATTGAACAGTTAACTATTGCAGATCAAAGAGCAAAACTTGAAAAAGGTATTGATGAAATATAGTTAAAAATTTATAATTAGAAGTAAAAAATCAAGCAATATTTTGCTTGATTTTTTATGTTATAAATTTTTTGTAAAATATTTATGTCTTATGTAAAAAATCTTCTACAGCCACAACTATTACAAGAAGAACAACCGCAACTATTGCAATTATTGTTACTATTGCATCCGCATCCACAACCATTATTATTTCCACTTAATGTTAAAAGTAGTAGTAATAAAAAGTTTGAATTTGTGTTTAAGTCAACATTGTTTGTTCCCGCAAAAATCGAAAGCAAAAGAACTAGTAAAACGTCTTGTGAAAAATCCATAAGGCCTCCTTTTCTACAAATTATTACTATAAAAGTATTTATGCGATATTTTTTTTAAATGTGCTAATATTCCCATATTTATAAATTTTGTTATAATAAATTTGGAGGTTAAATTATGGTAAATTTAAATAAAATTTATAACAAAAAATTTGATGATGAATTACCAGAGGATGAATTAAATTTAAAGAAAATAAAAGCCGAAGAAAGGATAGTTAAAGATATTAAATATTATCTTCCACAAGAAAAAGTTTTAAGACTCTTAGCTGAATTTTTTAGTATGTTTAGTGATGAAACACGTATTAAAATATTATCTGCTTTAGGAGTTAGCGAACTTTGTGTAAATGATATTGCTAATATTTTAAATTTAAATCAAACAACTGTAAGTCATCAATTAAAATTACTTAAGAGTGTCGGGGCTGTTAAGTTTAGGCGTGATGGAAAAACAATTTATTATTCAATAGCAGATAAGCAAATTAATGATTGTTTGCTTTCTGGTGTAAATTATGTAATGATGTAATACATAAAAAAGAATGAAAAATTTTCATTCTTTTTTATTAAAAATTATTTTAAAATAAATGTTAATAAATAAATTATTTTTTGATAGTAAAATAAAAATAATTTATGATATAATAATTATATGAATAATGTGATTTCAGAAAAACTAAAAACACTTCCAGATTTTAGTGGTGTTTATTTAATGAAAGATAAAGATAATAATATTATATATGTAGGAAAAGCTAAAAATTTAAAAAAACGGGTTAATCAATATTTTGATAAAAGAGAAAAAAATTTAAAAACCGAATTGCTTGTAAGTAATATTGCAAACTTTGATTATATTGTAACGAATAGTGAATACGATGCTTTAATGCTTGAAAATAATTTGATAAAAAAATATCAACCTCACTATAATATTTTGCTTAAAGATGGTAAAAATTTTGCCTATATTAAACTTGATTTAAATAGACCTTTTCCTAAACTGGAAATTACAAGAAAAATAGATTTTAAAAAAAATATTAAATATTTTGGGCCGTATTTCAATGGTGTAACAGCAGCAATGGTTATGGATTTAGTAAAATATGCTTATCCTTTAAGAAGTTGTAATCTTAGCTTTAAAAAACTTGAAAAAAGAGCATGTTTAAAATATTCAATTGGTGAGTGCTCGGCTCCATGTATAAATAAAATTGATAAAGTGAATTATAACAAAATAGTTGATGAAGTAATTAACTTTTTAAATGGTGATACTGAAAAAATAAAAGAAATTTTAACAAATAAAATGATAAATAGTGCATCTTTAGAAAATTTCGAAACAGCAATTGTTTATAAAAATCAACTTGAAGCATTGGATAAATTGAATAATAAATACACAACTCAATTTACTAAAAAATTAAATATAGATGTTATTGGGGAGTATTCATTAAATAACAGCGTATGTATTAGTGTTTTAATTATAAGAAATGGGAAAATGATAGGAGCTGAAAATTTTAATCTTTTAAATAAGTTTATAAATGATAACGACTTAATTGATTTTTTTGTACAGTACTATTCAAATAATAAAGTTCTTCCACATGAAATTTTAGTAAATTCTAGTTTTAAAAGTGAAATGTTATTAGAAGAATTTTTTATCAAGAATTTTGATAAAAAAGTTAATATTATAAAGCCACAAAAAGCAAATAAAAAAGTATTGTTAGAAACGGCAAATAAAAATGCTAAAGAATATTTGGAAAAAAGTTTAAATTTAGAAACTTTAAAATTAGAGAGAACTATTAATGCTTGTAAAGATTTACAAAAAAAATTATCTTTAAAGCAAATTCCTCTTAGAATAGAAGGATTTGATATTAGTAATATTTCAGGCACAAATAAGGTTGCTAGTATGGTCGTTTTTATAAATGGTGAGCCAGCAAAGAGTCATTATAGAAAATTTAAAATTAAAACTGTCGATGGAATAGATGATTTTTCTTGTATGAAAGAAGTTGTAAAAAGAAGAATGGAAGAGCTAACAAAAAGCAAAGATGAAAGTTTTTCTAGTATTCCTAACTTAATTTTAATAGACGGTGGCAAAGGTCAGCTTTCTAGTGCAAGCGAAATTATAAGAGAATATAATAAAAATATTGATTTAATTTCACTTGCAGAAAAAAACGAAGAGATTTTTAAAGAAAATAGTAGTATTCCAATTATATTAAAACGCAGTGATTATAGCCTTCAACTTTTACAAAGGGTTAGAGATGAGGCTCATAGATATGCAATTACTTTTCATCGAAGTTTGAGAGGAAAAAACGGATTAAAGAGTATTCTTTCAGATATTCAAGGCATTGGAAAAGTAAAAATTAAAATTTTATTCAACGAATTTAAAACTATAGATAATTTAAGAAATGCTAGCTATGAAGATTTAATTAAAATAAAAGGTATTACTAAAAAAGATGCTGAAAACATAATTAAATATTTTACTTCTTAAGTGTTTTGTATATATACTGTGTAAGATATTATATTTATTGTACTTTGTCGAATTGGTTAAAGGAGGCATTTATTAGAGTTTTGTAAAAAAGAAAATTAAAAATAATTTAAAAATTATTTTAATTAATAAAAAATTGCCTATGGCACAAACATATAAAATCATATTAATGAATAAAATTTAATATGGTTTTTTTTCGTAAATTTTTTTTAAAAATAATAATATCTACAATAATTATAGCGTTTTTAATAATATCTCCTTATCCATTATTTTCAAAAATTAATAAATTAAATTATTCTTTAAATAAAGTTTATAATTTTAACTTTTCTGGTGTAATAGAACTTTGGAATGTAGACACTTTTGAGGGTGGAAGTGTAAGTCGAGCTGCATTTTTAGAAAAACGAGCAATAGAGTTTGAAAAGAAAAATAAAGGTGTTTTTATTTCTGTAAATAATTTAACATTAAATCAATTAAAACTAAACTTAGAAAAAGGTAAAAAACCACATATTATTACTTTTGGCATTGGCGTAGAAGATATTTTTATAAACGATATAATTAGTTTAAATTCAGCATTTAATGTTAGAGATGATTTAATTAAATCTTCTATTGTTAATGAAAAAATAAAAGCTATACCTATAATGATGGGTGGATATTCTTTAATTAGCAATAAAGAATTGACTTTTGGGGAATTTGATAAAGAAATTTTAGATGAATTAGTTTATGCTACTACCGATTTTATAAATCCATTAATGAGTTTGTTTGTCAATAATATTAATGCAAAAAAGTTGACTGTAGAAAGTTTATCTAGTTTTGATGCTTACGATAAATTTATAAACAATAAATATAAAATTTTATTGGGAACTCAAAGAGATTATTATAGATGTAAAAACCGTGAAAACAATTTAAAAATGCAATGTGATTATAATGTTTTATCGGGGTTTAGTGACTTAATAGTTTATGCTTCAATTTTTAAATCTGAAAATAAAATTGAAAATATTTCTCAACTTTTTTTAGAATATTTATTAAGTAGTAGTGTTCAAACAAAGTTATCTAATATTAATATGTTTCCGGTAATACAAGCCAATATTTATACGGATAGTTTTTATAAAAATTTTAACGAAAAATTATTAAAAGATATAAAAACTTTAAACGTCTTTTACTCTATAGAAACTTTAAATAATATTAAAGAGTTATTAATAAAAAATATTATAAATAATGAAAATAATGAAAAAGAAATTTTAAAATATTTAATGTAGGTGAATATGAAAAAACATTTTAATTTTTTTAAAAAAATTTTAAAAGAAAATTTTATGGTAGATGCCGATTTAAAAAAGTTTACAAATTTTAAAATTGGCGGAACTGCGAAATTTTTATTATTACCAAACACTATTAAACAATGTGTTAAAGTTTTAAAATATTTATATAAAAATAAATTAGAGTATACTTGTTTGGGTAATGGAACTAATGTTTTAATTAGTGGAAATTTATATATTGTTGTTTGTTTTAAAAACTTGCAAAACTTAAAAGTAAAAAATAATTTAATATGTGCTGAAAGTGGTGTATCTCTTTTTAAGTTAAATGAGTTTGCCAAAGATAATTTTTTATCTGGATTAGAAAAAACTTATGGAATACCAGCAAGTGTTGGTGGAGCTGTGGTGCAAAACTGCGGTGCGTATGGACAAAATATTAGTGATAGCTTAAAAGAAGTTATAATTTTTAATGGCGTGAAAATAAAAAAAGTAAAAAAAGAGAGTTTGTTTTTTGATTATAGAACTAGTATTTTTAAAAGTTTAAAGAGTTTAATAGTTTTGGGAGCTGTGTTTGAATTAAAATATGATGAAAAAGATAATATTAATAAAAGAATGCAAGATGTTTTTAAGTTGAGAAAGGCAAAACAACCATATGAATTTCCAAGCGCAGGAAGTGTTTTTAAAAGAGTAGATGGTGTTATTATTAGTAAGCTTATTGATGAGCTTGGCCTAAAAGGACTTGTTTTTGGTGGCGCTAAAATTAGTGAAAAACACGCTGGTTTTATTATTAATTATAATAATGCAACATATGATGATGTGATAAATTTAATAAATTTTGTAAAAAATAAAATAAAAATTGAAAAAAATATTGATTTAGAACTCGAAATTGTATTATTATAATAGTATGAAATTACTTTACGATTATCATACGCATACAGTTTTTAGTCATGGTCTTGGAACTATTGAAGAAAATGTAATAGTAGCTAAACAAAAAGGCTTAAGTGAAATTGCAATTACTGATCATGGTTTTGAGCATTTGGCTTATCCTGTTAAAAGAAAAAAATTAAAAATTATGCGTGAAGAGTGTGATAGATTAACAAAAAAATATGGTATAAAAGTTTTACTTGGAATTGAGGCAAATTTGTTAGATAAAACAGGTAGAATAGATATTATAGAAGAAGATAAAAAATATTTAGATATTATTCTTATGGGGTATCATAAACTTGTAAAACTAAAACCAAAGCAACTTTGGTTTTCTTTAAAAACCAAACTTTTAAAAACCAAAAAACAAATAGAAGAAAATACGGATGCATATATTAATGCAATTAATAAATATAATATAAAAGTTTTAACACATTTAAATTATGGAATAAAAGTAAATATAAAACGCTTAGCGAAAGCTTGTAAAGAAAAAGGTGTTTTAATAGAATTAAACGGAAAAAGAATAAATTTTAACAAAGAAGAAATAGACTACATGAAAGAAATTGATACTAAATTTATTGTAAATTCAGATGCACATAGACCTAAAAAAGTGGGAGAAACAAATATTGGATTTAATTTTATAATAAAAAACAATATAAAGTTTAGTAATGTAGTTAACATAGGATAATATGAATTTTTTAATTAATGCTAAAAAGGAAGTTTCAAAAAACTTAAAAAAGTCATTAAACTCAAATAATAGTTTGAGTTTTTTGTATGCTTTATTTAAAACTATTGGTGAAATTAATTTAGTTGCTAGCGAAATTAATTTTATTACTAATAATGAGGAGATTTTTGCTTTAACAAACATAGCATTAAAAAAACTTAATTTTTTAGAGGCTGAGTTTGAAATTGATGATGATAAAATTTTTAATAACGCAGTTAAATATAAAATTATTATAAATAAAAAAACAAGCGAATGCTTGTTAAATGAATTTGTTTATAAAACTGATTTTAAATTTAATGATGAATTAACAAAAACTGAAGTTCAAAAAGTCGAATTTTTAAAGGGGATTTTTTTAACTACCATAACTGGTAACATTAGTTTAAATAAAGAAACGAGTGGTTATTTAATGGAATTTGTTTTAAATGATGAATTATTAAGTAGTGAATTAAGTTGTATTTTAAGTGAATTTGATATTTTTGTAAAAAAAGTTGTTAGGAATAAGCAATTTGTTATATATATTAATAAGTTTGATATTATTTCTGATGTATTAGCTTTAGTTGGAGCAAATAATAGTATGCTTGCTATAAATAATGAAAATGCAATTAGAAGCGTTAGAAATAATATAAATAGACAAAACAATTGTTTAGAAGCAAATATTAATAAAACTATTAATGCAAGTTTAAAACAGTTAGATGCAATTAATTTTATTGATAGCACTATAGGAATTAACAATTTAGATAGTTCGCTTCAAGAAATTTGTTTATTAAGACTTGCTAATAAAGAGGAAAGTTTAGATAACCTAGTAAAACTTTTAAATGGTAAAATTAGCAAAAGCGGATTAAATCATAGATTTAATAAAATTATTAAAATTAGTAATGAGTTAAAAGATAAATTTTAAAAATTTATCTTTTTTAATTAAAAAAAATAAAATATTGTGATATACTCATATTATGGAAAATTTTGTTCACTTACATGTTCATACAGAATATAGCATGCTAGATGGTGCTGCTAAAATAAAAGATATAACCAAAAAAGCTTTAAAATATAATATGCCAGGTATAGCAATGACAGACCATGGTAGTATGTATGGTGCGTATAAATTTAGCGAAGAAATTAAATCTATAAATGCTAAAATTGATAAAGAAAATAAAGATAAACCCGAAAATGAAAAGAAACCTCATTTTAAGGGTATTTTTGGTTGTGAGTTTTATGTTGATGATAATATTTACATAAAACAAGGTAAACCAAATTTAGCCCACTTAATTCTCCTTGCTAAAAATGAAAAAGGCTTTACAAATTTATGTCAGCTTAATTCTATTGCATTTGTAGATGGATTTTATTATAAACCAAGAATAGATTATGAAATACTTTCTAAACATACCGAAGGGTTAATTTGTTTAAGCGCTTGTATTGCTGGTGATATTCCAAGCTTACTTTTAGCAAACCGTTATGATGAAGCAAGAGATTTAGCAATGAATCTAAAAGAAATGTTTAAAGATGATTTCTATATAGAATTACAAAATCATTATTTGCCTGAGCAGGTTGAGGTATTACCAAAGCTTGATAAATTAGCAAAAGAATTAAACATAAAAACAGTTGCAACTAATGATGTTCACTATACAAATAAAGAAGACGCTGAAATGCAAGATGTAATGATGTGTATTTCAATGAAAAAACTTTTAGATGACCCAAATAGAATGAAATTTGGGACTGACGAATTTTACTTTAAAAGTTATGAGGAGATGAAAGAAGTATTGCCTTACTACGTAGAGGCAATTGAAAGAACGATAGAAATTTTAGATAAGTGTGAAGAGTTTTATATGCACAAAAAACCACTTATTCCAAATTTTACACCGCCAGACAATAAAACTCCAGTTGAATATTTGAAAGAAATTGTTGAAAAGGGATTAAAAGAAAGATATTCAGAAATTACTCCAGAAATAAGACAAAGAGTTGATTATGAATTAAGTATTATAATTCAAATGAACTTTGTTGAATACTTTTTAATCGTTTGGGATTTTGTGCATTATAGTGAAAATCAGGGCTTATTTATGGGCGCAGGCCGAGGTAGTGGAGCAGGTAGTATTGTGGCCTATTGTATGGGTATTACTAAAATTGACCCTATTAAATATGCTCTTCTTTTTGAAAGATTTATTAACCCAGAAAGGGTTTCTATGCCAGACTTTGATATTGACTTTCAAGATGATAGAAGAAAAGAAATTATAGATTATGTTACAGAAAAATATTCAGAACCTAAGGTTTGTGGTATATTAGCAGTTTCTACTATGGCTTCTAAAGCAGTTATTAAAGACGTAGCAAGAGTTTTAAATTTTCCTTACGCTAGAGTTAATGAAATAACTAAAAATATAGATTTTAAACCTATTCAAACAAAAAATAAGTTGGGTTTTGTTTTTGGTCTTAATAAAGAAGAGGATATTAAAGATCTAAATTTGAGTCCAGAAGCAGAAAAAATGTATAGGGAAGACTTAAAATATGCTAATCCAGAACTTGTTGAATTATATAATACCGATCCAGTTGTAAAAAAACTTATCGATTTAGCGGTGAAACTTGAAAATATGCCAAGAGGTTGTTCTCAACATGCGGCAGGGGTTGTTATTTGTAAAGAAGTAATTTCAGATAATATTCCACTTCAACGAAATGGTGAAAATATTACAACTCAATTTGAAGCAGTTACTATTGAAGCTCTAGGATTTTTAAAAATGGACTTTTTAGGACTTCAAACTTTAACAGATATTCAAAAAACACTAGAGTATATTGAAAAAGATTTTGGAATAAAACTTGATCCGTATAAATTTGATTTCGAAGATCAAAATGTTTATGGTATGATTTCAAACGGCGATACCGATGCTGTATTCCAACTAGAAAGCCCAGGCATGAAAAAGTTTATGATAGATTTAAAACCAGATAGGTTTGAAGATATAATTGCCGGCGTTTCATTATACAGACCAGGACCAATGGATTTTATTCCAGACTATATTAAAAACAAGAAAAATCCAAGTAATATAGATTTTAAAGATGAAACGTTAAAGCCAATATTAGAGCCTACTTACGGTGTTATTGTTTATCAAGAACAAGTTATGCAAATTGTACAAGCAATGGCAGGTTATACGCTAGGGCGTGCTGATATGGTTAGAAGAATGATGAGTAAGAAGAAACATGAAGAAATGGCAAAAGAACGTAAAATTTTCTTACATGGTCAGTATGATGATAATGGCAACTGTATTGTAGAAGGAGCTATTAAAAGAGGACATGATGAAGAAGTTTCTAACGAAATTTATTCTAGAATGGAAACTTTTGCTAGTTATGCTTTTAACAAATCGCATGCTGCTGCTTATGCAGTACTATCTATTATTACAGCACATTTAAAACATTATTATTTTATTCAATACTTTTTAGCGGTTTTAAATAATAGAATTAGTAAACCTGATGATTTGAAAAAATATATGATGTATTTAAAAAGTAAAAATATAAAAATTTTACTTCCAGATATTAATAAAAGTGAAGTGTATTTTTCACACGAAGGTAATGACGTTCGTTATGGCTTGGTTGCACTAAAAAACGTTGGTTTAAATATAATAGAAAATATTATTAGTGAAAGACAAAATTTTGGTAATTTTACGGATATTCAAGATTTTATAAAAAGAACATATAAATATGGTTTAAACAAAAGGGTGTTAGAAAGTTTAATTTTATCAGGTGCATTCGATAGTTTTAATGCAAGTAGAAATCAAATGATGCACGTATATGAAAATCTTTTAGATCAAACTGCAGTTGTGAGTAAAAAAGAAGCTACTGGGCAATTTTCACTTTTCGATACACTTTTAAAAGATGATGAAACACTAAATAAAGTTGTTTATCCAAATGTAGAAGAGTTTAATGAACAAACAAAATTAAAATATGAAAAAGATATTTTAGGCGTTTATGTTTCAGGTCATCCTTTAGAAAAATACATTAATGTATTTAACAATTATACTTTTAATTCTAGTTATATTTCTCAATCTGGCGATGAAAGTGAAGATGAAATAACTTTAACAGAAGAAAATGAATCTTTAAAAGAAAACAATATTGAAGATGGCCAATCGGTTACTTTTGGCGGAATAATTTCAGCTGTCAAAAAAACACATACTAAAAAAGACAATAAAGAGTGGGCAATATTAACAATAGAAGATTTGTATGGAAGCATAGATGTTATGGCTTTTCCAAAAGTTTATACAAAATTTAAGAATAATTTTGAAATAGATAAAATAGTTGAAATTTCAGGAAAAATCAATTTAAGAGATGAACAAAATCCTGTAATATTACTTGAAAATATGAAATCTCTTGATTCTGAAGAACAAGAAAATTCAGTTAATGTAGAAAAAAAGACGGAAGAAATAAAGAAACAAAAACTATATTTAAGGTTTGATTGTACTAATGAAAAATTAAAAAAAGAAGTTTTATCTATTTTAGATAATTACATTGGAGAAACTAAAGTTATAATAAGATGTAGCAAAACAAAAAATTTATATGAAATTCCAACAACAATTAAACCTAGTAATGCTTTAATTTATGAACTTTATAGTTCTATTGGAGCAGATAATGTTGTGTTAAAATAAGGAGATGTTATGAAAAATGTTGCAATTTTAACTAGCGGCGGCGATAGTCAAGGTATGAATGCCTATATTTCAAAACTTGTTGGTTTATTAGTTAAAAACAAAATTAATGTTTACGGAATAAAACGAGGTTTTCAGGGCCTTTTAGATGAAGATTTTATAAAACTTAATTTAAAAAATGTAGAAAACATTTCATTTTTAGGTGGCAGCGTATTAAAAACAGCAAGATGTACCGAGTTCTATGAAGATAAGGGAGTAGAAAAAGGTTTTAATATTTTAAAAAACCATAAAATTGATTGTTTAGTAGTTTTAGGTGGTAATGGTAGTTTTAAAGGGGCGCTTAACTTAATAGATAAAGGAATGAATGTTATTTGCATTCCAGGTACGATTGATAATGACTTATTTTATTCTGACATAAGTCTTGGGTTTGATACTGCTGTCAATAATGCAGTGGATACTATTGAAAAAATAAAACAAACAATGCTTTCTAATAATCGTGGAATTATAGTAGAGGTTATGGGTAGAAATTGTGGCAATATTGCATTAAACACAGCACTTAGTGTAAATGCGAATGCTTTAATTATTAATGAAGATAAAAAAAGTATTAAAAATGCTGAAAATTATGTAAAAAATGCAATTTTAAATGGAGTAGAAAGTCCGTTAATAGTTCTTCAAGAAAATATTATGGACGGACAAAAACTTGCTGATAAATTTCAAAAGAAGTTTAAAAAACAATTTAAATTTGAACATATTGGCTATATACAACGCGGTGGAGAGCCAACAGTTAAAGATAAAATTTTTGCTAATTTACTAGCTATTCAAACAATGAATTCAATTTTAAAAGGAGAATTTAATATAGCTATTGGTATGCAAAAAGAAAGCATTTTTAACATTCCATTAAAAGAAGCTTTAACAAAAGAAAGTAATTTTAATAAAAATTTATATGAATTATATTTGAGTAATTTATAAAAAAAGCAACGTATTGTTGCTTTTTTAATTTTTTTACATTTTTACTAATTATTAGTGTTTTGAATATTTGGATTTTGACTACTTGAAGTTATATTGCTCTCGTTTTGAAAATTTTGATTTGTGTATATAGTTGCGTTTGGAGGAGTATTTGTATAGATATTGTTATCATTAATTAGTTGAGTATTTGCATTGTAATTTTCAGGTAATTGTTGCTGCATTTTTAGTACTTTATCTTGATTTATATTTTTTTTAATTGTTAAGCGTCCCTTATAACGTATAACTGCATAAGTTAAAAATACAGAAGCAACACCAAAGACTATATAAATAAATCTACTAAAAATACTACTTTGTGTTCCAAACAGACCTGCTATAAAATCAAATTGAAAAAATCCAATACATAGCCAATTTAAATTTCCTATAATTGTAATAAAAAAAGCAAAAAAAGCTAACATAATTATCTCCTTTTGCTTTATTTTGTGTAAAAATAAAATATTAATACTAATCTTCATAATGTTCAATCATTAAATAATCAAATGTTATAAAATCAATAAAATCATCTTTACTAAATCTTGTCATATTATATTCTTCAAATTGATTTTGATGTTTAGAAAGTAGTATTGGCGTTTCAATTTTTAAATTATAACACAGTTCTTTTAAATACTCGTAAAATTCATCATAACTAAAATTATTTAAATTTAATGTATAATCGTTAACTATTTTTTTATCTTTTAAAATTTTTCCCCAAATGTAATTCATATTTAAATTATAATAAAAAACAAACAAATTTACAAATATTTTTAATAAATATAAATAATTTGATAATAATTGAATAAAATTATTTGACAAAAAAAAATAAAAAGTATATAATAACAAGGCTTATAAGGAGACGAGTATGGAACAAATTACACATATAACTAAAGAAGGTTTAAAAAAATTACAAGAAGAATTAGAATATTTAAAAACTGTAGAAAGATTAAATGTTTCTAAATTAATCGGTGAAGCTAAATCGTTTGGAGATTTAAGTGAAAATAGTGAATATGATGCTGCTAAAACTAGAGAAGCAGAAGTAGAAAGCAGAATTTATGAACTAGAAAACTTAATTAAGAATGCTGTTATAATTAACTCTAAAAATCTAGATACTAGCAAAGTGTCTATTGGTTGTAATGTAGAAATTTATGACGAAATGTTTGATGAAACAGTTAAATATAAAATAATTGGCGCAACAGAAAGTGATCCACTAAATGGTTTAATTAGTAATGAAAGCCCAGTAGGAAAAGCATTACTTGACAGAAAAGTTAATGATGTTGTAGAGGTTTTAATGCCAAATGGAATGAAAAACCATTTAACAATTAAAAAAATATCAGCATAATAAAAGTGAATTATTCACTTTTATTTTTTTTATCATTTATTTTAAATTATTTTCAGTTTTGTTATATTTATGATAAAATATAATTATGAGTAATATTAAATATTTTGCGAAAAGTAGAACATTAATAAAATATTTATCAGATATAAAAAAGAAAGGGTTAAAACATGCTTATATTTTTTCATCTTCCGATGAATTAAAAAATCAAACAGCATGCATATTGTTAGCTCTTTTAATTAATTGTAAGCAAAATGAAATTTGCTTTAATTGTAAAAACTGTTTAAAAATTTTAAATAATAATTGCTTAGATATTTATACTTATCCTAAAAACAAATCTATTGTAGTAGAAGACATTAAAGAAATAATAGACTCTTGTTATATAAAGCCTTGTGAACTAGAAAATAAAATTTATATTTTAAATAATTTTGATGAGGCGAATGTTGCAAGTCAAAACAAATTTTTAAAAACACTAGAAGAACCACCAAACAATGTAATTTTTTTGTTAAATACAACAAATTTATCTAAGGTTTTAGATACTATAAAAAGTCGTGCTAGTGTTATTAATTTGCCTGAAATTTCTATTGAAGAAATTGGAGAGATTATAAGTTCTAGTGATATTGAACTTAATAAAATAATTCAAGAAAATTGTGATAACGAACTTGGAAACTATTTAAAACTAAATGAAAAAAATTTGGCTAAAACATTTGATTTTTGCTTAGACCTATTAAAAAATTTAAATAGTTCTAGTCAAATTCTAAATTTTTCTAGTTTAATTTTAAAAGATAAAGAAAATTTATATAATTATTTTTACATATTAACTTTAATTTTTAGAGATTTAATTGTTTGTAAAATAAATAAAAGTTTAGTAAAAAATCAATCTCATTTAAACGATTTTATTGAAATAAGTGAAAATTTTCATTATAAAGCATTATGTAACATATTAGACAAACTAATTGAAAGTAACAAAAAATTAAGTTTTAATACAAACGAAAATTTGATAATTGATAATTTATTAATAAATATTTTGGAGGAAAAATACAAATGGAATTAGAGGTAATTTCAGCAAAATTTGACGATAATTGTAAAGCATATTATTTTGACCCTAAGGGGAATTTTTATAAACCTAAAGACAAAGTTGTTGTAAAAACTATAAACGGGTTAGATGTAGCTGAAGTGGTTAAGTCAAATTTTAAAATAAATAAAAATGATTTTAATGAAGAATTACAACCGGTTTTAAGAAAGGTTGGTTATAAAGATTTAGAAACAATAAAAAACCATGAAGAAAAATGTAAAGAAATTTTTGTTGAAGCAGAAAAGATTATAAAAAAATACAATTTAGAAATGAAACTTTTAAAAGTCAAATTTGCTTTTGAAGGCAATAAATTAATTTTTATTTATTCTGCTGAAAATAGAGTGGATTTTAGAGATTTATTAAAAGAATTTGCAAGCATTTTTAAAGCGAGAATAGAATTAAAGCAAATTGGAATTAGAGATGAAGCAAAACTTCTTGGTGGACTAGGGCCATGTGGAAAAAATATTTGTTGTGCTAGTCATTTAAAAGATTTTGAAAAAGTATCTTTAAAATTTGCTAAAAATCAAGGTTTAGCATTAAATACAAGTAAACTTAGTGGCATGTGTGGAAGACTTATGTGTTGTTTAGCTTATGAAAATGATATGTATGTAGATATTTTAAATAAAATGCCAAAAATTAATTCTAAAGTTAAAACTAAAGATGGTAAAGGTGTTGTTGTTTATAATAACATTTTAAAAGAAACTGTAACTGTTAAATTTGAAGAAGATGAAACAACTCAATTAATAGAATATAAAATAAGTGAAGTTGAAAAGATATGATTAGGTTAGATGACTTGCAAATAGATAATTTAAAAATCTATCAAGATGATACTTTATATAATTTTTCTACTGATGCAGTGCTTTTAGCTAATTTTGTAAATTTTTCTTCTAAAAGTATTGTTGTTGATTTTTGTAGCGGAAATGGTGTTGTTGGAATTTTAGCTTCAAGTAAAAATTTTTATAAAAAAATTTATTTAATTGAAATTCAAGAGAATTTAGCAAAACTAGCTCAAAAAAGTGTTGAATATAACAAATTAGAAAATATTGAAGTCATTAATGATGATTTATTAAATATAAATAATTACATTAAAAATGAAAGTGTAGATGTTGTTATGGTAAATCCGCCATATAGAAAACAAGATAATCATTTTATAAGCGAAAATGAGCATTTCAACATATGCAATTATGAAATAAAAATAAACTTAGAACAAATTATAAATAAAAGCAATAAACTTTTAAAATTTGGTGGAAAACTTTTTATGGTTAATGATATAAATAGACTTGAAGAAACAATTATTTTATTAAATAAAAATAATTTTAAAGTTAAAACTTTGCAAATTGTTCAGCCAAATATTAATAAAAATGCGAATGTTTTTTTATTACAAGCAACAAAAGGGGCAAAAAGTGGAATAAAAGTTTTGCCAACACAATTTTTAAATGATGAAAATGGAAATTATATTGTAAAAGTAAAAAAGGGTAAAAATGAACGGTAAATTTTATTTTGTTGGAACACCTATTGGAAATTTAAAAGATTTTTCACAAAATCAAAAAGAAACTCTAGAAAGCGTAGATGTTATTTTGTGTGAAGATACAAGAACTAGTAGGGTTTTGTTAAATCATTATAATATTAATAAAGAACTTTTAAGTTATCATAAATTTAATTATAAAACAATGAACCCAAAGGTTATAGAAATTTTAAAATCTAATAAAAATGTTGCATTAATTAGTGATGCAGGTATGCCGGTTATATCTGATCCAGGAGCAGAAATAATACAAGAATTAATTAAAAATGGAATAGAATATACTGTTATTGGCGGTGTAAGTGCATTTGTTAATGCTTTTATTTTAAGCGGCTTTACTTATCCATTTACATTTTTAGGATTTTTGCCAGAAAAAAATAAAGAGATTAAAAATTTTTTAATGGAATATATAAATTTAAATTCAACGTTAATTTTTTATAGTTCTGTGCATAATTTAAATAATGATATACAAACTTTATATAAATTTTTGGGAGACAGAAAAATTTGCGTAGCTAGAGAATTAACTAAACATTTTGAAGAAGTTAAATTTTCAACGTTAAAAGAAGGAATTAATATTACAAATAAAGGTGAGTTTGTTATTGTAATAGATAAACCTATAAAAAATGAAGATGAAGATAATAAAACGTTAGACGAAAAACTTGAATATTATCTTTCACTTGGTTATAGTAAAAATGATAGTATTAAACAAATTGCAAAAGATAAAAAAATGAGCAAAAGTGAAGTTTATAACTATTTTGTTAAAAAGGATTAATAATGGGTATTTTTGATTTTTTAAAAAAGAAAGATAAAAAAACAAAAGAAAAAAAGAAAAATAAAAAAAGAGTAAAACTTGGACTTGCGTTGGGTGGTGGTGGAGCACGTGGCTTTGCTCATCTTGGAGCACTTCTTGCGTTTGAGGAACACGGAATAGAGTTTGATTATATTGCTGGAACTAGTGTTGGTAGTTTAGTTGGTGCACTCTATAGTAGTGGTTTAAGTGTTCAAGAAATTATTAATAAAGCTAAAAAATTAACTAAAAAAGATATTAAAACTAATAAAATTGTTTTTATGCCAAGTTCGACAGAGGGGATACAAACAATTATTAAAAGTATGTTAGGAGATATTAATTTTGAAGATTTAAAAAAGCCTTTTTGTGCTGTTGCTGTAGATATTAAAAGTGGAAAAGAAATTAATATAACACAAGGTAATCTTTCAAAAGCAATAGCTGGTAGTTGTGCTGTTCCAGGAGTATTTAATTTTGTAGAATTTGATGATTATAGACTTATGGATGGTGGTCTTCAAAATACTATTCCTAGTGATGTAGTAAAATCTATGGGGGCAGATTTTGTTATAGCTGTAGATTGTAACCCAAATAGAGGATACGGAACTGAAAGTAAAAAGGTCTTAGATATTTTAACTGCTAGTATTCGAATACTAATGAAAAGTAATGCAATTAAAGGAAAAATGTTTGCAGATATTATTATTGAGCCTAATACCAAAAGATTTAAATCTACAAAATTAAAAGGGGCGGAAGAAATGATTGAAGAGGGTTATCAAGCCGCCTTAAAAGAAATAGAAAATATTAAAAAAATTTCAAATACAAAAATAAAAAGAAAAAAATAACAAAAATAAGGAAAAAATCATAAAACAAAAGATATGGCAAGAAAAAAGAAAAATAAATTTTCATTTACAAAAAGTAATATTATAATATTTTTAATTTTATCTGTTATTTTAATTAGTTTTACATTTATTTTTAAAAATAAAATAGAAGCTTTTATTAATAAAAATGATATTTCAAATGAGATTGATAATGCTGGGCTAGTTATGCATACAATAGATGTCGGGCAAGCTGAAGCAATTATGATTAAACTACCCGATGGTAAAAATATGCTTATCGATAGTGGAAATACTGGAAGTGATAAAATTGAAAGATTAAAAAGCTATTTAAACGATAACTATTTTGCCTCTTTAAATAATAAAGAAATTGATTACTTTATAATAACTCATTCAGATGCTGACCACTGTGGTGGAGCTTCTATGATATTTGAAAATTTTAAAGTAAACACGGTTTATAGACCAAATATTTTTTCTAATAAAGTGGCGAGCGAGGAATCAATAGTTACTTCTTATAATAAAAAATATGTATCAACTAATGTTTGGGCAAATACTATAACTAGCATGTATAACGAAGAAGATTGTGAAATATTTTTCTCAAAAAGTGGAATTGAAATAATAGAGGAAAGTTATAGTATAAAATTTTTAGCGCCTACTGAAGATAACTATTCTAACGTCAATAGTTATTCTCCTTTAATTGTGGTTGAATATAATAACAGAAGAATTATGCTTACGGGTGATGCTACAATAGATACGGAAGAAAAAGCGATTGATAATTTAATTGAATGTGATGTTTTAAACGTTGCTCATCATGGTAGTACAACATCTACAAGCGTAGAATTTTTAGCAAAAGTAAATCCAAAGTATGCAGTTATTTCATGTAATAGTGAAGACGGTAATAATTATGGTCATCCACATCAAGAAATTTTAAATAGACTTTTAAATTACATGAGTGAAAGTCATATTTATAGAACCGATTTAAATGGAAATATTTTATTAAATATTGCTACTGACGGAGATATTAATGTTTTATTAGATGTAAAAGTTAGTACAACTTTTATTCGTGCAGAATATATTTTAATTGCATTAGAAGGCATTTTATTTGTAGTATGTTTTACAGTTAATTACAAAAATCAAGAAAAAAATTGATAAAATAAGCTTATTTGTTTAACAATAAAGCTAAAATTTGATATGATAAAAATAATGAATCATATAAAGGAATTAGATATATTGAAAAGCAACATTACGCTTATTGCAATTTGTAATGAGTTTAAAAACAAAATAGCTACCGAACTAGCCCAAAGGCTAGGTATGTTTGTTGTAAATATAAATGATTTAATTAAATATGATTTATTAAATATAAATGAAGTTATAAAAGTTGCAGGACTTGACTATTATAATAAAGTAGAAACTAAAACAGTTAAAGCTGTTTCAAGTTATGAAAATTCATTAATAATATTAGATTTAGACACTTTTTTTAACAATGATAATTTTAAAATTTTAAAAGAATCAAGTTTATTTATTTATTTAAATTTAAATTTTGAAGATTATAAAAAAATTTTAGAAAAATCATACACCCCTGTAAAGCACTTTGAACAAATTTTAAATAAGAAAACATTTAAAGAAAAAGATATCATATTAAAAAGTGTTAGTGATATTATAATTAATATAGACTTAAATGAAAATATAGAAGATTTGATTATTGAAAAAATAAAAAATTATTATAAAGAGGTCTTATGAAAAATTTAGTAAATAATTTAAGAGTTTTAGGAGTTGAAACTATAACAAACGCAAAAAGTGGTCATCCTGGCGTTGTTTTAAGCGCAGCTCCAATTTTTTATAGTATTTTTAAAAATCTTAAAGTAGATTTACAAAATCCTAAATATTTTAACCGCGATTTTTTTGTTGCTTCTGCCGGTCATGCTAGTAGTTTACTTTATTCTACAATGCATTTATTTAATATGGGAATAAGTGTAAATGATTTAAAAAATTTTAGAAAAGTAAATTCTATAACTCCAGGACATCCAGAACTTGAAACGCCTTTTGTTGATTGCGCTACAGGTCCATTAGGTCAAGGGGTAGCAAATAGTGTTGGGCTTGCTATTAGTCAAAAACATTTAGCAAAAATTTTCAATAAAAAAGATATTAAAATTTTTAATGGATATACTTATTGTTTTTTAGGCGATGGTTGTTTAATGGAAGGAGTAGCCTTAGAAGCTTTTTCAATTGCTGGAAAATTAAAATTAAACAATTTAATATTTGTTTATGATAGAAATAATAAAACCATTGAAGGCGGATTAGATATTGCTTATGAGGAAGATACTGTTGCTAAATTTAAAGCAATGGGTTTTAATGTTATAGAAGTAATGGAAGGAAACAACGAAGTTTTAATTGAAAAAGCAATAATTAATGCAAAAGTTAGTGATAAACCCAATCTAATTATTGTAAATACAATAATTGGTTTTGGCTCACATGTAGAAGATAGTGAAATAAGTCATGGAAAACCTTTTACTACTGAAGAAGTAAAAAAATTAAAGGAAAAATTTAATATAAAAAACGAACCTTTTCAAATTGATAAAAATATTTATGATTTTATTAACAAAATCAATTTAAGGAAAGAAAAAGAAATTAATAAAGAAAAGAAAATTTTAGAACGATACAAGAAAAAATATCCTGAAGATTATAAAAAATTAGAAGAATATTTAAATTTTGGTTATAGTGCTGAGGCTATAAAAAAATTAGATAAATTAAATATTGAAAACAATTTAAGCACAAGAGAAAATAATCATATTATTTTAAATAGTATTTTTAATACTGTTAAAAATGTGCTTGGAGGTAGTGCCGATGTTAATACATCTACGATGGTTTATTTAAAAGATGAAAAATATTTGAATGATGATTTTGAAAATCGCAACATACATTTTGGAGTTAGAGAACATGCTATGGGCGCAATTTCTAATGGAATTACATTATCTGGAGCATTGCTTAGCTTTTGCTCATGCTATTTGTCTTTTTCAGATTATTTAAAACCAGCGTTAAGAATGGCTGCTCTTATGGATTTACCAGTGTTTTATCAATTTTCTCATGATAATTTTTTAATTGGAGAAGACGGACCAACACATCAACCAGTAGAACAACTAGTAACACTTAGAGCAACTCCTAATGTATATACATTTAGGCCGTATAATAATGCCGAAATAATAGCAGCTTATAGGTTTTATTTAGAAACTAAAAAGCCAACATGTTTAGTTTTGAGTAAAGAAAAAGTTGAGAATAAAAAATATGGTATTTCAAATGCATTAAAAGGTGCTTATACTGTTTACAAAGAAGAAGGCGAACTTAAAGGCGTTATTCTATCTTCTGGTATAGAAGTAAGTATTGCTATAAATATTGCAAAAAAATTAAAAGGTGTAAGAGTTGTTAGTATTCCTTGCTTTGAACTATTTGATAAGCAAAGCGAAAAATATAAACAAAGTATTTTAACTGATAAACCAAAAATTGCGCTGGAATTTTCTAGCAGTTATAGTTATCATAAATATTGTAAAGATGGTTTGTATTTAACTATGGAAAATTTTGGAAAAAGTGGTAATAAAAACGATTTAAGAAAAGATTTTAACCTAGATGATGAAAGTATAATTAAAAAAATAAAAAAATTTTTAAAAGAAAATGAATAATTAAAACAATATAACTCATACTATAATTGTAGTTTAAAACTTCATATATTAATGAGAAGAAAATATTTTAAATATTTTTGTTTGTTTTAAACTATAGATAAGAAAAACTCAGTTATCAAATTGAGTTTTTTCTTTTATAAATGTAATTATTTTATTTTAAAATTTATTATTTTATGATAAAATAAAAATATGGATTATAGTAAATTAGATATAAAAGAATTATTAACTCATACTCCAGGTGAGTTAACTGACATGGGGATTTGTCCAACTTGTTTAGATAGGCAAACTAATCATTCCCTTTATGGTGACGACACTAAATTAAAAACTTATGAAGATGAAGATATTGAGTGTTTATTTGTGCCAAACCCTAGAAGTAATGGGCATATGATGATAAGCACAAAAAAGCATTATCACGATTTAAGTGAAGCACCAGACTATTTAAACGAAAAAATCATTCGTTTTTCTAGTGCTTATATGAAAATATTAAAAGAAGTTTATTTATGCGAACGAGTTTATCTTTGCACTATGTCAGATGGGCCAATGAATCATTATCACGTGCAATTAATTCCAAGATATGCTTTTGAAGAGCGTGGTTCTAAAAATTTTGTTAAAGCAAGACAAAAATATGTTTTTGATAAAGAAAAATTTGAACTTGTTAAACAGAAAATAACTGAATATGCAAAAAGTAATTAAGTTGTAATTTTTATTATTTAATAAATAAAAATATTTAATAAAATTTAAAAAATATGAATATTGAAAAGAATATTAACATATAATATAATTGTAGCGAAGTGCTACACAAAAAAGATGGCTTTATCAAATAGCCATCTTTTTTATGATAAATTATAATTTTTAAAATTTACACAATTATAATTATTTAAAATTTAATCTTCTAAACCTAGTAAATAATCAGTTGATACGCCAAAAAATTGAGATAGGTTTATAATAAAAGTTGCTTTTGGTTCATTAATTGCTTTTTCCCAAAAGTCTATTGCTTTTTGCGTAACACCTATTTCTTTTGCAAGGCTTGATTGCGATAAACCTTTTTCTAATCTAAGTTCATAAATTCTTTTAGAATAATTTGATTTCATAATAATATGATAGTAGAAAAATACTTAAAATGGTTGACTTAGTAGTATTCTACTTGATATAATAAGTATGTTTAATAAACAAATTTTTATACAAAGGAGGAAATAATGAGAGGTTTTTCTAAAGGGTATTTTATAGCTGTGTTTATTATGTCACTTTTAATGGCAATAACTGGCATTATTGGAGGATTAATATTATTAGGTATGGCTTTTACTATTCCTTACGGAATGGGTGTGTATCTACTTATAGCAGTTCCGGTAGTTATAATTGGAATATTCTCAATTTTAGCCTGTGTTAAATTTATTAAAGCTATATCTATGACAGATGAAGAATTGGTTAAACAAAGAAAAAAAATATTGGGATATGGAATTTTTATTGCCTTAGTTTACTCAGCAACATTATTTGGACTAATTGTTATTTTAATTTGTGCAATTAGTGTAAATAAACAAATTAAAAATATTGAAAATGGTAATTTAGATAAGGCTAATAGAACTTTTGGAGCAGCAGTAAAAGATTCTGCTCAAAGTGTTGTAGATGGAACAAAAGAAGTAATAGGTATTAAAAGTAAAACTGAAAGATTAAAAGAAGATATTGCAGAACTAAAATCATTATTAGATATGGGAATTATTACTGAAGAAGAGTATAATATAAAAAGAAGTGATTTAGTTGCAAAATTTTAAAAAAAACCACATTTAGTGGTTTTTTTATTTTAAAATAGTAGATAGTTTTTTATAAAACTCAAATTCATCTTGTTTTTGTTTTAAAATTTGTTGGAAAGTTTCTTCGGTAATATTAGAATATCTACCTTCGCCTAAAATAAAATCATTTAAATAATCAAAGTTAGGTGTACTATCTAGTGTTAAAGTTTTATTTTTAAAAGTTAACAAATTAAAGTAACCGCTTTTAACCGCATTAATACTTTCTTGTAAGCTATTTTCCATTTTAATTTTATGATTTAAACAAGGAGAGTAAGCTACAATAACACTAGGGCCATTATGATTAACAGCATCAATTAAACTATTTATACATTGGTTTTTATTTGCCCCCAAACATACCTTTGCAAAATATAAATTGTCGTATTGCATTAAAGAAAGGAATAAATCTTTTTTCTTATAATTTTTGCTATTTGTATATTTTGTTTTAGCTCCATATCCTGTTGCTTTACTACTTTGTCCGCCAGTGTTAGAATATACTTCGTTATCTAGAATTAAAATGTTTACATTTTTATTACTTGCAACAATATGATCTAGACCAGAAAAATCAATATCATATGCCCAGCCGTCTCCACCAACTATAAAGTGAACAAGCGGCATTAAAAAGTTGCTATTTTTAAAATTTTCATCAAATTCATTTTCACTTGTTAATTTACACATGTTAATATAGGCATTTTTACATATTTCAAAGTTTTCATAATTTTCAAGTATATTTTGAGCTTCTTGTTTAAATTTTTCACTCAATAAGTTAATATTTAAATTATCAAAATAATTTTTTCTGCTTAATTTATAACCTTCAGTTAAGCCATAACCGAATTCAAAATTATCTTCAAATAAATTACTTACAAAACTTGTGCCTAAATTATTTTTATTTTTAATAAACGGACTACAACTACTATCTCCGTTGTAAATGCTAGAACAACCTGTTGCGTTACTATAAACTAGATGCTCTCCAAAAAGTTTGCCAAGTAATTTATAGTAAATTGTTTCACAACAACCAGTACAAGATATACAATTAGAATAATAATCTTCTTTAAAAGCAAGGTCTTTAATATTATTTTCTTGTTTAGATAAGTTTGTTAAGCTGTTAAAGAATTCAGTATTACTATTTAAATAATCACTTAAGTGTAAGGCTTTACTAGGGCACATTTTAACACAATTTCCACAACCGGTACATTTGTTAGTATCAATATTTAAACAAAATGCCTGATCATTTTTTAGTTTTATATATTTAAAATCTATAGGTGCATTTATTAATTCTTTAATATCGACTAGTTTTAAATTTATTGCACTGTGTGGACAAATTAATGCACAATTTGTACATCGTATACACTTATTGTTATCACAGTCAGCCTTTAATGAATTTATAAAATGCTGTCCAAAATTTTCATTTAAAAATTCGCCGTTTGCTTTAAAATCTGAAACTTTTATTTCTTTTAATTCGTTTAGAGTTACTTTTAAATTTTTCCATTCATTAGAATAAAGGTATCTTTTTACAAAAGTTGCAATTTCATCTAAATAATTGCTTTCTATATTGTATTGTTTTTTACTTTCAAGTTTTAATTTGCTGATTGCATCATCATAATCAATAAAATCGAGCAAGTTAAACATACCAGCTAACATAATTAAATTGATTTTGTTTCCCAAATTTTGCTCTTTGGCTATTTTTTGAGCGTCAAGAATAAATATTTTACAGTTTTTGTTTGCAATTTTATATTTTATTTCATTATTAAAAGCTTCATCTAAATTTTTATTTGTATTAATTAATATTGTTGCATTGTTATTGATTGTATCAATTAAAGGGTAGTTATATAATAAATTAACATCATTAACAATTACAAAATCATAGGAATTTAATTTATAATTAATATTTATTTTATCTTTACAAATCAACATTTCGCTTTGTGTTAAGTTACCACTTTTTTTACTATCGTAATAAAAATTTCCACTAACATAATTCCCAGTTAAACTTCCAATTATTTTAATGGCGTTTTTTGTTGCACTAACGCTTCCATCATTACCAACGCCGTAAGTTATAACTTTAAAGATGTTATCATTCTTAATATCTACGTTTTCTACTTTTAACGAAGTATTTAAAATATCATCATTAATTCCAATAGTGAAGTGGTCAACTTGTGAGTATTCCATATTTTTAAAAATACTAAGTGCCATTTTAACATTAAAATCTTTCCCACCAAGGCCATAGCGACCTGCTAAAACCTTTATATTTGTATCTTTCAAAGATGCTATAACATTTAATGCTAAAGGTTCGTAAATACTACCACATTCTTTGGTTCTATCTAAAACTGTTATTGTTTTTGTGTTTTTAGGTAAAACCTTCAAAAATTCTTCTTTAATAAATGGATTAAATACGTTAACAGAAATTACACCATAATCATCGTTTAAGTAATTTAAGCTTTCAATTACAGTTTCAACGCTACTACCCATACAAACAATTATTTTTGTTGCTGTTTCGCTGCCATAATAATCAAATACATTATATTTTCTATCTGTTTCTTTATAAAATTCATTAAAACACTCATTAATAACATTTGGTAGTTTTTCATAATAACTACTAATTGCTTCACGGTTTTCAAAAAATGCATCTTGGTTTTGATTAGTGCCTAATGTTTTAGGGTTAATATTTGTTAAGCTTGTTTGCTTGAAATCTTGAAACTCTTTAAAAGGAAATAAGTTTAAAATATTATTGTCACTTAATTCTTCAATAGTATCAATTTTATGTGATGTAATAAAGCCATCAAAAAAATGCATTACAGGAATTTTGCTTTTTAATGTGATCATATTAGCAAGTAAGGCAAAATCTTCAACCATTTGATTATTTCGTGAGCATAGCATAGTAAAACCAGTTTGACGAGTAGCATAAATATCACTATGGTCACAAAAAATATTTAATGCATGAGTTGATAAACTACGTGAAGCTACAGTTAGAACGAAAGGCTTTAAACTACTAGCCATTTTATACATATTTGGTATCATAAGTAGTAATCCTTGGCTAGAAGTAAAAGTTGTAGAATATAATCCGCTATTTAAAGCGCCAAAAGAACTAGATATTGCTCCAAGTTCACTTTGCATAATATCTACTTTTACATTATTACCAAATAAGTTTTTTTCTCCTCTTTCGCTTTTTAACGAAACTTGCTCACCAATATTGCTAGATGGCGTTATTGGATAAATTGCACTATATTCACTTGTTTTATAGCTAATTTTTGCTACGCTACTTAATGCGTCGGTTATAATTTTCATAAATAAAAAACTCCTAAAAAAATTATAAAAAAATAAAAAATAAAAGTCAAATAATTATGATTGATAAAATGGCTTAATTTTGTTATAATTAAAATATGAAAAATATTAAATTAGAAATAATGTTTAATGGATTAAATTATTTTGGTTTTCAAAAGCAACCAGATAAACCAACAATTCAAGGTGAAATTGAAAATGCACTTTTTAAATTGTTTAATACTAAAATTGATTTAATTTATAGTGGACGAACCGATAGAGGTGTTAGTGCAAAAAAAATGGTGGCTAATTTTTTGGTGGATACCCAAATTGAACCTATTAAAATATCGTTTGCACTAAATCAATTTTTACCAGAAGATATAAAAATATTAAATAGTAGTGAAGAAAAATTAGATTTTCATTCTAGAAAAAGTGCTAAAAATAAAACATATTGTTATAGTTTATATGTTTCTAAAATAAATTTGCCAATGTATGTACATGAGACCATGTTTAAAACAAAATTAAATTATAACAAAATGAAACAAGCAATAAAGAAATTTAAAGGTAAGCATGACTTTACTAGTTTTGTTACTCCCAGCTGTGAAATAGAAGATAAAATTAGAACAATAAGTAAATCAAAAATTAAAAGAAAAATTGAGAATGGAATTACTCATTATAAATTTTATTTTACAGGGAACGGATTTTTATATAATCAAGTTCGTATTATGGTTGGCACAATAATATTAGCTGGATTAAATAAAATTAAACCAAGTGATATTAAGAAAATTATTAAGGGAAAAAACAGAAGTTTGGCTGGAAGTGTTATGCCACCAGAAGGGCTATGTCTAGAAAATGTTGAATATAATAATTAATAAATATTACCAAAAATTATTTATCTCATTTTTTTGACAAAAATATTTAAAATGTAGTAAAATTTAAATGTAATATTATTTTAGGAGAAAATTATGAAAACTTTAATTTCAACAGATACATCTTGTTTGATTAATTATGACAGTTTAAAAAAATATGATATTAGTGTTTTTCCATTAAATGTTATAATAGATGGTGAAGAATTTTTGGATGGAATTACTATTAATCAAGATGAACTAAAGGATGCTATGCGTTCAAATAAAAAAATTAAAACTTCAACTCCACCATTAGGTGAAGTTATTGAATATTTTGAAAAGCTTTTTGAAAAGGGGTATGATCATATTATTCATTTTACTATTTCAAGTAAGCTTTCATCTATGAATCAATTATTTAATAATGTAGCAGAAGAATATTTTAAAGGGAAAATTACGGTTATAGATTCATACGGACTTTCTACAACAATGTTATCTCACGTTTTTTATGCATATGATGAAGCTAAAAAAGGAACTGAAATTTCTGAAATTGTTAAAAACATAGAAGAAAGAAAAATTAACGATTACATAGTGTTTATTCCAGAAAACTTAGTTGCATTAAAAAATGGTGGAAGAATTTCTCCTTCGGTTGCACTAATTGGAAATATGTTAGGAATTAAACCTCTTTTAAATTTAACTGACGGTGAATTAAAAAAAGAATCTATGGTTAAAAATTCTAAAAAAGCACTAGCTGATAAATTAGATAACCTAACTCAAAAATTATTACCTAGTGAATATGACTATACTTTCATTGATTTTGATGGAAATGCTAACACTGTAAATTGGGTATGTGAATATGCTGAAAAACTAGGGCTTTCTTTAAATAAAGGTATTATCCCAATTAATGTTTGTGCTCACTGTGGGCCTGGAACAATTGGACTAGTAGTTTCTAAAAAAATCAATGACAAATCTTTAAAAGATTTTATTAACTAAAGGAAAATATATGAATATACAAATAAAAGAAGTTATTACAAAAAAAGATTTAAAAAAATGGGTTGATTTTCCAAATAAACTTTATAAAAATGCTGAAAATTTTGTTCCATTTTTAACAATGGATGAAATAGAAACATTTACAAAAGAAAAAAATCCTGCTTACGAATTTTGCGATACAAAATTATTTTTAGCATATAAGGATAATAAAATTGTAGGTAGAATAGCAGGATTAATTAACCATGCTGCAAACAAAAAATGGAGAACAAATGCAATAAGGTTTACTCGTTTTGATTTTATTGATGATTTAAAAGTATCTTCAGCTCTATTTAATGCGGTTGTTGCTTGGGGAAAAGAAAATGGATTAACTAAAATTATGGGACCAATGGGCTTTACAGATTTTGACCATGAGGGAATGTTAGTAGAAGGTTATGATGAATTTAATATGTCAATAACATTCTATAACTATCCATATTACTTAGAACATCTAACAAAATTAGGCTTTGAAAAAGATGCCGATTGGGTTGAATATCAATTAACAGTTCCAGAAAAAATAGACCCAAAACTTGAAAAAATTAGTAATTACATACAAAAACGTAATGGATATAAATTAGTTACATATAAAAGTCGTAAAGTTTTAAAAACAGATGCTTTTGAAGCTTTTAAATTAATTGATGAAGCTTATGCCCATTTACATGGAACAGTTCCACTAACAGAAAAATTTACAGCTAAATGTATTAATGATTATATTCCTATACTTCATTTAGATTATGTTTGTTCTATTAAAGACAAAGATGATAAAATTGTTGGCTTTGCGTTATTAGTCCCTTCTATTGCAAAAGCTAGTAAAAAATCTAACGGAAGACTTTTCCCTTTAGGGTGGATTAGAATGTTAAAAGCATTAAAAGGTTATAACGATACTTTAGAAATGTATTTTATTGCTGTAAAACCAGAATTACAAAAACAAGGAATTCCAGCAATTATTATGGCTCATATGCTTAAAATGCTAATAAAAAATAAGGTTAAAATATGTGAAACAGGACCAGAACTTGAACTTAATGAAAACGTTCAAAGTTTATGGAAGGATTTTGATGTTAGACAACACAAAAGAAGAAGATGTTTTAAAAAAGAAATATAAATATAAATCTACTTTGTTAAGTAGATTTTTTAATTATAGCTTAAAAAATTTGGAAGTGATTAAATTGAAATAATTTTGTGTTGACAATATATATTTTATGTGTTAAACTTATGCAGTTTTTAAGGAGAAAAAATGTTTGTAGAAAGATTAAATAAAGAGGATTTTTTAAATTTATACAAATTAATGATTAAGAAAAATAATAAGGATACTGAAATAATTGTTGTAGATAACAATGGGTATAAAAGATTTTTTAATGAAAACCTAATAAATGGCATTAAAGAAAAATTGACTAATGATGTTATGATTATAAATGAAGATAGATTTATAACAAATGCAAATGTTAAATTTAATTCTTCCGATGACCACAAAAAACGAGATTATTTTGCTTATTGTTTTTTCTGTGTTAAATTAGATAGTAAAAAACAGAAAGCTGCTTTAAAAAATGATTTTATTTTATTAAATGATTTTTTAATTTTATGGGAAAAAGAAGAGAATTCTCATATAGAAGCGGATGTTTTACATGACTATATGCTTAAAAAGTTTGGCGATGAATATATTTCAGCTTTAAGATTATTTATGAAAAATGAAACACAAGAAAGAATTAATTTAAAAAAAGTTAATGAGAAAGAATTAACCGAAGAAAACTAAGGTGCATGTGGCACCTTTTTTATATTAAGGTTTATTTATTTGTAATTATAAATTTATAAATAAAATACTATAAAATTAAGTATTGACAAGTGAAAATTTGTATGTTAAACTATTTTTACAAAAGGGAGAAAGATTATGTTTGTAGAAAAATTAACACATGAAGATTTAATAGAAATAATGAAAATGATGTTAAAGAATGAAAGCTTGCTAGCTCAAATTTATACATTAGAAAAAGAGTTACATACTACCATTAGCAATGATAATGCAATATTAAGAAAAATCTATTTTGCACATGGAAATACTGCCCGTGATATTTATTTAATAAATAAAGAATATGTAGATAAAAGTTCTACACAATGTAAATTTGCCGGGAAAACCGAATTTGAAGATTTTTTGGAATGCAGTTTTGATATAATTCATTTAGAACGTATACCAACGCTTTTAAATTCAAGAAAAATTAAAAAAACATATATTTCATCACCAATTTTAGTTAATGATTTTAATTTAAGATGGACGCATCCTGCAGATAGAGCAGTTGTTGATAAAAACCGATTTTATAAATTTATGTACAATAAATTTGGTGAAGAATATAAAATTGAACTAGAAAAACATTTTGAAAGAGAAAGTAAAGAAAAATTTGAAAAAGCTAAAAAAGAAATTGAAGAATTACAAAAATAAAAAATCACGGAATTAATCCGTGATTTTTTAATGTTAATTATTATTTGTTTAATTTACTCTTATTTTTATAATGTAAACAAATTTTTAAGTCCGTCTAAAATTGTTTTATAAGTTGTGCTAGTTGTTTCGTTATTATCAAGAGAGTTTGAATTAGCTATAACATAGTTTTGAATTTCTGTTTTCTTATCGCTTGGTAAAAGTTCATTGGCTTGTGCACTTTCATTAACATTAGATAGTAAATTTTTAACAATATTGTTTGTAAATTCGTCAGTAAATGTTTCAGTGTTTCTAATTGTTTCTAATGCGTTAGAAACAGTGGTTGTGTCCATAGTGGAAACATCATCAGTAACACCTACTAAATTATTTACATTATTTTTAACTGTGTTCATATCATCAACTAATGTTTTAATATCAATATTTGTTAAACTTTGTTTTAAACTATTTAATTCATCCACAATATTTAAATCATCATCAGTAATAGCTGAAATTGCTAAATCAAATGCGTAATTTATAATGTGAGTTTTACAGTTACCTAAAATTTTACTTTCATTTAGAGTTTCTAAAATATTAGAAAGTGCTTTAATCTCTTCACTTGATAAGTTATCAAAGTTTTGAAGTGTAGTAACGTTATCAGCGAAATCTAACAAGTATTCTAATTCAACTCTATAATCAAAGTTTTCAATTTCGCCGTTATTTGCTTTAATTATATTTGTTTTAATTTCGTTAATCATTGCTTTAATATTATTGTTTTCAAAGTTTTCACTGTCTGGAATTAAAGTGGCAGAGTAGTCAAATATTCCTTTTATTGTACATGTTTCTAATGTTTCATTGTTTATAGTGTCTCTTTTATTTATTCTTGCATGAACTTTTTCTACTAAATCAGTTATAGTTTGATTATCGGCTATTTGTTTTGCACTATTTAAAACTTCTATAAGTAGTGGTTGCATTTTAGCACTATATATAACTGAGTTTGTATCTTGTTCAACTGTGTCAAATTTAGCTACAATATCTAAAAGTTCTAAACTGCTTCTTGCATCTGTTAATTCTAAGTTTTTAACAGTCATAATTTTATCTAGTAATGGTTTTAGTGCTGTTAGTTCTTTTTCCCAAGAAATATTTGTTTCGGTTATTTTTAAAGTGTCTAGAACTCTACTAAAAGTAGCCATGCCACTTGTATTTTTAGTTGTATTCAAAATATCATTGTAAGTGTCTTTAATAACGCCACCAAATATAGTTGTTTTTTCTAAATCGTCAAACAGTTTTCCAATGTTAGTTAAATTTAATTTTGTAATATCTAATTGAGATTTTCCTTTTAATTCAGTTTTATAAACTAGTTCAAAGTCAGTGAATGCAACAGAGAATTTAGTCATTTCGTCATTCCAGTTTGTAACTTTATCTAAATTTTCTATAGCTGAGTCTATATTAAATGGTAATTCTAACATATTTAATAATGATTGTACTGATTCAGTTAAATCATTATATTGAGTTGTAGATAATACTTCATTATCTTTTGTTAAGCTTAAAATATTTCCAATATAATTAAACGTTGTTTCATCTAAATATAAATCCGAATTAATATCTAAAGTTTTAATTCCATCAATTGCATTACTTAAAATTGTAGATAAAACTGTTTGAGCTTTTTCTTTTGTAATGTTATTTGTAGAATAATCTATTTTTAAGAAAGTAAATAATGCATCTAGTCCACCGTCTATTAAACTAGGAGAGATATCATTAATTAAACTTATACTTGTTAATTTGTCCGAAATATCTGTACTAAAAGTATCGTTAGAAGATTTAATTAAGACAAAATAATCTTCAGTAGATAATTCTTCACCTGTACTTATTGAATTATATACAGGAGTTAAAATGTTATTGTTATTTACTATTTCTAAAGTTGAAACTAAATCTAATAAAATATTTTTAACATTAGAAAAATCATGATTTTTTAAACTTCTTAATGCACTAGTTGTAATTAAGTTAATAGCTTCTTCTTCAGTTATGCTTTCTGGTAGTTTTATAGAGTAATCAGGATCATCTAAAATGCCTTCTATCACTTTAGGTAATATATAATTACCAACTGCATTTAGTGTTTTTACTTCAAATACATTGTGCACTAACGTTTTGGTAGTATCTAAAACTTTTGTCATTTCTTCTTTGGTTAATGTTTCTTTTCTTAAATAGTTGTTTAATGTTAAGTAATCTGTATAAACTGTTACTATACTGTTTACTTCATCAACTAGTTTTATTTCGGTTTTGTTAACTTTGGCAGAAGCTAAGTTGTTAAATGTAAGTGTACTTAATCCTTCAATTCCGGTAATTCTTGCAAAATTAATTCCAATACAATTATTATATGCATTTATATAAGGGGTACAATCTGTACCTATTAAGTCACTTAATAATGTGCTAGATAATGTTTCGTTTGGCAAATCATCTGCGTGCAACACTAATGTGTTAGATGTAACAGGGATGCCATTTTCATCTGTTTTAATTTTATTTAATTGAATAAATATGTTGCCCACACCAAAAATAGGTGTAAAAGTTGCAAAAATAATTATTAAACCAGAAACAGCACCAATTAATGCACCAACTAAACGATGTTTTTTCTTTTTTACTGGTTTACCATTAGCATTAAATTGTTTTTTCTTATTTCTAAATGGTTTTATAATTAATAAAATTAATTTTACTATTAAAGAAATAACAAATGCAATAAGTTTGCAAATCCAAAACAATAGTGTAAATATAATTGGCGAAGCTATCATTAGAGGTAATTTAACCACTAGTTCTACAGCTTCTGGATTATTTCCAATAATATCTGCAATTGTTGGTTCAGATTGAAGTAAATCTAATATATATTGATTGATTGTTGTAATTTGTTCTCCATTAACTACAATATTGTAACTAGTCAAGTCAAAATCTAAAATAAAGTTTGCAATAGAACCTGTTAGAATTAAAGCTATTATAACAATGGTTAAATTTATAAGTCCGTTAACTAAACTAGATTTAAAGCCTTGAATTATACCGTTTAAAATACAAACGGTGATTATCAATAAAATAATGCCTGTAACAATTAAACTAATAGTTGATTCCATAAACACTCCTATAAAAATATTTTCCTAATTATTTATAATTATAACATAAAATAATAAACAAACAAAAAATAATGAAGAATTTATTTAATTTAATAGAAAATAAATTTTAATTTTTAATAATTTGTGTTAATTTAAAAATATTAAAAAAGTTTTAATTTTTCACTTGACAAAAACGTTATTTTAGAGTAAACTTAAACGTAAATATTTATTTTGAATTAGCCCCTTAAAGTAAATAGTTTAAATTGAATAGATAAATGTTTGGAGGAATTATGAAATCATATATGGCAAATCCTTTAAATGTGGAAAGAAAATGGTATGTTATTGATGCTTCTAATATTGCATTAGGAAGACTAGCTAGTCAAGTTGCATCAATTCTTCGTGGAAAAAACAAACCTACTTATACTCCACATGTAGATACTGGGGATTATGTTATTGTTATCAATAGCGATAAAGTTAAATTAACAGGTAAAAAATTACAACAAAAAATGTACCGTCATCATACTGGTTACATTGGTAATATGAAAGAAGAAAACTATCAAAAATTAATGAGTGAAAGAAGTGACTTTGCAGTTGAACTTGCTGTTAAAGGAATGCTTCCAAAAACAAACCTTGGTAGAGAAATGTTAAAAAAATTAAAGGTTTATAAAGGAGCTGAACACAATCATGAAGCTCAAAAACCTGAAGTTTTAGTTTTAAAGGAGGCAAATAAATAATGGCAGTTACTAAAAAAGTAAAACAAGATAAAACACTTGCTCCTTTAATTGCAGGAAGAAGAAAAACTTCTGTTGCTAGAGTAAGAGTTACAAGTGGTACTGGTAAAATTACTATTAATAAAAAAGATATTAATGAATATTTTTCATTAGAAACAATGAAACAAATTGTTAAACAACCATTAGTTTTAACAAATACATTAGATAAAGTTGATGTATTAGTTAACGTTTATGGTGGCGGATTATCTGGTCAAGCTGGTGCAATTAGACAAGGTATTGCTAGAGGATTAGTTAAACTTGATGAAACATATAAACCAGAACTTAAAAAAGCAGGCTTTTTAACTAGAGATGCTAGAAGTAAAGAAAGAAAAAAATATGGTTTAAAGAAAGCAAGAAAAGCACCTCAATTTACAAAAAGATAATTATTTTATGGCAACAACTATTTGGTTGTTGCTTTTTTATTGACAAATTTATAAATATTTGTTAATTTTGAATTGAATTAAATTAAAAACTATGGATAAATTAAATTAAAACTAAGGAGTTATTATGTACGATGTTATAATTATTGGCGGTGGGCCTAGTGGAATTACAGCGGGTATTTATGCTATAAGAAGTGGATTAAAAACATTGGTATTAGAAAAAACTAATTTAGGTGGTCAAGTAATAAATACTTACGAAATAAAAAATTTTCCAACATATACAAACATTAGTGGAACAGATTTTTGTAGTTTATTATATTCTCAAGCAGAGTATAATAACTTAGAAATTAAGTATGAAGAAGTTGTGGAAGCTAACTTGTCTGAAAATATAAAAAAAATTAAAACTAACACTAATGCTTATGAAAGCAAAACCGTAATAATTTGTAGTGGAGCAAAACCTAAAAATTTAAATTTAGAAAATGAACAAGAACTTGTTGGTAAAGGCATAAGTTATTGTGCGTTATGTGACGGAAATTTTTTTAAAAATAAAACTGTTGCTGTAATTGGAGGAGGAGATACAGCATTAGAAGATAGTATTTACTTAAGCGGTCTATGCAAAAAAGTTTATATTATAAATAGGTCGAATAAACTAAGAGGCCAACAAATTTTACAAGATAGTTTAAAAGTGCATATTCAAGAAAATAAAAACATAGAATTAATGTATAATGCAGAAGTTAATAAAATTTATGGCGATAATTTCTTAACAAGTATAGACGTTTTAGACAAAACCACTAATACTATAAAAAATTTAGAAGTGGATGGGATGTTTTTGGCAATTGGTAGAACTCCAGATACCGATAAGTTTAACAAACAAATCAAATTAAATGACTATGGCTATATTGTTGTTAATAATAAAATGCAGACATCTTTAAAAGGTGTTTTTGCTGGCGGAGACTGTATTGAAAAAGAAATTAGACAAATTTTAACAGCATGTAGTGACGGAGCTCTTTGTGCAACTTTTGCAAATCATTATATAAAAGGGGAATAATTTGTCTTTATTTTGTGATGGAAAATTAAATATAACTAAATTAAAAAGTGCAAAAGAAATTTTAACTAAAGTTTCTAATGCACTTTTTATTTTAAGTAAATCACCAGTTTTTAACAGTAGATTAGCAATAGGCGGAACTTACCATAAAAAATACTACACATATATATGCAAAGGTTTTTTTAATGGTTTAAATACAGTATTTATGCAAAAAAATGTGCAAATAAGTGAGTTTGTTTATAATTTAAAGCAAAATATGTGCAACTTTGGAATTTATTTTTATAAAGAAAATAATCAATTGTTTTTAAAAATTTATGCGGGAAACTCATTTTTAATAGACATAAATCAGCAAAATTTTATTGAAAGCTATTTAAATAAAAACAACATTATAATAAACAATAAAGAAAAATTTGAAGAATTTATTAATTTTTATGAGAAAAACTATTTAAAAAAAATAAGTTTATTTAATTTTGAAATTGAAAGCAGAAATAATCATATTCAAAACCAAATAGAAAAATATAAACTAAGTCAAAATTGTAAAATTAAAATAGTAATTGAAAAAGATTTAGAATATAAAATTTTAGATGAAGAAAATAATGAATTAAACAAAGAAAAAATTTTTAAAAATTATAAAAAATCAAATTCGAGCGATGATGAAATTATAAAATTAATAAATTTAACTGGCGAAAAAAAGTTTGTAAATAAAAACTATTTATTATATAATGAATTAACAAATAATTTTGATGTATTCAAAACTTTGAAATATATTTCTTGGAGAGTAACAAATGATAAAAATCACAAAAAATTGGTATGAACTATTAAAAGAAGAATTTGAAAAATCTTATTTTCAAAATCTTCAAAACTTTTTAGATGAAGAATATTCAAATTTTACTATTTATCCAAAAGTTGAAAATATTTTTAATGCTTTAAATAAAGTGAAATATGATGATGTGAAAGTTGTAATAATAGGGCAAGATCCTTATCATGAACCAAATCAGGCACACGGGCTTTCATTTTCCGTTGAAAGTGATGTAAAACTTCCACCATCACTTCAAAATATTTATAAAGAAATAAAAAATGATTTGGGAATTGAAATTTCAAAATCGGGCAATTTAACTTGCTGGGCAAAACAAGGAGTGTTATTATTAAATACGGTTTTAACCGTTCGTCGCGGTCAAGCAAATTCTCATAAAGATAAAGGGTGGGAGACTTTAACAAGTAAAATTTTAGAAATTTTAAATAAAAGAGAAAAACCAATAGTATTTTTACTTTGGGGAAATAGTGCTAAAAAAATTGGTGAAAAAATTACAAATAACAATCATTTAAAATTGTTTTCTGCTCATCCTAGCCCACTTAGTGCGTATAATGGTTTTTTCGGTTGTAAACATTTTTCTAAAACAAATGAATTTTTAGAAAAAGTTGGGCAAAAACCAATTGATTGGAGTGTAACATAAAATTAAAATTGCCTATTGATTTTGTTAAAATAATGTGATACAATTTAAATATAAATGAAAATTAATGGAGATTATTTATGAATGAGACTATTTTAGCACTTTTAATACTTTTTATTTTCATTGCTATTGCAGTGGTAGTGTTTATTTTTATAAAAAAAGCTGAAAAGAAAAGAGCAAATAATAATAAAAAGGCAAAGTTTGATGGAAAACCTAGACTAAAACTAAATTTACCCTTTTTAACCAATAATGAAGTTAAATTTTTAGCTGTTTTTCAAAATTCACTTCCAAGTGAATATGTTGCGTTTCCAAAGGTTGTTATGCATAGTTTGGTAAAGCCAGATGGCGGACTTGTTGTATATAATGAAATTAAAGATGATGTATTAGATGTTGTAGTATTTTTAAAAAATAAAATGCAACCAGTTTTAGTTGTCGATTTAATTGACCCAGCAAGAGGAGATAATGCGGCAACAAAATATAACGAGTACACTCAAAAAAGTATTAAAAGTTTAAGTTTACCTGTTTTAAATGTAACACTAGATCATGATTTTGATAAAATTGAATTATTAAATGCTTTCTTAGATAAAATGGATCCAATAAGCATTGCACAATTAAAAAAATAAAACTCTTAGCGCCTAAGAGTTTTTTTATTTAAATATATAAAAATGATTGACAAATTAATTTTATATTTATTAAAATATAAATAATTAGCTTTTGTATAGACAAAATATAATAAAGGGGAATGAGCTAGTGATTAATAAAAAAACTGGGTTTAAAAATCTTTTAGTAATTGTTGTGTTGGCTATATTATTGGTAATAAATGCTGTAGTTACACTAGCTTACTTTACAGATAGGGATGCAGCGGATGGTACAACAATTAACTTTGGTACAATAGAAATTACTACAAATAAAAATGACTGGTTTAGTACAGCTGAAAATTTTTATGGTGTAATAAAACCGGGAGATAAAATTTTAGCAAACGATCTTCAATTTAATTTGGCGGCAAATGCTTCTGCTATGTATGTTCGTATAAAGGTAGAGATTTCAAGCGAATCTACAAATTCAGAAGTTGTAAAAATGGTTGAATATTTACAAAATGATTGGGCAATTGTTACAAATAGTGAATCAGATTATAATTGGAGTGTAAAAACTGATGGTTGCTATTATTTAATGAATTCTGATAGTTCTGCGCTTTTATCGGTAGCTAGTGTAAGAACATCGGATTATATATTTTCAACACAAGAAAATTGTATTATTCCATTTGAACTTGAGTATGATGGTGAATTAATGGAATCTGATTCAATTTTAATTAAAATTACTGTTGAAGCTATACAATCTGCCAACGTTGAAAACACTATAAGCGCGGCAGCAACTATATTTGATTTAATTACAGATTAAAAATGCAGAAATGCATTTTTTTTGATTAATAATAAAAGATTATTTTAGAAAAATTTTGGTTAAAATAAATTTTAAATGTTTTTTTTATTTTAAAAAATAATTAATTTAGTTATTTTAGAAAAAATTAAAATATTTTGTTGATTTTGAAATTTTATTGTGTTATAATTTTATCGTAAAGTTAATTATAGCTTTATGTGGGTTACGTTTTTCCTTAATTTAATCTTTTTTATATTTTTTATTGAATATTACCCGATCAATATTCAATCCTTTGGTAATCCACTTAAACGCAGAGTTTCACTGCGTTTTTTTATTATTTAAATTTTTTATATAGCTAAAATTATTAAAAATTTTAGCCCATTTTAACTTAATAATTTAATTAAACATAAATAAATATTGTAAAATATTAGTAAAAATTATAAAAATATGTTAAAATAAAATGTAGGAGTTAAAATGGAAAATTTAGCAAAAAGATTTATTCAGGCTTATAATAAGTTAGATCATACAATTAAAAGCTTATACAATTTTAAAAGAGGTATGCCTTTTTCTGATTGTATTAGAAGAGCCGTATCACTAAATAGTGTGGTAAGAAAATTTGAAGATGACTTAGTAGATTTTTCAAGACTTAGAAATGCTATTGTTCACTCGTCTGGTGATAGTGATGATGTTATTGCTGTTCCAAAACAAGAAGTTGTAGAAAAAATTGAACATATTGCAAAACTTATTTGTACTCCACCTAGAGTATATGATACTGTTTGTAGAAAAGATGTTTTAAGTGTAGATAGTAAAGTAAGCGTTAAAGAAACAATAGGCTTAATTAGCAAGTCTGGTTATTCTAATTTACCTGTTTATAAAGACGGACAAATTCTTGGTGTTGCGAACGGACAAAGAATTTTAAATAAAATAGGTAATGTTATTAATGACAATTTAAATGTTTGCAATTTTTTAGAAAAAACACAAATAGAAGAATTGGTAAGTGGCGAAAAAGAAAATTTTTATACAATTGCTTCTAAAGACCTAACAATAAGCGAGGCGCTAAATCTTTTTTATCAAAACCGTAAGCTTCTTGTTATACTAATTACTCCAAATGGAAATTTTTTAGAAATGCCAATTGGAATTGTTACAACAAGTGATATTTTAGATATAAATAAAATTTTAGAAAATTATTAAGGATAAATTTATGTTAGATATTTTATACGAAGACAATCATATAATAGTGGTAAAAAAACCATTTAATGTACCAACTCAACCAGATAGTTCAAGTGATGTTTCTCTTTACGATATGGTAAAAGAATATATTAAAGAAAAATATAATAAACCAGGTAATGTTTATGTTGGAATGCTACATAGACTAGATAGACCAACAGGCGGAATTATAATGTTTGCTAAAACTAGTAAAGCCGCAGAAAGATTAAGTAAAGACATTCAAGATAGAAAAGTTGAAAAAAGATATTTGGCTGTGCTTTCTGGTGTCCCAAAATCAAAAATTGGACATTTAGAAAACTATCTTAAAAAAGATGAAAAAACAAATACTGTAAAATTAGCAACTTTAAGTGAAGAGGGTAGTAAACTTGCTGTTTTAGATTATAGAGTTTTAGAAGAAAATGAAAAATATAGTTTAGTAGATATAAATCTATCAACCGGAAGAAGTCATCAAATTCGTGTTCAAATGAGTGCAAACAAAACTCCAGTTTTTGCCGATTTTAAATACGGTAAAGGGGTTAAAGATGTAAATTTAGCACTATTTGCGTATAAATTACAATTTACACACCCAACAACTAAAAAGTTAATGACGTTTATTGTTGAACCACCATTAGATGATATCCCTTGGAAATTCTTTAGTGTTCAAAAACATATTAATTAGGTGTCAAAGAGTGTCTAAGACACCTTTTTTGTGCCGTTAGGCACTTTTGTTTTTATTAAAATTTGAATTGTTGATTAAGCGAATTAAAAAATTATTTTCTTTTGTAACAGACACGTTTTTATTTTTTGTATGAATTAGTGATTAAAAATAAAGTGCCTATGGCACCACTATTGACAATTTATAAAAATTTTATATAATTAAAGTATGAGTTATTTTGAGTATGACGATTTATATTTAAAAGCACAACAAAATAAAAACGCAAAATATATTGCGTTTTGTTTTGATATAAGTAATAGTAAATTAATGGAAAGTAGAGAAAGATTAACTGCTCAAATTAAAAGTTTTGAAACTATTGATTTAGTAATTAAGTGCTTAAACAAATTAGAAGATAAAGAAAATAAAAAAATTTTACTTGATGAAAAACCTGTGCAAAAAGTTGAAAGTATAATAAAAACTAAAGATAAAACTTTTAGTTATTTAAATAATCCATGTGTTTTGTTTGGTGATAGTTTTGTTTTTTATTGTTATAACAAGTCTATTAGCCCTGAAGATTTCCTAAAAATTTTTCAGGCTTGTTGTAATCAAGCTAGGAATAAAACAAAATATCATTTTAATTTGGGACATTTTGAAACTTTAAATTACGAAGATGCAAACAAACAATATTATATTGGTTATATTGCAGAAAAAATCGCAAAAGAAAAAACTCATATTAAAACTTTTTAAAAAAGACTTATTTTCATAAGTCTTTTTTATAATGCTTTATTAAAAGTTTCTATATTCTTCACTTTGTGTTTTTTTATTTTCTGTGTCTACTATTTTGTTTTCAGTTTCAAAAAATTTTTTAATGGCAATTTTTAATGTATTTAGTTCTTCACTAGTTATAGTTTCAGCTTTAACTATATCAGATAATTTAATAATATCAAACATTTCTACATTATAATGTTTTTCTAATGCGCTATATACTGATCTTTTATGTAAATCAAAAATTGAGCCATCAGTTAAAACTTTGACTTTTGTAATATCATTATTCCAAACATACGGAAAAACTTGTATTTTTTTGTTTTTATCTGTTCCTATATAAACTGTAATGTGTTTAGTTTTATAAATCATACTTTTTCTCCTTTAATTGTTAAAATTTTAACATAGGGAAGGCTGTTTGTCAATAGTGAATTTTTAATATATATAAAGTAATAAAAAAGTGTCATCGACACAAAAAAAGTGCCTTACGGCACAAAAAAATCACGCAAGAGAGATTGTAACCTTACTCTATATATTACATTAACAGGTAACTCCTACAAAGCCACCTTATGGCACATAACTAGGTTCGCTTAATGCTGCTTCCGTCAAGACCTGACATGGTTCACGATTAGCTATTGCATAAGACTTTATACTCAACGCCCCTTATTAACGCAATAATATAAAATAAAAATTCCGACTTCTCCGTTCGACTCTGCTATAGCGGGTTGCAGATACAGGGCACCGCTAACTCCCCATCCAGCGTGATAGATATATTTTAACACAAAAAATTTATTTTGTAAAGAATTAAAATGAACTATTGTTGCATTTTTTTTATTTTTATGTAATAATTAAAATATGGAATTTGAACATTTACCAATTTTAAAAGATGAAATTATTGATTTATTAAATATAAAACCAAACGGTGTTTATGTAGATTGTACTGTTGGGGGAGCAGGCCATAGTAGTGCAATTTGTGAAAAGTTAAGTAGTGATGCCACACTAATTTGCTTTGATAAAGATTTAGAGGCGCTAAACGTTAGTAAAGAAAGATTAAGCAAATTTTCTTGTAATAAAATTTTTATTCATTCAGACTTCCACGCTTATAAAGAAAAATTACAAGAAAATGGAATAAATAAAGTTGATGGCGTTTTAATTGATCTTGGAGTTAGTAGTTATCAGTTAGATAATTTTGAACGTGGTTTTTCGTATATGCATGATGGTCGTCTTGATATGAGAATGGATCAAACTAAAGATTTTTCGGCTTACAATGTTGTAAATGAATATTCACCACAAAATCTTACAAAAATTTTATATGAATATGGTGAAGAACAATTTACAAAAAGTATTGTAAATAATATAATTAAACAAAGGGGAATTAGCCCCATTTCTACAACTAAAGAACTTGTAGATATAATAAATAGCAGTGTTCCAGCAAAGGTTAGAATAGATAAAACAAGTGTTAAACGAGTTTTTCAAGCAATTAGAATAGAAGTTAACGGTGAACTTGAGGGACTAGAAAATACGCTTAAAGATATAATTGATAGTCTTAGTATTGGTGGAAGATTTGCAGTTTTAACATTTCACTCGCTAGAAGATAGAATTGTAAAAAATTTGTTTAAACTAGAGAGTACAAATTGTATTTGTGATAAAAACTTACCTATTTGTGTTTGTAATCATAAGGCAAGTGTTAATTTAGTTAATAGGAAACCGATTGTGGCAAACGATAAAGAAATAAAAGAAAATTCTCGTAGCAAAAGTGCAAAGCTTAGAGTGATTGAAAAAGTGTTCTAAAATTTTATAAAAAGGAGTATACTATATGGAAAACGATAATTTAATTTTGACCGAAACTGAAACAGATTACGAAGAAGTTATAGATAGTGAAGAAGAAACGCTTGAAGATAATTCGTTTGAAATAAGCGATGAAGCTAAAGAGCAAAGTCGTAAGTTTTTTAAGTTTGGTTCTAAAAAGAAAAAAGATAATCGTAAATTTGAAAGTTTTGAAATTGTAAAAACTTATACTCCAAAAGAAAAACCTAAAAAAGATAATGAATTTGATAAAATTTTAGAGGTTTCAAATAATCTTCAAACTACTGAAGAAACTATAAGTGTTAAAAATAAACAAACCAATCAAAAAGTTCAAGTAAAAATGCGTCCGCAAGGCAAATTAATTTTAGCAGTTATTAGTATTATAATAATTTTATTATCTAGTTTGTGTATTTATAATGCTGTGAATATTAACAATTTAAATAGAGATATTAACAATTTAAATAATGAAATAACTGTTCAAGATTTTAATGTAGATAAAGCAATTAAAAATTTACAAAATTTAACAGATGACGCTAAATCAGATGAACAAGCACTAAAACTAGAACTAGAAAAAGCAACTGATACTCATGAAGTTACTTTGTATATTCGTCAAGAAAGTTCTAGCGTAAAAGAAGTTTCTAACTGGTTTGACAAACTTTGCAATTTTCTCTCTAAAATTTTAGGAGGCTAATTTGTCAAATAAAAATTATAGTATTTTTTCTATTCAAAAGAGGTTACTAGCAATAATTTTGCTAATAACCTTTATTTTTTCTCTGCTTATTTTTAGGCTTTGTTATATTCAAATAATAAATGCTGAAAATTTACTAAAAAAAGGTGAAAGCCAGTGGATAAGAGATTTACCCTTAAACGCCAAACGTGGTACTATTTACGATAAAAATGGAGTTGCTTTAGCGGTTTCTTACACGAGTTACAATATTTATGTTAGAGCCATTAGTGTAAAAGATCCATCTGGCGTAACAAAAGCTTTAACCGATGTGTTAAATTTGAATTATGAAACTGTTTATCAGAAAGTGACAAATAGATTAGTTAGTGAAAGTTTAATAAAACTTCAGGTTGATAGCGCTGATGTCGAAAAGTTAAAGTCGTATAATTTGGAAGGCATTTATTATAGTGAAAATAATAAAAGATATTATCCGTATGGAGATTTTTTAAGTCAAGTTTTAGGTTATACAACCATTGATAATATTGGGCAAAGTGGCTTAGAACTTTTTTATAATAAATTTTTAACAGGAATAGATGGTTATACTTATAAACAAACGTCAATTCGTGGTGAAGAAATTTTAAATACTTTAGATAGTTATGTGCCATCAATTAGTGGAAATAATTTATATTTAACAATAGATTATAACATTCAAAAGCTTGCAGAAAATGCTTGTGAAGAAATAATGATAAATGAGAAACCAAAGAGTGCTACTATTATTGTTATGGATCCAAATACTGGAGAAATTTTAGCTAATACTAGTAAACCAAGCTTAGATTTAAATAATCTTCCTAGAGATAATATAACTATGTTAAATGCCAATAGTAAAAATCTAAGTTTAGTAGATGTTTATGAACCAGGTTCAACATTTAAGGTTTTAACTACAGCAATGGCATTAGAAGAAGGGCTTACTAGCCCTAATGATAGATTTTATGATCCTGGATATCGTGTTGTTGATGGACAAAAAATAAGATGTTGGAGACTTCATGGCCATGGCTCTCAAACAATGACAGAAGGACTTTGCAATAGTTGCAATGCTGTTTTTGTAGATTTAGCATTAAGGCTAGGGGAAGAAAGATTGTATAGTTATTTTGAAAAATTTGGACTAGGAAGCTCTTTGAATGTTGATTTTCCAGGTGAAAGCGGTGGAATTATAATGAACCGCGAAACAGCACAAAAAGTTGATCTTGCGAGAATGGGGTTCGGGCAGGCAATAGCAACAACACCTATGCAGTTAATTAATGCAATTTGTAGTGTAGTAAATGGTGGAACACTGCTTAAACCATACTATGTAAACAAAATTACCAATAGCTTTGATGTTACTATTAAAGAAAACACTCGAACAGAATTAAATAAAGTTATATCAAACAAAACTAGCGATACTATTAAAATGATGTTTGAAGAAGTTATAAAAAAAGCAAATGGTGTTAATGCTTTTATTCCAGGTTATAGGGTTGCTGGAAAAACTGGAACAAGTCAAAAATATGAAGATGGGAAAATTAACGGAAAATATGTTTCTTCTTTTGTTGGAGGGTTTCCTGCCGATAACCCGGAGTATATTTGCTTAGTTGTAGTAGATGAACCTAGTAGTGGGGCATATTATGGTAGTATTGTTGCCACTCCTTATGCTAAAAAAGTATTTGAGGGAATTATTAAATATAAACAAATATCACCAACTGGTGATTTAGAAAGTGACTTAAAACTTATGGAAGAAAATATTACAATGCCAAATTTAGTTGGAATGAGTTTAAGCAAAGCTATTAGTACTTTAACTAGTTTAAATTTACAATATGAAATAGACGGCGAAGGAGAATTCGTTTTAACCCAAACGCCACCGCCAAACACAAAAGTTAGAGAACGATCGATAATACTTTTGGAGACATAAATGAATTTGTATAAAATATTAGAAAATATTGACATATTAGAATTTGTTAATATAAACAAAGAAGAGACGAAAAATATTGAAATAAAAAATATTTGTGATAACACAACCAATATAAAAAAGCTAAAAGATAGTTTATTTGTGTGTATAGAAGGTTTTAATTTTGATAGTCATACAATAGTAAAAGACTTTGAAAGTTTTGGAGTTAAATTTTTAGTATGTAATAAAAAAATTGAAACAAAAATACCTTGTATTATTGTTAAAAATACAAGAAAAGTATTGGGAGAAATTGCTAGTAATTTTTATGATAACCCTTGTAAAAAGCTAAAAATTATTGGAGTTATTGGAACTAATGGGAAAACAAGTACAACATATATAATAAAGCAATTACTAGACAAACAAAATGTAAAAACTAGTTTAATAGGAACAAGCGGTGTTTATATAAACAATAAAAGGATTAAAGAAACTCTAACAACTCCAGATCCACTACTTTTAAATGAATTATTTTATAAAATGTTTAAAGCAGGTAGTGAAGTGGTTGTTATGGAAATTTCTGCCCATGCAATTAGTTTAAATAAGGTAGATTTTCTCTGTTGTGACGCACTTATTTTTAGTAATTTTTCTCAAGATCATTTGGATTTTTTTCAAACAATGGAAAACTATAAAAATACAAAATTTTCATTTTTTAATAGTAAAAATTGCAAAAATGCTATTATAAATATAGATGATAAAGCAGGAAGTGAACTTTATGCAAACTCAAATGAAAAAATTCCCACTTTTTCATTTGGAATAGAAAATGATGCGGATATTATTGCAAAAGATATAAAACTTTTTTTAAATAAAACAAATTTAACTATTAAGATTAATGAAAGTTATAAAAAAATTGCTTTTAATCTTTCTTGCCGGTTTAATGTGTATAATTTACTAAGTGCTGTTTTAACTTTAAAGGTTTTAGATTTTAGTATTAATTTAAATCATATAAAAACTTTAAAGCCTATAAAGGGACGATTTAACATAATTAAACTAAGTAAAAATAAATTTATTATTATCGATTATGCTCATACTCCAGAAAGCTTAAAAAGTTTACTTCAAAATGTAAATAAACTTTTTCATGGTAAAATAATTACACTTTTTGGTTGCCCTGGAAATCGAGATGAAACTAAAAGAGAAATTATGGGAAATATCGCTTATAATTACTCTGATAAAATTTATATTACTAGTGATAATCCAAAGTATGAAAATCCATTAATTATTTGTAATCAAATTTTAAAAGGGGCAAAAGAAAAAGGGAAAATAGTAGAAGATAGAGAAAAGGCAATTAAAAAAGCAATAAAAAATTTAAAAGCAAACGAAGTATTATTAATTGTAGGAAAAGGTAGTGAAAGTTATCAAGACATTAACAATTTAAAAATTCCGTATTCAGACTTTAAAGTCGTTTATAAGTGCATAAAAAAGTTAAAAAAACAATAAAATAAATTATGGATAAATTTTTTTTAGTTATTACAATTGCATTTATAATAAGTTTAATAATTTCGCCAATAGTTATAAAGCTTGCTAAAAAATTAAAAGCAAGCCAACCTGTTTATGAATACGTAGATATGCATAACAGTAAAAAGGGTACACCAACTATGGGTGGAATTATTTTTTTAGTTGGTATTATAGTTACTAGCATACTTTTTTTAACAAGTCAAAATCAATTAGCTGTAATGTGTTTAGGGGTTTTTCTATCTTTTGGACTAGTTGGTTTTTTGGATGATTTTTTAAAAATTAAACATAAGCATAACGAAGGGTTAAAGCCTTATCAAAAAATATTTTTTCAACTAGCAATAAGTTTAATTGTAAGCTTTTTTGCTTTTAATAATGGTTTAATTGGCTCATCTATTTATCTTCCGTTTGTATCAAATCAAATAAATTTAGGTTATTTTTATATTCCTTTTACGGTAATAGTTTTTTTAGCAGTAACAAATAGTGTTAATTTAACCGATGGCCTTGATGGACTAGCCGGTGGAGTAAGTTTAAGTTATTTAATTAGTTTTACATTAATATTTTTTACAATTTTTACAAGTTTAAAAAATGGTGGGGCAAGCTTATTGCTTATTAATGAGTATAACAATTTATCTATAGTTTTAGCTTCTTCAATTGGGGCGTTACTTGCTTATTTATTGTTTAATAGTTTTCCAGCACGCATTTTTATGGGTGATACCGGCTCTCTTGCTCTTGGTGGATTAATAGCGGCTATTAACATATTTACGAAACAAACATTATTAATTCCAATTTTAGGAATTATGTTTGTGGTTAGTAGCTTGTCAGTAATTTTACAGGTTGCGAAATTTAAATTAACTAAAAAAAGAATGTTTTTAATGGCACCATTTCATCATCATTTAGAGAAAAAAGGCATGCATGAAACTAAAATTGTTTGCGTATATATTATTATAACAATTATAGTTGGTGTGGTTTGTGAATTGTTGCAACTAATTTTATTCTAACTATAAAAGGAGCGTATGAAGCTTAAGAATAAAAACGTTTTAGTATATGGCTTAGGTAAAAGTGGACTTGGTGCAATAAAACTATTAAAAAAGTTAAAATCTAAAATTTTTGTATATGACGATATAAAAGAAAATTTAGAAAATTTTTGCAATGATAATATTATTAAAGTTTACGAAATTAATGAAGATTTTTTACGAAAAACCGATTTAATTATAGTAAATCCTTGTGTAAGCCAATACTGTGAAAATTTAAAACTTGCTAGTTTATTAAAAGTTAAAATGATAAGCGAAATAGAACTAGCATATTTATTTTCAAAAGGCAAAATAATATCGGTTACAGGTAGTAATGGTAAAAGTACAACAAGTACATTAATATATAACATGTTTAAATTAGCAAACAAAAAAGCTAGTTTGGTTGGGAATATTGGATATAGTTATTCAGAAGAAGTATCAAAAAACAAGAAACAAACGTACATTGTAGAAGTTAGTAGCTTTCAACTAGAAACAATAGATAAATATCATTCGAATTGTTCGGCTTTTTTAAATTTTAGTGAAAATCATTTAGACAGGCATTTTTCGTTAAAAAATTATTTTGAAACCAAATGTAGAATTTTTAATAGAGTAAAAAATAAAGATTTTAAAATTTTAAATTACGATGATGAAAAGGTAAAAAATATAAAATTTGATAAAAATTATTATTATTTTAGTTTAAATCAAAAAGTTAAAGGTGCTTATTTTTTTAACGATAATATTTATTTTAACAATGGTAAAACCGAAGAATTTATTTTACATAAGTCGAGCATAAAACTAATGGGGGAACATAATATACAAAATGTACTATGTGCAATAATTGTAGCTAAACTATATAAAATTAAAAATGAAATTATTAAAAAGGCAGTCGAAAGCTTTTTTGGAATAGAGCATAGAATTGAATTTGTTGAAAATATTAACGGGGTAAATTATTATAATGATAGTAAATCTACAACAGTAAAAGCAACATTAACTGCTTTAAATTGTTTTAAAAATAATAGCGTCATTTTAATATTGGGTGGAAGCGATAAGGGGTTTGATTTTAATGACTTATTTTCAAATATGCCTTCTTACGTTAAATGTATTGTTGCTATTGGTGAAGTAAAAGAAAGAGTTTTAAACAACGCCAAAGAAAATGGTTTTTACAATGTTTATTTAATAGATGATTTTTTTAATAGTATAAAATTTTCAAAAAATTTAGCCGAAAGTGAAAACTATGATACGGTTTTATTAAGCCCAGCTACGGCAAGTTACGATATGTTCACAAGTTTTGAACAACGTGGCGAAACTTTTAAAAATTTAGTAAAGGAATTAAAAGGTGAAAATTAATTTTAAAAAAGTTTTTACAAAAAATAAAGGCACAAATTTTTGGCTACTATCTAGCACCATTTTACTTGTTTTAATTGGACTAGTTTTTGTTTATAGTGCTAGTTCTTACTCTGCTGAAATTAATTATGGAAACAAATATTATTTTTTAATAAAACAATTAGTCGGTGTAATTTTGGGAACAGGAGCATTAATTCTTACTAGTAAAATTGATTATAACATTTATAAAAAATATAAAATTCCAATTTTAGTTGTATCAATTATTTTATTAGCACTGGTTTTTATTCCCGGCTTAGGAGTGGCGAACTATGGTGCCAGAAGATGGATAAGATTACCCGGTTTTACAATTCAACCAAGTGAAATTGCAAAATTTGGTTTTGTTGTTTTTTGTGCTGCATATCTATCAAAAAATAAAGATATTGTACATAGCTTTAAAGGGATTTTACCCGTTTTAGCTGCTGGTGGCATTTTATGTGTTTTAATAATGCTTGAACCAAATATGAGCATTACAATTTGTGTTGGGTTAACTATGTTTCTAATGCTATTTATTGGTGGCGCTAAAATAAAGCATTTTTTAATTTTAGCTCTTCCAGTTTTGGCTCTTGGAGTTTTACTTATAATATTAGAACCTTACAGATTACAGCGTTTAATGGCTTTTATTAATCCCTGGGCAAATCCACAAGGTGAGGGTTATCAATTAATTCAAAGTTTATATAGTTTATCTTCTGGTGGACTTTTTGGTGTAGGGCTTTTTAATTCAAGACAAAAATATTTATTTTTACCATTTTCAGAAAGTGATTTTATTTTTTCCATAATAGGTGAAGAAACAGGCTTTTTAGGTTGTTTAACCATAATAGCAATTTTCGGTATAATGATATATCAATGTATTAAAATCGCCCACAACGCAAAAGATCGTTTTGGTTGTTATCTAGTAACAGGCATAGTTTCTGTTATTGCAACTCAAGTGTTAGTAAACATTGCAGTAGTTACTGGCTCAATTCCACCAACCGGAGTTCCGCTTCCGTTTATAAGTGCAGGTTCAACAAGTTTGCTTGTCTTTATGTCTGCGATAGGTGTCGTGTTGAATGTAGATAGACAGAGTAGGAATAAAGTGATTCAGTAGTGAATCACGAAAGATTCAAAAATGTATACTTATACAGTATGCATTTTTTTGTTTATGTGTTACACTAAAATAGTAGGAGAATAATATGAAACTAAAAGAAATATTAGATTGTAAGTTGGGTGTTGCAATTAATACAGAAAATATAAAAACACACAAAGATTTAATAATTAATGAATTTAATAGTGTTACTTTTGAAAATGCGTTAAAATTTAACTATAGAATAAAAGAAGATTATTCTTATGATTTTTCCGATGCGGATAAACTTTATAAATTTGCAATGGACAATAATTTGGCTGTTAGGGGGCATTGTTTGGTTTGGCATAACGGATTTCCAAAACATATATTAGGTAATTTAAGCAAAAATCAACTGCTTAATGAAATTAGAAAATACGCAAAAGAAGTTAAGAAAAGATATCCTAAAATTTATGCTTGGGATGTTGTAAATGAAATATGTTCAATGGCGCAAAAGGGATTAAGAAAAACACCATTTTATGAAATAATTGGAGAAGATTATATTGAGGAGTGTTTTAAAATTGCAAGAGAAGAGCTTGGGCAAGATGTAGAATTATATTATAACGAAGAAGATGAATGGTTCCCTGAAAAAATAGAAGAGATTATAAAAATTGCTAAAAAATTAAAAGAAAAGAATGTTCCAATAGATGGGATAGGTTTGCAGTGTCATATTTCTTGTTTTGAAGACATTTCTCAATATAGATATTTATTAGAAAATATTAGACAATTAGGACTAAAATGCCAAATAACAGAAATGGAAGTATCGGTATACGATTGGACCGATGGGAATTATAAAGAATGTCCAAAGGAAATTTTGGATAAGCAAGCAGAGGTTTATTTAACAATGTTTAAGTTGTTTAATGAATATAAAGATATTATTAATTCAATAACTTTTTGGTCGGTAAGTGATGGTTGTACTTGGCGTGATATGTGGCCGGTTGAAAATAGAAAAGATTGGCCAACACTATTTAATGAAAATGATAAACCTAAAGAAGTATACAATAAAGTAGTTGACCAATTAAATAAAAATTCATAGTGCAATAACTGATGTTAAGGGGTTCAATACCGCCAACAGGTTTACCGTTGCCTTTCATTAGTGCTGGCTCAACTTCGCTGTTGGTTTTTATGAGTGCGATAGGGGTTGTGCTGAATGTCGACAGGCAATCAAGAAAAGGTAGACTTTAATTTTTTATAATAAGTGTATACAAAGTGTAAACATTTTGTATACATTTTTTATTTTTTGTGTTATATTAAATTTAATATGAAACCTAATTATGAATTAATAGAAGCAAAAAATGAAGATTTTGAATTTATAAAAAATGCAAAGATCATAACGATTTTTGATTATGCAAAAAATATTTCAGATGAAGAAAGAGAAGATATTCTATCTTATGTTAATAGATTTACAGAAAAATTTTTGAAAGACTATAAAATTATTTCAAAAAACAATATAAAATGTGGAGTATTTTTAATTAGAGATTATGAAGATGGTGTATTACTTGATGAAATTTATTTATTGCCAGAGTACCGAAATTTAGGGATTGGTTCTAATATAATAAAAAGCGAAATAGTAAAGCATAGTAAAGTATATTTATGGGTGTATAAAGAAAATTTAAAGGCTATAAATTTATATAAAAAACTGGGTTTTGTTGTTTTTAAAGATGAAGCTGAAAGATATTTAATGCTTTATAGTAATTAATATAACGGCTGATTGTAAAAGTTTAAATAACTTAAATTTAAAACTAAAATAACACTTTTTAATGTAAATGTGTGCAAGTTTAAATAATGTGTATACATTTTAAATTTTTTGTGTTATAATAAAAAAACAGGAGAAAATTTTTTATGTTTGAAACAGAAAGGTTAATTATTAGAAGATTTATGCCAAGTGACGCTATTGATATTTATGAAGCGTGCAACGATTATGAAATGGTAAAAACCACACTAGGTTTGCCTTGGCCTTATACAAAAGAAATGGCAGAAGGCTGGGTTGGCAAAGTGGCACAAAGGGAAGAAGAAGGTTCTTCTTACGAATATGCAATTTGTTTAAAAGATAATCCAGATAAGATTGTTGGTTGCATTGCGTTAATGGATTTTAATAACAAAGCAAGAAGGGCAGAAATGGGTTATTGGGTTGCAAGAAAATATTGGAGAAATGGTATTGCAACAGAAGCTGCAAAAGCTATGCTTAACTTTGGGTTTGAAAAACTTAACCTACATAGCATTATAGCTAGATATTTCGACATTAATCCTGCTAGTGGTAGGGTTATGGAAAAAGCCGGAATGAGATATGTTGGGACAATTAGAGATCACGAATTTAGATTTGATAAATTCTTTAACGTTGGCTACTATGAAATGTTAGAAACAGATGAAAGGGAGCAATAAATTTGCTCTTTTTTAATGCAAAAAACTTATAGTGCAATAACTCGTGATAAGGGGCTCTATTCCGCCAACCGGAGTTCCACTACCATTTATCTCTGCGGGTAGCACAAGTTTGCTAGTCTTTATGTCAGCGATAGGAGTTGTATTGAATGTTGATAGACAGAGTAGGAAAGCAAAAATTTAAGTTTTTTAATGTAAATGTATACATTTTTTTGTTTGTGTGATATACTAAAAAGGTAGGAGAAAATGCAAATGAAAAAATTTTATTCAAGTATAATTAACCTAAAAGATAAAGAGTTGAATTGGAAAAATCAAAATTATTGTTATGCTACTACAATTTTTGTGGTGATAATGATTTTTGTATTAAGTAATATTCTGTCATCTAAAATATACGAAATTCTTATCACTAATAGTTTTTGGAATTGTTTTTTAATGTCTTTATATCCTAATTTTAGCATGATAATGTTTGGGGCTGTTAGTTTGTACTTGGAACGTAAATATGGTTCTTTAAATTATTTACTTGTAGTTTTAATGTGTTTGCCGATTGCTAATATTGTTAATTATTCATTTGAATTTTTGCAAGGTTCTAATTTAGGCTGGGCTGGTTCAATGGGATTTTCTTGCATGGCATTTTTAATGACTGGAATTTTTGTTATAGATTTTATTTTCAGTTTTAAACATCATTTAAAAGATAAATTGAGTTTAATTTTTCCAATTATTATAATCATAATTTGTATAATATTTATGTGTATCAATTTGCCAAATGATATAACACCAAATTTTCACTTTGATTTTTTTGGTAGATTGGTGGAAAATTGCGGACATTATGGGCCTTTCATATTTGGGGTTATTATGAGATTATTGGCATTTTTATTTTGTAAAGATAATAATAAAATTTTATAGTGCAATAACTCGTGATAAGGGGCTCTATTCCGCCAACCGGAGTTCCACTACCATTTATCTCTGCGGGTAGCACAAGTTTGCTAGTCTTTATGTCAGCGATAGGGGTTGTTCTCAACATAGATAAACAGAGTAGGAATAATAAGATTCAGTAGTGAATCATAAAGAAACAAAATGTATGCGATTTCGTATACATTTTTTATTTTTTGTAGTATACTCTTAGTTAGAGGGTAAAATGAAACATTTAGAATTTGTTAAACTGAATAAAGATAATTTTGAAAAAGTGTTGACCATTAAACATTTGGCGTTTCCTGAATCAAATTCAGATGATGATTATGTAAAGTATTTTGCCAATGAAGTTAAAGCTAACTATTATTTAATAGAGTTTAACGGAGATCCTTGTGCTACTATTGGCTGGTATGACTTTGATGGACAAAAAAGAAATGCCTTTGTTGGTTGGTTTGCGGTTTTGCCAGAGTATCAAAATAAAAAGATTGGAACGCGAGCATTAAATTATATAGTTGATGAAGTTAAGTCTTTGGGGTATCAATATTTAAGGGTGTATACAGATAAAGTTGTAAATTATATCTCAACCAAGTTATATGATAAAATCTTTGACATAAAAGAGAACTATACATACCCTGATGAAATTGGCAAAACAAATAATTTTATTGTTTATACAAAATTCTTAACCGACAAACAAGAAAGATGGAACAACAAACCTTTGAATGAAGATGATAATTATGATTTAGATTAGTACAATAACTCGTGTTAAGGGGTTCAATACCGCCAACAGGTTTGCCTTTGCCGTTCATCTCTGCCGGCTCAACTTCACTGTTAGTTTTTATGAGTGCGATAGGGGTTGTGCTTAATGTAGATAGGTAGAGTAGAAAGAGTAAAATATAGTTTTGTATATTGCAATTATTTTAAAAATATGTTATCATAAAAATATGAAAAATTTATTTATTTTATTGTTTCCACAAAAAGAATATGTTGCTGGATATTTTACCGAAGAAGATATATCATTATTTAATGATTGTATTAGAAAAAGATATATTGAAAAAGGATATGACTTTTGCATTGCTACCTTTAAAAATTCAAATATGGGTATAGTTTCTTTAAAACCTCATATTATTGTTAATGCCAATATAACTTTTGGAGAGTCAAGTCCATATACCTGCAAAAATTGGAAATATGCAGATTTTAAAAATCTAGCAGAGAAAGTCGATGTTGATAAATATGCTAATATTGCTGTTGGTGGTTTTCATTGTTATGATTGTGTTGAAAAATTTGCTAATGAAATTTATTTAACTAATCCTAATGTAATAATCGATACAGATTTGACTGAATTGTTTAGAAATGCATATCGATATGAAGAAAGTTTTAATATAGAAAAATTTAATCTAAATTTAAAATTAAAAAGAGTTTATAGTGATGGATATATTCCATTAGAAACATTAGAGAGACTACAAGAAAAATTTCAAAAACCGATTTGGGGTATCTCTTCTAAAGTTTTAAAGTTTTTAGAAAAAATAATTCAAAAAGAGAAAGAAAACAATATTACTAAAGAGCAATAATTTGCTCTTTTTTGTTATTTAATTTTATAATACAATAACTGATTTTAAGAGGTTCAATTCCTCCAACTGGCTTGCCACTACCATTTATCTCTGCCGGCTCAACTTCGCTATTATTTTTTAGCGAGGCGCAAGAATTTTTTTGTAGTGTTATTGTATTGTTTTAAAAATGGGGACGGGGATTGAAAAGAACAATAAGTGTAAAAGTTTACAAATTAATATTGACATAAATAGGAAAATTTGATATTATATGAATGAATTAAAATAACATTTTTTGGAAGGAAATATATTATGAGTTATGAAAAAATTACTGGTTATTTTGTTGACATAAGTGAAAATGATCACAAAGATTTGATTAGTACAAATGATGAATATGCAGAAATTAGTTCTATTATTAAGGATTATGAAACTTGTTTATGGTTGGAAAGAAAATATTTTTCAATACAAAAGTGGGATAATGAGAATGATCCAGAATTTAGAGAAGCTTATTATATTTATGACCCTAATTTGGCAAAAGAAAATAAAGTATTTTTTGAAAAATGGCCAAAGAAAAGAGAAAAACTTATTGCAAAATTAAATGAGCATAAATATTTATTTAAGACTGCAAAAAATCGTGACGAAGATATTCTTAAGCACGGTGATATAATATTTAAAGAACTTAAATCGTATTATGAAAAAGATGACAGTTTTTGTAAACTTAAAAACGATTTAGAAGAAAAAAGTGTAAAGAGTAATAATGGGGATATTTTATACGATTATATAGTTAAACTTTATGCTAGAAGAAAAAAAATGGTTAAAGAATATTTGTCTGAAAAGAAAGAATCATTAGAAGGCGAGTTGTCGCTATAAACTAAAATTAGATATTTTAATGAAAATGTATACAATTGTAATCAAAATGTATACATTTTTTTGTTTGTGTGTTATTATAAATTTATAATGAAACTGTTCATTTAGTGTCAATAGGCTTTGAAAAATGTTTTTGGTGTGATATAATATACGCATAGGAGAATTATAGATGAAAGAACTTGTTACAGATAGATTTGTAATAAATTTTCAAGAAGGTCTAGAAGGTTTTATCAAAAATTCATTAAAAATTGTTGAACAACAAATGCCTTTATTGGAAAAATTGTTTCTATCTGAAGTTACAGAAGTTGAAAAACTTAAGGCTTCTTTTTTTATAACAAGAAAAGATTTTGTTGAGTATATTAAATCAATTTCAAATGGAAGAACACCACCAGAATGGGCAACTGGTTGCTTTTATAATGGTGAAATTCAAACATTATTAAATATTAATAACGAAGAAGATATGAAATATAAAATTTATACATTAACGCACGAAATGGTGCATTTATATATTCAAAAACTTGTTTATGAAAAATATAAAATAGATAGAATAAGATGGTTTGATGAGAGCTATGCGTCATATATTGGTGGGCACATAAAAAACATGACAAAACAAAAATTACAAACAATATGTGAACAATTAAAAACTTTTAGTCAATTTGATTTGAATATTCTTGATGATATTAAAAAAGTAAGAACAACAGAATATGATGGATATAATATGTTTTTGGTGATAGGAAAGTATTTATTTGAAAATAATTTAGATAAAGATTATATTGAATTATTAAAAATTAATCCAGAAGAAATAAGAAAAGAAGGGAAAAGTATTTTAAAAAAAGCTATAGAGTATGTATTAAAAAGCTTATAGTGTAATAAATCATGGTAAATTACTCCATTTCGCTCCTGGATTATTTTGGCCATTAAAAAAATGTCAAAAAGTTGAATTAGTAAACTAGCATAAAGGCAATAATAAATGGGTTATTTATATACAACTTGTTTTATCATAAGTTTATATTTGATATGTATTATAATATTGGTTTTTATGAAATGTTGGCGACAATTAAAATAAATAATAATTTAAAAGTATAGGTTTAATATATAAATTACATTATTATAATTTTTATTTGTTAAAGTAATTAAAAATTTATATATTGACATTGAGAATAAAATATAGTATAATGCTTAAAATTAATAAATTAATTTATTTAAGGAGATAAAAATGAAAGAGTTTTATGGATTGTTTGGAGAGGAATTTACATTAAAAATGGTTAATCAAATTAACACATCTTCTCATTATGTTAAAGATGTAAAATTACAATCTCTTCCAGCAGATTATGATGAACCAAATGAAAAATTTGTACTAGACGAACCAGCAAAAAAAAGAGAATATTTGTCGCCTAGAGCAAAAACTATTGATGGTACTATATATCATAATGGTTATCCTTGTTATATTGGAAATTATAAGTATCGCTCAGCAATATATAAATCAATGGGTGGTTTAATCATACTTCCAGTTTATAGTCTAGAAAATGATGATTATCTTTGTGCATATTTAAGAAATATAAAAGGTTTTGTTATACTAAATAAGGACTTGGAAATTATTTATAAAAATCTTAATACATCATATGAATATTTTAGCAACAAACAAGAATTTTATGATTTCCTTCATGATTATGGCCCAACCGCATTACAATTTGTGAATCCAGAAGATTTTAATCTTGTAACTCAAAATGCTTTAAGAAGAGTTTACTCTTTAAGAGAACAAACACTAAAAGATAATGAAGTTGATTCAGTTGAAATATTAAAAGATAAAGAATTATTTAATAAAGCATTTAATATTTTGAAAAAAGAATATCAAAAAATTCAAGAAAAAACTGATAGCAAGGAATGTTAATGCTTAAATTTTAAGTTTAATAAAAAAGTAAAATTTAATTAGTATTGGTATTAACATAATTAAGTTAATAATAGTTTAATAATTAATATATAATTATAATAAAATAACACGGGAATTTCCGTGTTATTTTTATAAAAAGGTTTTTAATGAGTCAACAAATTCTTCTTCATAGCTTACTACATCTTTAGCAATAGACAATAATTCTTTGTTTTTGGAGTTAAATTCATTCATTGCTTTTAGGGTATCTGTTATTCCCATTGTTGTACCCTGAATAAGCATTTCGGCAAGTTTTGGTGAATCATTGTTAATTAAAGTTTTTGTTTTTATGCTTACATATGACATGCCTTTTAAAATGGGATTTATATCCTTTAATTCAAAACTCATAGTTTTGGCAAATTGCTCAACTTTTTCAACCGTGTTAAGATAATATTTATTTTGTTTTCTTAAAAGTTCAGCTAGTTTAATATTTTCAATTTTTTCAATAATACAATCTATTGCAAAGCTTGCCATTCTAACATTTTCATAAACTCTGTTTGCTAGTTCAATTTCATTATTTTTTTGTTCCATATTTACTCCTTTAATTTATTTTTTACCTAAATCAAATTTTTATGTATATATTTTGTTGTTAAAATAACTTCGTTTAGTATTAAATAGAGTTTATGTTTTAAACTTAATAGTTTTAAAAGTGAAATATATGTCGTTGAATAAGCATATAAAAAGTATTACATATTAAAAAAAAGTTGTATTAACATACAACTTTTAAATTTTATTTTTAGTTTATTTTTGTTCTAATTCTTCTTTATAACAAACAAGGTGTTTTCTTAAATTGTTTTCAACTTCAACCAAATTTGGGTTTTCATGAACAACTTCTAATAATTTTTTAAAATTATTTTTATCAATAGTTTTTCCATATCTATCATCGCATAAATCAAGCGAAACAATTAATTCTGCAATTTGTTTAATTGTTCTTTCATCATCTGATTTAAGAGTATTAATTGCTTTTGTTACTTTTCTTAAAGATGAATTTCTATAAAATTTACTTGTTTCCCAAAATTGTTTTAACTCTGCTTTCCAGCAAGCCAATATTTCTGTTAATGATTTATTGTCGTTTTCGTCATTAAAATCTCTCATGTGTTTTTCTCCTATAAAAATATGTTAACACTTATAGTCCATTTTGTCAAGATGCAAATTAATTTTTTAATTATAATAATTATAATTTATAGTTAAAAACATATAAAAAAGCATATGTTACATATGCTTTTTTCTATATTTATTCAATGTTGTTAGCCACAATAAAAGTTCTTGATGTTTTTCTATTATCTCTTTGTTGGTATTGTTTTTAATTACATCTTTAGTGTGCTCAATTGCTTCCATTAGTGTCATATATCCTTCAAGAAGGGGATTTTCTTTGTTTATTCCAATTTTACCCATTTCGTAGTCGCTCAATTCTATCAGCCAGTCTAAAATTTGTTGATGCTGGTTCGCACATTCCAAACAAGAAAAAGTGCTTTCATTTTGTTTTTTAATAAGTAGTTTTAATTGATAAATTTCGTTTTTCAAATTTTTATTATTAATTTTCATGCTCTTATTATAACACAAACTTTATTTACTTGTCTAATTAAAAAGATGTTTCCGTTGATTTTACGCCTCTTTTTTGATATACTAACACAAGGGGTAATTATGAATATTGGTATAGATTTAGACGGCGTACTTTTTGACAGCTAAAGCGTATATGAATCATATGCTGGGTTTTACGATTTATATATTAACGGAAAAGGAATTGTTAATAAAGATGAAATTTGAATGCAAAAAAATATTCTTGGTCAAAAATGTGGATTACTTTTGGGCAAGAAAAATATAGTTACGATGAAAATTTTTTAAAAATTTCAAACTATATTAAAAATAATAAAATTAAAAGATCTTGATTTTTATATAATCCTGTAGTATAATTAAGAATAAAATAAGGAGAAAATATGTTAACACTTCAACATTCATTAATAACACTATTTGCTTTAAATGGAAATGAAAAACAATTTAAAGAAGAATTGCCATATGTTTTATTGCCAGACGCTATAAGAAAATACTTAACAAATAGAAAATATGGGCATTTTGAATTATCGCACGATAAAAAAGATGTTTCTTGGCTTAAATATCCAATAGATATTAAAAACTTATCGAGCGAAATATTTGATATGGCGGAAAAACATTTGGTATCTGATTTGAGCCCTTGTGTTTTGGGTGAAATAACTCAAGTTGAAAGCTTTGAAAAACACAATTCTCATTTGCCAATTGTTTATTTTGCGGGAGTAAAAAAACATTTAATTCAAGATAGACTTAATGATGTGTTTATAAGAAAAATAATTGATTGTAGCAAAATGTATGAAGATATATTTGTTTTTAAAGGCAAAGAATATACTGGAACAGAAATTCGAAAAATAATTAGCGAAATAGAAAATTATGGCTTTTATATTTTAAGTTCTATGTTGTATGATGCTTTTAATATTACAACAAACCAAGAATGGTTTGATAAAAATGTAAAACCAGTTTTGGATAAGGCTTATGGAGAAGAATTATCTAATGCTACATATCGTTTTATGAAAATACCAGAAGACATTAATGAAAAAATTACTAATCATGACTTTTCGAACTTAGATAAAAATATAATTGATATAAATATTTATTTAAATATGTATAAATTAGTAGTAGAGAGTATGAAACAGGTTGATGTTGAGAGAATAAAAAAAGAAAAAACCAATAATGAGAATATAAAATAAAAAAGCTCTGCCTTAAGTGGTAGAGTTTTTTTATTGTGTTTTTATAAAATAGCTAATTTTTAATCTTCTAGACCTAACAAATAATCGGTTGAGACATTAAATATATTAGATAACTTTGCAAGTTGCTTTAAATTGAATTAGTTTAATAAATTTATTAATATCTTTTGTATTACGCTTTTTTTGTGTTATACTAATTTAGTTAGTATGGTTAAAGTTTTAAATTTTTTAAAAACAAATTTTATATTGGTTATTGCTATTTGTGCGGCAATTGTGTCGTGTTTTTTTGTACCTATAGATAAAGAATATTTATCATATTTTAATGTGGATACATTAGTATGTATTACATTATTGATGCTTATAATTGCAGCGTTTTCTAATATTCAATTTTTTGAAAAAATAGGGAAAATAATAGTTAAAAAGTTTAAAAACACAAGAAGTATTATAATGTGTTTAATTTTTATTACTTATATTTCAGCATTAATTAATGCCAATGATATGTCACTTTTAACATTTTTACCTTTAGCATATATAGTATTAAAATATACAAATAATTTAAAATATCTTGCTTTTACATTTATTATGCAAAATATAGCGAGCAACTTGGGTGGAATGATAACGCCTATTGGTAATCCTCAAAACTTATATATTTTTTCTTACTATAATATAGGCATATTGGAATTTTTTAAAATTATGTTAATTCCTACATTAATTGCTCTTGTTTTAATAATTGTTGTGTGTATGTTTGTAAAAAAAGAGCCATTAGTTTATAAAAACAATGAAATAACAATGTTTAACACAAAAAAGGCTATTATATATGCTATTTTGTTTATATTAACACTTTTAGTTGTATTAGGGATATTCCCATGGTACATTGCAACTGCTGTAATTATATTTGCAATTTGTTTATGTGATATTAAGGCTTTTTTAAAGGTTGATTATTCGGTAACTTTTGTTTTTATAGCATTCTTTATATTTTCTGGTAATATGGCAAGAATCCCAAGTGTAATTAATTTAATGAATTCATTTGTAAATAAATATACATTCATAACAGCTTATTTAAGTTGTCAAGTTATATCAAATGTACCAACAGCGGTATTGCTATCTAAATTTACAAATAACTATGCTCATTTATTGGTTTCTGTAAATGTTGCTAGCTTAGGTATAATCTTTTCATCGTTATCTGGGGTAATTGCTTTAAAAGAATATATAAAAGTTAGTAAAAAAGAAAAATTCGAGAAAAAGAAAGGTGCTTGGCATTATATACTACTTGATACTATCTTTAACGTAGTAGGGGCAATTATTTTAGTTCCACTCAGCTATTTAAGTTTATATATTATTTAATAATTAAGATTTTTAAAAACAAAAAAAGCCAGTTGGCTTTTTTTTAACAATTATCATTTTTTATATATTGTTCGCATTGGAATTTAATGCTATTAAGTAAATCATTATATACACTACAATTGTTATTTGTTGTTTTTATCATATTTTTAAGTGCAGGGCAAGCATTATATCTACAAACAGGATAAAGACTGCATTTTTCACATAATTTATTATTTTTAGGATCATAAAATTCTTTTAAAATTTCAGCGTTTTGTTTATTTGAGTCCACATATCCCACAATTTTATCTACATCATTTATAAAGTGTTGACATTTGTAGATATCTCCATTTGGGCCAATAGCTACATTGTTTTTGCTTTTAAAACCACAAAATAGCGGATCAAAAGAAATAGGAGATATTTTATGTTTTTTAATTAATCCTTTATTATATAATGTTTCGTAAAAATCAAATTTTGCTTTAGTTGCTTCTTCTATTGTATAATAATCTGTTCCATTATCATTGTTATAATTTTTAATTTCGGCAAAATATATATCAATTTTATTTTTCAAATTTTTTTCAACAAGCAAGAAATTTGCAACATCCATAAGTTCTTTATAATTACTTTTATCTGCATTTATTCTTATTTTTATTTTTACTAAATCACATAACTCGACTACATTATTAATTACTTTATTATAAGCTTCTTTTGTTGTGCCTTTCTTTTGCGTATAAGTATTTTCCATGCCATCTATTGTAATTTGTATTAATTTCAAATTGCATTTATCTATTAATATTTTTAGTTTGTCTAAGGTTAACAAACTACCGTTAGATATCATTCTTGAAAAAAAATCAATTGAGTGCTTTTTAGAAAACTCTTTTATTTTATCTCCTATGTATTGAATAATATCGTAACAAAGCATTGGTTCTCCACCAAACCAAGTTATAGTTAGTGTTTTTATTTTAGAAGTTAAGCAGGCGTTTTTTATATATGAAATTATTTTATCAGCATCTGAATAATCCATAATTTTCTTTTTTTCTTTATTTGCTTCAAAACAATAAACGCATTTATAGTTACACTTAAGTGTTGGAGCAATAATTAAAGACATTCTAGTTTCTTCTTGTTTTAATATTTCTTGTTCTTTTTGCTTTACAACTGCATATTCATTTATATCATCAGATAAAATTATCCCAGATTCTAATAGCTCGTTAAAATATTTTAAATCAGGTGTAATATAGTTTGACTTAATTTTATCAGCAATATCATTTTCCAATTTTATTATTGCTCCATTAAAGCTATTCCATATTAAAGTGTGTTCCTGATCTTTGCTGATTTCAATATTATACATTGAATTTTTAAATTTTTTCATTTTTCCTCCTAAATAAAACAAAAGGCCCAAAACAAAATAGTTTGGGCCAAATGTTTTTAGCCGCGAAGATTAATCATCGCAGCCACAACCACCATCATCAATATATTTACAGTCGCCGCTGCTAGAATAAATATCGCAGCCACATCCTCTAAATAAAACATTAGTGGTTTCTGTTTGAAAAGGTTTTCTTAAAATAAGCATATTTTTTTACCTCCATAAAATTATATTAACATTTTAACAAATATTTGTCAATATTTTTTAAATAGTGTAGTTAAAACGAAATAAGTAAATAAAATATAAAAATTTAGAGTAATTAAAATATCCCTGCATACAATATTAGTATGTGGGAATTTTGTTTGTATTTTGAAAATGAACAACTTGAATATATTATAAAGCTAAAAAAACATTTAAAAAGATTTTTCAAAAAAAATAGAGGGGTTGTTATCTTAAATGAAGAAAACAATGAACTTCTAATTGGAATAGAGGGCAGTGAAAAATTTTTTATAGAATTATATAGATATATATTTAATTATATTATAAATATTATATATACATATTATAAAAGAAAATTTTTGAACGAATTGCACCCTTGTTTATTTAATAATGAAATTTTTGAACTAATAATAAAAGAAACATTATTTTGTTTTGATGAAGAATTTGATAAAAACATTATTAGAAAAAATTTAATTTTAAATGAAAGTTTAAGTTTGGAAGGCTTCTATAATTTTAAACTAAAAGAATTAAAAGAAAAATGGATGCAATTAAACTCTTTAATAAAAAATAACTATCAATTACTTCATAATTATGTAATTAATTTAGATTTAACTAGATATCTAATTAATGAATTAGATAATAATATAGATAAGGTTTGTTTGTTTACGGATGGCAAAAAGTATTTTTTAAAAACCACAAATAATGAAGTTTTAAAATATAAAAAGATAAATTATAGCAAAAAACAAAATTTTAAAGAACTTTTAAAAAGTTTAATTGTATTAAGTCCTAGAAGTATAATATTATGTGGAGATATTAAAAATAAACATTTTCAATTATTTAAAGATATTTTTATTGATAAACTTTAGATTATTTAAATTGTTTTAAAAAATTTTCAAAAAAATTAAAAAAACACTTGATTTTATAAAAAATATGAGTATAATAAACTATGCATTCAATCGCAAGAGCTAAAAAAATGCAAAATTATATATGAAAATAAAAAAAATCAAAAATTTTTTAAAAACTTTTAAAAAACACTTGATTTTAATAAAAAAAACATGTATAATCATCTATGCATTCAATCGCAAAAAAGCATTTTTAAGCTTTTAAAAAAATGTTAAAAAAAATTAAAAAAATTTTAAAAAAATTGTTGACATTAGTTTTGAGTTGTGATAGAATGAAAAAGTCGCGTAAAAATCAAAGCGACAAAAAGCACATTGACAACTGCATATTTTAGATAGAACGATATCAAATATCAAATGTTATTAACACAATCGTGTAAATAGTATCTTCTAAATTTTAAGGGC
>SVIA01000005.1 GCA_015055535.1 Clostridiales bacterium
TATACAAGCTTTGAGTTTGAAATTGATAATGAAATATCCTTTGATATAAACACTTATTACGGTGGTATTTCTAATGGTGAAGTTAGAATAATTGCTTATGAAAATTTGCAAATAATTATGTATAAAGATGGTAAACCTTTTGACTATACTTTTGAACAAAAACTAAGCGATGAAGGCGAATATTCTTTTACTTTGATAGATGATTATGGCAATAAAACAAACTTTTTCTTTAATATAATTAATAAGAAAAAACAAAACTTAAATCACATTTTACAGGAAAATATTATTGTAGAATCAATCCAAAAAAATGAAGAGTTTTTTGAATTTGAAATAACTGATAACAAACTATATTTATATGACGAAGGTTATTATAAAGTTTTCATAAAAGACACAAAAAATAATAAAGAATATTCTTTTGAAATCACAATTGATACAACACCACCAACACTTGAACTTGTAGGTGTTGAAAATGGTGGTTCAACAAAAAAATTAGTCTCTATGAAAAATGTAAGTGAAAATCCATATACTCTTTTGATATATGTTGATGGGGTAAAATTTGATTATAAACTCGGTGAAGAAATTGAAAAGTGTGGTCGTTTTGAAGTCTTGTTAATGGACGAAGCCGGCAATAAAACAACCTATACTTTTGAAAGAGTTTATTCCTTAAATGGACCAAGTATTGCTATCCTTGCAGGTATGGGTGCATTGGTAGTTTTACTAATAATTTTACTTGTAAAATCACGACATCATTATTATAAAGACGAAATTGTTGAAGAAGAAATTGAAGAAGAAATAGATGAAACCGAATTTGATAATGAGAACAAAGAATAGACATTTTTAAGGGATAGTTCTACTTGATTTATTTAAGCAGGATAAGAAATGGATTCAAAATGACACTTTCAACCCCTAAAAGCCTTATAAATAAAGACTTTCAGGTGTTTCAGTATAAAACACAAGGTGTTTCAATTTTGACTCATTTCCCTTATTAAAGCAAGTGGTAAAACCCCACTTCTTTTTTATTAACTTTAAACACAAAAAAACAAAATTTGGAGGAATTTATTTTATGAGAAGTATGCTCGCAGCTATTGATTTTAATCCTATCTTAGCACCTGTATTGGAAGTGCTAAATGCAATCCTTTGGCCAGCAATTGGTTTAGTTGGTTCTATTGGTATGATTTACTGTATTGTGCTTGGTGTTAAGCTTGCCAAAGCAGATGAAGCTGGCAGTCGTGAGAAAGCAAAGAAAGACCTTATTGGTGCAATCATTGGTTTTGTAGTTATCTTTGTTTTGATTGTAGGATTGAAAATCGCAATGCCGATTTTACAAGACTGGGTCGGCACACAAATCGCAGCCTAAAAGCTTAAAAGGAATTTAATTTATGAAAAATAAAATCTTAATTGGAGCAGGAATTTTATTGACTGTTTTCATTATATTTTTAATTGGAATTTGTGGTGCTTCTGGTGGAGATAAAATCCCAACAGAAGAAACCATAAACTCTACTTTTTCAACTGTAACTTGCGAAGTTAAAGATGAAGAAAATGTAAACTATGATATATCTCTTTTAACAAATGATATTCAATTTGATAGTGCAATTCAAAAGAAAAATTACACAAAAGTAAATCTTAATCATAATACAAATTTTGCAACTTATGGTGTTGCTTTTGTAGTTAAATCAAATAGTGAAATTTCACTTAATGTTGCTCTTATGAAAAATGATGAAACATTAAAAACAACAACTGTAACAATAAAGAATGGTAACACTGTAAATGTTGATTTGGTATTAGAAAATTCTGTTGCAATTTCATCAACAGACAACTTCTATATTTCATTTAACAACTCTACAAATAATCAATTTGTATTTGATACTATTATTACTTTTATTGATGAGGTATAAATATGGATTGGTTAACAAATTGGATATTTGAACTTTTATATGGTTTGCAAAAAACAATTTGTTACATTATAGATTTCATTAGAGAAATTTTTTATACACTTTCAGGAATTCAACCTGTAAACATAAATGGCGAACAAACAGATTTAGTCTCGCATTTTATACTTTCCGACACTGTTAAAACAACGTTCTTTTATATATTTTTAATTGCAATAATTTTATTGGTAGTCTTTGTTCTGATAGCCATTATTAGGTCAGAATATGCCAATGGCGACAACAAACGAAGCAAAGCTCAAATACTTGGAAAGGCATTTCAAAGTTTTGCAATATTCTTAATGGTTCCTTTTATTTTAATTGCAGGTATTGCTCTTACAAATGCTGTTATGGGTGCTATTAATGCAAGTATGAACCCTTATGCTTTGGAAGCCGGAGGAAGTGCTACAATTGGTGGTCAAATTTTAGTAACAAGTGGTCAATATGCTTATATTGGAGACCCGGCAAGCAGAGCTGAAATTGAAAGAATGTTTTTAACTGGCGAATTAAGTTATTTTGATACGAGTATTGTTAGCCAATATTACAATTTAAGAAGTTTAGATTTCTTAATTGGAATTTTTGGTTCGGTTGTAATAATGGTTATGTTTGTAATGAGTGCAGTTACATTTATTCAAAGAATATTTGATATTGTGCTTTTATATATAATTTCGCCTGTAAGTGTTAGCACTATACCGGTTGATGATGGTGATAGATTTAGAATTTGGCGAAATATGGTTATATCCAAAGTATTAAGTGCTTATGGAATAATCTTATCAATGAATTTGTTTTTCATTATTATCCCACAGGTGTCCGAAATTGTATTCTTTGCAGACCCATTTAAAAATGGAATTGTTAAAATATTGTTCTTAATAGGCGGAGCTTTTGCTGTTACGAAAGCAAACCTTGTAATTGCTCAACTTACAGGAAATCAAGCGGGTTCAAATGAAACCCAACAATTAATGCGAAATATGCAAACAGGCGGACATATTGTTAAAGGTATGGCCGGTGTTGGTATGACTGTTGGTGGAGCTATCCTTGGAGGAAAAAGATTTGTTGATACAAAGAAATCAACTCGTTCTTCTTTAACTGGATTAAAAAATTCTTTTCAATCCCCCGCAAGCAAACAGTATTTAAACAAAGCAGAACCGAGCAAACTTGCGAGATATGGCGGAATGCCAACAAGAATTGCAACAATGCCTATTGGTATGATAAAAGACCTTGCAACTGGCGGTATTGTTGGAATGGGTAAAAACTTTATTCCACGTGCTACTAATGTTATTAAGGGTGATAGTGTGTTTAACCACGCACAAGGTAAATCAGTTTTGAAGGAGCAAGACAAAAATGAGAATAATACCTAAAAATACGAAAGTAAAAATGCAATTCTATAAAGGTATAGGAATTTATGACGTCCTTTTGGGCGTCATAGCTCTTGCCTTTGTAGCCCTTGCTGTTACAAGTAATTTACCAAACAAATTTATAATTGCTTTGGCGATATTGATGATTGTTGCTCCATTATATATTCCTATTGGAGACATAAGATTATATGGAGCTCTTGGATATGCTGTTAAATTTGGTGTAGCAAGAAAAAAATTTAGTAAAGCAGCAAAAAATGACGCTCACATAAGTTCTATTATTCCTTATTCATCAATTAAGGAAGATATGATTTGCCAAAAAGATGGAACTTTTACGGGTGTTATTGAAGTTACACCTATTGAATTTAATATGCTAAGCGATAATAAACAAAACTATTTAATTGACGGAGTTATTGGTAACACATTAAAAAATGTTGGCATTTTTCAAGAATATAACATTATTAAAATTGAAAAACCAATTATCTTTGATGGTTACTTAAATAATGAACTTACAAGAATTCAAAAATTAATCAACGAAAATGAAAACGATAATTTAAACGAAGATGAATTTAGAAAAAGAGTTGAAATTATTGAAGATAGAATGAATTTGATTGATAGTTTGAATAAAGATGAAAAGATATTTGCAAGTGCTTATTACCTTGCTCTACACGACATTGATAAAAGAAGTTTAAATAGTTCTTTGGAACTAATAGAACAATCACTAAAAAATAACAATTTAGAATCAAAGAGATTAACTAATAAGGAACTTGCTATTTTCTTAAAATACAATTATGGAAAAGATTTTGATGAACGAGATTTTGATAATTATTTAGAAAAAGATTACATCAAAAATATTTATCCCAATGAGGTTCAATTTAGACCTTTGTCTGTAAAACAAGACAATAAAACTTTAACACATTTTGTTATAACAGATTTTCCATTGAAGGTTGATAATGCTTGGGCACAGGAATTATTTGATATTCCAAATACAAAAGTTGTTTTAAAAGCTAAACCGGTTGAAAAATATAAAGCTATTAAAAGAATTGATACTGCCATTAATGAATTACTTTCTCAAAGCAATTATGGAAAAGCAAGTTATCAAATAGATAGACAAACACATTTAGAAAGTTTGCAAGTTTTGTTGGAAGGATTACAAAATGACAATGAAGTGTTTTTTGATACAACACTAATCATTACTGCTTACGATGATTTTAAAGACACAATAAATAAAAAGATTGTGAGAAGGAAATTAAGAGAACTTGGTTTTAAATTTGCCGAAATGTTTGGCAGACAAATTGAAAGTTATTTTTCAAGCAATATCAACACATACAATAAAACAAATATATCTCGTGGATTAAATTCATCTGTTATTGCTTCTTCTTTCCCATTTGTAAGTAATGCGATATTAGATAAAAATGGTTTGCTAATTGGCGAAAATAAATTGCCTACATTTGTGGATTTTTTTAGAAGAGATGACGAAAGAGTTAATTCTAATACGGTTATAATTGGAAAATCCGGTTCAGGAAAATCTTATGCAACAAAAATGTTGCTTGCTAATTTGGCTAGCGATAATGCAAAGATTTTTATATTAGACCCAGAAAATGAGTATGGTAATTTGGCAACAAATCTTAATGGAAGAGTTTTAGACGTTTCTTCTTCAAAAAACGGAAGAATCAATCCTTTTCATATCATTATGAGTTTAGATGATGAAAATCAAGATGGAACAAGTAACTCTTTTTATTCCCACCTACAATTCTTAGAAGAATTTTTTAGACTTATCTTGCAAGGAATTAATGCAGATAGTTTGGAACTTTTAAATAAAATTATCGTTGAAGTTTACAATAAAAAGAATATTACTGCTAAAACAGATTTAACAACTTTGAAAGCAAAAGATTATCCAATATTTCAGGATTTAGCTGAAGAAATTGATAACAGAATTGAAAAAGAAAAAGATGAATATAACTTGTCTTGTTATAAAGTTTTAGCAAATTATATTAGCAAATTTAGACGAGGCGGAAGAAATTCTGCATTATGGAATGGTTTTACAACATTTAATCCTACTGAAAACTTTGTTTGTTTTAATTTTCAAAAATTACTTGCAAATAAAAACAATCTTATAGGAAATGCACAAATGTTGTTAGTTTTAAAATGGCTTGACAACGAAATTATTAAAAATAGAGACTACAATCAAATATATGGGGCTAATAGAAAAATTATTGTCGCAATAGACGAGGCGCACGTTTTTATTGATGAGAAATTTCCTATTGCTCTTGATTTTATGTATCAACTTGCAAAACGTATAAGAAAATACAATGGTATGCAAATTGTAATTACACAAAACATTAAAGACTTTGTTGGTAGTCCAGAAATTGCAAGAAAATCTTCTGCAATAATTAATGTAAGTCAATATTCATTTATATTTTCTCTTTCCCCAAATGATATGACAGACCTTTGCACTCTTTATGAGAAAGCAGGCCAAATTAATGAAAATGAAGCAGAAAATATTGTGAATTTACCACGTGGAAGTGCTTTTCTAATAACAGGACCAGCAAATAGAACAAATATTAGAATTGTTGCTACACCACACGTTAAAAATACTTTTGAAAATTAGGAGAAAATATGACAGATTTAAAAACATTTGTATCATTAGATGATTTGGCCAAGTTTGCCGATGACAAATTTGTTCAAATGCTAAAAGAAAATAAAGTCAAAGATGTTCTTAAAGCAATTGGATTGTTTTCGGACCAAACAATTACAAACGATATTTTAATTATATCTCAAAATCCAGAAGCAACAGTTGTAAAAAGATTGTCTGACTGGGGTTACTATAAAAGAAAAGTTAAAGAAAACCAAAAAGGAATAAAAGTTATTTCTCACGTTTTGAAAAATTATAACATTGACACAACTGATGAAAATGGAAATGTATTTGCACAAGGTGTAGAAAAAATGGATATTCAAATGGGATTTTTGTTTGATATTTCTCAAACCGAAGGTAAAGATTATGAATATCTTAATTCAAACAAAGAAAATGTTGCAAAATACTTTGAAGCTGTAAAAGGTGCTTTGGAAAAATCAGTTAGAGGTTATGAATTTGAATATAAAGATATTGAAACAAAATCAGATATTGATTTTACAAATAAAAAGATTTTTATCAAAGATGGTTTAAGTATTGATGAAGTTATAAGAACCTTAATTGATAATGTTGCAACAGTATTAGTTGCCACACGCAAAGAAGAAGGTTTGGCAGATTTCTTTGATTTTGAAAAAAATGGTGTTGTATATGCTGTTAATTCAAAGCTTGGTTTAGATTTGCCAGAATATGATTTTTCGCTATCGCTAAATGATGATGGTTTACTTGAATTAAAAAACAATTTACAAAAAGTTCGTTCGGTTACACATCAAATTCTTCAAAATGTTCAGAATTCAATAGAATATTCTGTTAGAAAGTTGTTAAGAGAAGAAAAATTAGAAAAAGCTGAAGAAACAAAAGAACAAGAAGAAGTTGTTCAAAAAACCAAAGCAGCTAAAACAACAAAAAATAAAACAAAAACAAAATCAAAACAAAGTGAAAGCGAGGTGGAATAATGTTAAATATTGGCGGTGAACTTGCTTTCATTTTGAAAGATATTAATTATTCTTCTAAGCAAGAACTATTACAAAAATTAAGAGATTTAAGAAATGGATTGTCTAAATATCCAAAAGAAGAAAGACTAAAATTAAGACCAATTCTTGCAGTATCTCTACAACAAGCATTTTATACAAGTGAATATGAACTTTTGAACTATAAAAACTTTTGTGATTACAGGAGGAATTATGGACGAGAAGAAAACATTAAGAGTTCTGATTAAAGAGCCAGATAAAGCTCCTTATGTAAAAGAAATTGAAGATACATTAGAAGCAAAACAAGAAATTGTTGGTGGATTAATTGAATGTGTTGAAATGCCAGATATGAGAAATGTTGACTTGTTTGTAAATGAAGAAGGTAAACTTGATAATCTAAAAGGTAACTTTTGGTTACCAGAATATGAAGATTGTGTAGTAGGAACCTGCTTTATGGTTGGTTACAATCCTGAAGAATGTGATAATGTAAGCATTACTGACGAACAAGTTGAACAATGCAAAAAATATATAGAAAACTATGTAATTCCCAAAGGAATGGACTTATATTTAGATTTTAATATTTTGGAACCATATATGAAAAATCAGTTTAAAAAAGTTAAAAAACAAAAAATGGAGATGTAATTATGTATGATTTAAAAATATGTAACAAAAAATACGAAGTTGAAGCATTTAAAACATCTTATCAAAAAGGCGAAGGTCTTGCGGTTGTATTAGAAAATGAAGGTGAAGAATTTGCTGTAATAACAACAAATCTTCCCGGCAATAAAACAGCAAAAGATTGTGCTTTTATAGATAACAATAATTGCAAATGGGCGGAAGATTTTTTGGTAAAACATAATATTGCACACCCAACAAATCGCTGTGTTTTAAGTGGTTTTTGGATATATCCAGAATATCGTTTTGATTTAACGAAATTAAAAGATTATGAAACCCAAGAAACAAGCAAAAAAAAGAATGATATAGAAATGTAATTGTGAGGTATTAATGAAAACTAAAACAATTTCTTGGGGCCAACTATTTATATTATTTGGTGCTGTGTGTTTGTTTTTGTTTGCTTTTACACAAAGAGTTTCTTTTGAAAGAAAACCTGAAATAAAACCTGTTGAAGGATTTGTTTTTAGCTCATCAACAATTGTTGGTTATACTGGAACTGACGAAGTATTAGATATTCCAAATGGATATTCTTATGGACCTACAACAAATTATTCTGGAAGTATAACATTTAATAATCGTAGTGAAGCTTTTAATTTTTTACAGGAGCACTACACAACTGGTGCCGCTGGTTATTATGATTTCTATAATCAAATATATCAACAAACATATCCTTGGCAATACACCTATTCAATAGACAAACCAAGTTTTATTGAGGGTGATGATTTTTTAATTACCGAAATAGCAAGTAGCGCATTTGAAGATAATGAGCATATTAAAAAAGTTATCTTGCCTGACAAATTAGAATCTATTGGAAATTTTGCTTTTCAAGATTGTTACAATTTAAAAGAAATTGAATTTGGAGACAGTCTAACCTTTATTGGCGATAGCGCTTTTTGGAATTGTGGTTTTGAAAAATTAACTTTACCAGATACGATTGAAACTATATATCCTTATGCTTTTTTCAGGAATAAAAATTTAGTTGAAGTTACTTTACCTAAAAACTTAAAAAATATTACTCTTGGAACATTTAATGCTTGTGAAAAATTGGAAAAAGTTATTATTCTTAGTGAATATGATATTGAAGCTTGGCATACCAGCGCTTATCAAACTTTTTCTAATTGCACAAGCTTAAAATCAATTTATGTAAAACAAAGCAAATTAGAATATTATAAAAATACACACCCTTGGTCTCTTTATGCAACTAAATATAAAATTTTAAATTAGAGGTATTTATGGAAGCTTACGAATTTGATGAGCTCAAAAGTAATTTAAGAGATTACTTGGAATCCCATAGTATTGATACAAGTAGAATGTTTAGGTGTATTAATCCATTACACACAGACAGCAATGCTTCAATGAAATACTTTGATGATAATAAGGCTTATTGCTTTGGTTGTGGTGCCACATTTAATCTTTTAGACGCAATTTCTGTTATGGAAAATGTTGATAAAAAAGAGGCTTTTAAAAGGGCTGTAAATTATTACAAAAGACATACAACAAAACCTACAGGAATAGTTAAACCAAAAGAAAAAACATTAAAAGAATATAGTTTAAAAGATTATAACAAAGCATTTACCTATTGGCATAATAATCTTTTAACAAATAAAGAGGCTCAATCTTATTTAAAATCTCGTGGTATTAGTATTGAAACAGCAAAAAAATTTAATTTAGGATTTAATGAATTTCATTTTAAAGATATTTGTTTAAAAGCATTGGTTATTCCTATAAATCAAAATTGTTTTTCGGCAAGAAATATTGATATTACAAATAAAGAATTTAGATATTATAAACCCAAAGGAGCACGTATTGATATTTTTAATAAAGAAGCTTTAACAAATAAACAACCTTATTGTGTAATAACCGAAGGTGAATTTGATTGTTTAAGTTTTGAAACAATAGGAATTAATGCAATTGCTCTTGGAGGTGTAAATAATATTGGAAAATTTACACAATTAGAAAAAGACACAACAAAAACTTATATTCTATCATTGGATAATGATGAAGCTGGAAATTTAGCAGAAAATCAACTTATAGAATATTTTGATAAAAATAAAATTAATTATGAAATATATAAAAATATGGGTTACAAAGACGCTAATAAAGCATTGGTTGAAAGTAAGAAATTGTTTGAAATAGGAATAAATAATATAACTCAAAGGATTATAAATAATAATTTAAAAAAACAAGAAGTAATGTGAGGAATATTATGCAACAACATAATTTATTTGATATGTTGGGTAGCGAATATGATTATTTCAAAACAAAAAACAGTAATGAATGGTATTGGCATTTTAAAGATTATCCAAAATCAAATGGACTAAAAGTTTTTAGTTGTTTTGCTTGTGGCGGTGGTTCCACGATGGGATATAAACTTGCAGGTTATGATGTAATTGGCTGTTTAGAAATAGACAAAAAAATGAACAATGTATATCTAAAAAACCACAATCCACAATACAATTTTTTGATGGATATTAGGGATTTTAATAATTTACCTAACGATAACATACCAAAAGAACTATTTGAATTAGATATTTTAGATGGAAGTCCACCTTGCACAACATTTTCTATGGCCGGATTAAGAGAAAAAACTTGGGGAAAAAAGAAAAAGTTTCGTGAAGGTCAAAAAGAACAAACTCTTGACGATTTATCATTTGTTTTTATTGATACAGTAAACAAGCTTAAACCAAAGTTTGTGGTTATGGAAAATGTTGAAGGACTTACCAAAGGCAATGCTTGGAAATATGTTCAAGATATATATAAGCATTTTAATAATATAGGTTATAAGGTAAAACATTGGTTACTTAAAGGCGAATCAATGGGGATACCACAAAAAAGACATAGGGTTTTCTTTATTGCAACAAGACTTGATGTAAATTTGGAAAAACTGGATATGTCTTTTTTATATAAACCTATTGAATTTGGCAAAATAAAAAGTCCAGAAGGTTCAAAAGTTATTGTTAGTGAAAACTTATTAAGTTTAATAAAACTTGCCAAATATGGCGATAGAAACTTGGAAAACGCTTGTCTAAAAGCTCGTGGCAAGAGTTCTTTTTTTAATTACTGTTTTGTTTATGATGATGAAGTTGCACCAACATTAACAGCACACTGTAACAATATTAGATGGGACACGAAATCTTATTTATCAATTAAAGATATTATTTCAATCTCAACATTTCCACAGGATTATGACTTCTTGTCTAACAATCCAGACAATGTTGCTTATATCTGTGGAATGAGTGTTCCCCCATTAATGATTAAAAGAGTTGCTGAAAGATTAACACCTTATTTATTGGAGGAAAAACAATGAGTAAACTTGCAGCTTTAAGGAAAGTTAGAAAAGAACTAACTAATATCAAAAAGAATTTTACTTATGACAAATTAGCTGATTACAACAAAATTTATAATGCTTGTGTTGAATATGACAACAATTATAGTGATTTATATTTATGTGATTATATCAGCGAACAAAATTTTGAAACAGATGACTTTGTATCAGAATTTCTTATTCCACAAAACTCTGATAGTCTTGCAAGACTTCGCTGTTTTATCAACTCTACTTATGATGACAATCTATATAAAATAGATGGTTATGGAAATTTAGACAATGTTGAAAGTGGCGATTTAGAGGATTTGTGTGATGAACTTTTAAAAATGGTAAATGAAAGCCTTGAAGAACTTGAAGGCGACACAGAACTATAAAAAGGAGCACGTATGGAAAACCAAATAAATTTAGACAACATTATTTCATCTGAAATTAAAAGACTAAGTGATAAATATAATAAAGAATATTTGGATTGTGCAGACATTATGCTTATTACAGGTCTTGGTAGAGATAATGTAAGAGCTATGATGTCTAAACCAGACTTTCCTAAAATATGTGTTGGAAAACGACGCATAGTAAGTCTTGCTGCCTTTGTTTCTTGGCAAATGACAAAAGAATTCAGAGGTGAATATGGCAAAAAGAACTAAAAAGGTCGTTGAAAAAACACGAAGAGGAAATGGATTTGGTTCAGTCTATTTAAGAAAAGATGGTTTATGGACTGGTAAAATTTGGGTAACAGACCCAGAAACTGGTGAGAAAAAACGAAAAACAGTTTATGGAAAAAATGAAACAGAAGTTGCAGAAAAACTTGTAAGATTGTCAGGTTCTATGGAACCAATGAATGGTATGCTCACAAATAAAAAGTTTGGAACTTTATTTAATGAATGGTTACTTGTATTTAAACGAAGTGCTGTATCCCCAAGAACATTTGAGGCGGCTTTAAGAAATTTTAAGCTTTATATTAATCCTTATGTCGGAAATATGTCTTTACCAGAGGTTACTGCTCCTGTTGTTCAACAAGTAATCAATGAAATGTTTGTAAAAGGAAAATCAGTTAATGCTGTTAAGAAAGTTAAATTCTTATTTAACCAATTCTTTGAATATGCTGTGGATTCTGAACTTATTGAAAATAATCCCACGACAAGAGTAAAAATAAGAAATAGAGATATAAAACAAGTCAATCAAGAAAACTTTTATAAAGCAATACCACAAGAAGAAAGAATGAAGTTTGTAACAGCATTAAATGAAAATGAATTTTTAAAACCTTTGTGTATGACTATGATGTTTGCAGGTCTTAGAACTGGTGAAGCTTTGGCTTTAAGATGGGAAAATATTGATTTTGAAAATAAGACTATCAAAGTTAGAAATGGTCTTATACAGGTTCCTAATTTTGATAATAAAGGAAATGTAATATACCGAACCACAGTTATTGGTGATACAAAAACAGCTTGTTCAGTTAGAGAAGTCCCTGTGCCAGATATTCTTTTAGAAGTATTAAACGATTGGAAAAAATGCCAATGGGTTAGAAAAGAATTGACAGGTGTTGATTTGTTAGCACCAAGTGCAATAGTTTTTAGCAACTATGATGGCACTGTAAGGACTTATTCTGGAACAAGAAAGATATTTACTAATTTCGCTAAAAAACACGGCTTCTATGGCAAAATTCATTTTCATACTTTGCGACATACTTATTCAACAATGCTGTTTGAGGCAAATGAAAATCCAAAGGTAATACAGGCATTGTTAGGCCATAAATCAGTTAAAACCACTTTAACAGTTTATAATAGTGTTGATAAGAGTTATTATAAACAAGCGACAGATAAATTAAATAATTTGTTCAATAGCGAGAAAATGCAAGAATATCACGACCTACAATTAAAGAAGGATATTCCAGCATTAAAACGAGATATTTCTGAGCTTGAAGATGATTATAGTGACGACCCGGAAATAAGAATGTTAGAGCAAATTCTTGCAGAAAAGAAAGCAAGACGAAAACAAAAACAAGAAGATTTTGATATGTAAAAAGAAAAGTCAGGATTAGATTTGTCCTGACTTTTTTTATTAAAAATTTACTAACCCCAATTGTCCCCAAATAGGCAGTTTGATATAGAATTAGGCAGAAAATTTTAGATTTTACTATATTTTAATAAAAAACATAAAAAATCCCCACAACAAATGTGTTTGTTTTCCCCCAATTATATAGAAATGGGGACAAATGGGGACAGAATTTTTTAAAATCTATAAAAATCACTTTTCAAAACATTAAATAAAAAAATCTCTAAAAGTGCCTATTTATAAGGGTTTTAGAGATTTTTACAATGGAGCTGATGACGGGACTTGAACCCGTGACCTCCGCCTTACCAAGGCGGTGCGCTACCGACTGTGCCACATCAGCATAGCTCCAATAAATGGAATATATTTAGTTGTTTTTGTTTTTTTTAATAATACGATTTTAGGCGTTGAAATTTCCTTACCAAGGCAGTGCGCTACCGACTGTGCCACATCAGCATGTGGGGCATAAAGCCCCTTTACTAATTAAAGTTGCATAATTTTTACCTCCTTAAATTAGGGTTTTATTTATTTGACTTTTCCTTGTCAAAATATTGTTTGAGTTTATTGAGTTTAAATTATAAATTAATTGTTAGTTAAAATTTATATTAATTTGTATTATGTTTGATATCATAATTTATAACTTTATTGAAACTAAATTTAAAAATAAATTTTTTATAATATTTTTCTTTGTTCTTGCTAGCTCTTGTATAAAGAAAAACGTTAGTATTTTTTTATTTTTACTAATATAATTTACCAATCTTCTCGGCCTTTTGATGGACTTTTTACATCGTCATAATATTCGAAATATTTTTGTTTAAATTTAGCTATTTCTTTTTTCTTTTTTTCTTTTAATATTTCTTCTTTTGTTTTTGGTTTAATCTCTTTTTTCATTACGATATTAGTATATGTTTTTTTTATGGTTTTGTCAATATTTTTATTTTAAGTTATGTATTCATTACTTTAAGTTAAAATGAAAAAATATAATTTATTTTAATCTTAAATCTTTTCCAATTAAATTAAATATTAATGATTGGTTTTTATCAATTAATCGACTAAAAAATCTTTCGGTGTATCTAGCTTTTATATCAAGTAATGTTAAATTTGTTGAAAAAACTGTTAGTTTATTGGCTTCTTGTCTTTCATTTAATATGTGTAGTAAATATTCCAGTGTTACATTTTTATATATATTTTCAGTTCCCAAATCGTCTATAACTAAAATATCGGGATTTAAAAATTTATCTAAGTTTTTATTTTTGTCAAAGTTTGTGTGATATGTTAAAAGTTCGTTATTTAAATTAAAGCAAGGTATGTATAAGCCAAAGTTATCATTTACAATATAGGTTTTAAGAAGAGATTTGGCAATAAAAGATTTGCCTGTTCCAGTTTGTCCAGAAAGAAGGATAGTGTTTTTTGCTTGTTGATTAAAATTACTTTGTAAAATTTTAATTAAATTTTTAATTTCAACCTCGTTTGAGTAGACTTTTGTGTTTATTTTGTCTAATACGGGATATTCATTTAAGTTAGTTTCTGAGTATGATAAAAGTCTGTTTATATATTTAGTTTTTAAACAGTCGCATAATTTATCGTTAACAAAGCCTAAATCTTTACAATGTTTGCAATTAAAGTTAGGGGATAGTTTTGATGTATCTACATTATATTCTTTTAAAAGTTTTATTAAATTTATTTTTGTTTGTTTGATTTCTTGATCTATATTAGTTGTTAAACATCCGCTAATTGACAATTTTGCTTTTTCAATTTTAAGTTCACCAAGTTTATTAACAAGAGGTAAAACGCCATCTAAAAAGTATAGATTGCGTAAATTGTTTTTACTTTCTAATATTTTAACAAGTCTGTCGTTCTTTTGTTCTTGAACAACTTGAGAAAAAATCTCACTTTTAGTCATTTAAATTTGTCTCCTTTAAGTTAATAAATAAGTCATTTAAATCGTCTTCGCTAAAGCTTCGGGTATTCATTTGTAAATTGTCATTATTTTGTTTTGTTGAGTTTGCTGTAATGTTAATTGAAGCTTTGTTTGCATCTTCAACAGTTTTAATATTATTATCATTAAAATTTTGTAAAATTTTAATTAAATATTTCCATGGTTCTACTTTGCCATTTGAAAGATTAATTGCATATTCTAAAAGCTCTTGTGAAATTTTATTATTTATAAATGAATTATATAATTCTCTATCTCTATTAGTTACAACAGTATTTAAGTTTAACTTTTTAAATATATTTAGAATTTTTTCATCTGTTTGTTTATTTTCTTTTGTAAATTTGGCAAAACTTTCAACGCCTACAACTTCATTTGAGTAAAGGTTTTCTATAAAATTATTCATTTTTTCTAATGTATTTAAGCCATTTTTAAAACAATATGTTGCAATTGAATAAAGTGTTTCATCTGAGTAGCCTTTAGTTAACCAATCGTTTAAGTAATTATCTATAAATGGGTCTAAATTTTCTAGGAAAATTCCAAGTTTTGTACAAATTGTTTTAGCAACCGTTTTTAAATGAGTTTGTACGCTTTCGTAACTTGTAATTTCATCGTAAGATAAAAATTGCATAGAATGGTATTTTGTTAATTTATTATCAAGAGCTTTCATGCCACCTTTTTTCTTTAGTGTTTCAGCAACTTCAATAATAGTTTTATCACTAAAGAAAAATACTTTTGTCCACTTAATATATAAATCTCGTTCATCTAATGTAGCATTTCTTTTAATTCCTAAAACTTTAAAGATATCTTGTATTTTTCCGCTTGTTCTTTCTATTTCGATAATTTTTTCTTCAACTTTTTTAGCTGTATATATTTTTTCGCCAATAAAGTTTTTACAAACAGCTAAAATGTAGTTTGCGTTAGCACCTTTTTCTTTTGTTTGAGAACAATATTTTATAATCATTAAAAGTGCTTCTGGTTCTAAATGATAATTTTCTATTAAGTCTACATAACTTTTAAATTCACTTGTAGTTAATTCATGAGTTAATTGCCCTTGACAAAGAACATATAAATCACCATATTTGCCTTCATCAATAGGTTTAAATTTTGTAGTTTTATTATCTAGTGTTAAATATATTACTTGAAGTTCGTCTAAATTTGATATTTTAACCAAATTTTCTTTTTCTAGTTCAGTATAGGCTTCTTTAATTTCATCTGCTGATAAATTAAGTGTTTTAGTAAAGTTTGCTATTGTGTTTATATCACTATCTAAAGTAGAGTAATAAAGCCCAAGCAAATAAACTTTAATTGCTTGTTCTGTTAAACTTGGCATGTAGTCAGTAATAAAAGAGCTATTTAATAAAATATAACTTGTTTTTTTAAAATCTTCAGATAGTTTTATAAACGCCATAAATTTCTCCTTAAAGTAAAAAGTTTAAATATTATATAACGAAATAAAAATTTTTTCAATTTAATATGACAAAATTTTTTAAATTAGTATTTTTTGTTAATTTTTTATCATATATTTTTTTATCTAACAATAAAAGGAATTTTTTATGAATAAAAAACTTAGTAAAATTTTAATTAGCGTTTTGTTATTAATATTTATTCTTCCAATTTTTTCTTCTTGTACTAGTACAAGCTTAGTTACAAAATTATCAAACAATAAAAATGAGTATGAAATAAAAGTCGATATAGATTGTGAGAATAAAGCGGCTATGGTTTATCAGAAAACTAAATATATAAATAGAACAAGTGATGTAGCATTAGATAATGTATATTTTCATATTTTCCCCAAAGCATTTAGTGAAGGAGTAATAAATAAACCTGTTAGTAGTTTAAATACAAAGAAAGCTTATCCGAATGGAGAAAGTTATGGTGAAGTTGATATTAACAAAGTGTATGTAAATGGAGTAGATGCAGAAACTGAATATTTAAATGTTGATAAAGATATCTTAGTTGTTAATTTAAATGAAAAATTGCTTCCAAATAAAAGCGTTTATGTAGAATTTCAATATTATTTAAAACTGCCAAACATTTTACATAGATATGGTTATGGAAATAATACAATAAATTTAGGTAATTTTTATTTAATAGCTTGTGTGTATGATAAAAATGAAGGTTTCTATTCTAATTCTTATCATTACAACGGGGATCCTTTTTATAGTGATATGGCAAATTATAGTGTAGAAGTTAGCTATGATAAAAATTATGTTTTAGCAACAACTGGTTATAAAATAAGTGAACTATTACAAGACGATAAAAAAATAGATACTATAAAAGCCGAAGGGGTTAGAGATTTTGCCTTAATATTAAGTGATAAATTTAAAGTGATTTCAGAACATTACAACGATACTATTGTTAATTATTACTACTTTGATGATAAAAACCCAGAGAAAAGTTTAAAAGCAAGTGTAGATTCTTTAAAGACCTTTAGCGAACTTTATAGAGAATATCCTTATAAAACTTTAAGCGTTTGCGAAAGTGATTTTGTTTATGGCGGAATGGAGTATCCAAATTTGGTTTTTATTTCAACAACTCAAGAAAATTATGATGATTATATTTATACCATAGTTCATGAAATTGCCCATCAGTGGTGGTATAATATGGTTGGAAATAATGAATATAAATATGGCTTTTTAGATGAAGGATTAACCGAATATTCAACATATTTATTTTACGAACAAAACCTTGAATACAACATGGATACAAGAGAGATGATAAAAAATACAACTAATAGTTATTTACTTTTTATTGATGTTTATGAAGAAGTTTTTGGAAAAGTAGATACAAGTATGCTTAGAAGTTTAAATGAATATAACACAGAGCCAGAATATATTTATATGGTATACGTTAAAGGAGTTTTAATGTATGATAATTTGCGTGAAATTATAGGTCATAATAAATTTATAAAAGCATTAAAGTATTATTTCAATCAAAACGTTGGGGAAAATGCCACTCCAGAAGATTTAATTTATGCTTTTAATAAAACATGCGGAAGAGATTTTGAAAGTTATTTTAACAACTGGTTTAATGGAAATGTAGTTATAGAAAGTTTATAATTTTTAAAATTAACTATTGACAAAGCAATGTTTTTTTGTTAACCTTTTGTACGGAGATTAATGAAATGAAATATAGTGAAATAGAACAAATAGTTAAGCATTATAAACATGGTAATATGGCTAAAATATGTATATTTGCCAATCTATATATAGCAGAGTGGCAAAGTGAATTAGAGAGTTCTAAAACAAAAGGCACAATAAGTGGAAAGTTAAATGAAGAAATGTATCTTTTAGGTGAATCAGTTGAATTTGAAGAAAAATACTTTAGTTTGTTTGCAAATTACATGAGTACAACTGAAAGACAAGATCATTTAAGATTTTATGCTAAAAACGTAAGAAAATTATATAATATGACATATGATACACAAGTTTTAAAAGATGCAAAAAACATGTTGTTAAAAAGTATGAAAGAAGTAAATTATTCTCGATCAGAACTTGGCTTAATAGTTAAAAGATTAAAGAGTTATAAAAAAGAGTTGATGGAAGATTGGAATATAAATGAAAAGGTTTTACTAGCAAGCAAAGGATTTGTTGTAAAAAACACAAAAAATAATGACAAAGAGTTAATAAAGTAAAAAACAAAAAATCAATACCTATTTGTATTGATTTTTTTATTATTTTTTATTGTATTCAAAAAGCAATTTATGAATTTTTAATGATTCTTCCATTGAAATAGAATTATCAAAAAAGTTGTCAACTGTTTTAATTTTTCTATTTTTTCTCTCTTTTATTAAATTATTTTTATCATAAAAATCTCTTGCGTTAAAAAAGTTATAGTAGTGAGTGTGTAATCGATCTTCTACAGTAAAGACAGATAAATCTTTATAAGAAGTTTCTAATAATTTCTCTACTTGTTTATTATTTTTGTTTTTTATAAAAAAATTTCTAAATAATTTATCATCTTTTTTATTATCAACCAAATAAATTTTTTGATCAGAATGATGAATATAAACTTTAGTGTTGTTTTCAAATTCAATTATAGAACGTTTAAAATTAATTTGTTCTTTCCAATTAACAATAATGTTAATATCTGTATTATTTGCAGAAAACTTATGGTTTGAATAATATGGTAAATCTGCTTTATTATCAATTTTCCATTTAATTTTACAATATTTTATATCATCTAGTTTTATTAAACTATTAATCATACTTAAACAATTAATTCCACAGTCTAACCAAGTGCCTTCTAAAGGGATTTTATCTTTAAGTATATGTTTTTTAGTATTATCACAATAAGGGTCGTTTACAATTGTAGTAAATTTTTTAATTTTTCCGAAATTAAAAATTAATTCACTTAGTATGTTTTTTAAATATAAAACTTCAGAGCCATAAGCCCAATGAAACATTACTAAAAATAAAGAGTTGTTTTTTCTGGCTATTTTATATAAATTATCAAGTTCGGCATAAGTAATGGTAGCCGGTTTTTCAATTAATACATTTATTCCACTTTTTAAACAATATTTAGCTATTTCATAATGTGTTTTTGGTGGAGTAGCAATTAAAATTGTATTTAAATTTAATTTTTCTTTATCTTTAATTAATTGTGTATAGTTAACATATTTTTCTATGTTTAATTTAACGCTGTCCAATTTATTTTTATCTTTGTCGCATACGGCAACAATATTAAAAACATTACTGCTTTGTAAACCGTTTAAATATTTATCAAATATTGTGCCTGTGCCAATAATAGCTAAACCATTATTAATTTTTTCCATGTGGTTATTATAAAATAAAAAAGATAAAAAGTAAACAGTTTGTTTGTTATTCGGCATAATAATTAAATAAAATAAAAAAAAGCGATATTTTACTTTGGATTTTTTTATTTTTGGTGTAATATTTTTATATCTAATAATTATTTTTGGGAGGGAAAGTAATGAAAGAAAAAGAAAAATTAACGGAAGAAAAAAAGAAATTTCCTTTTGCCGGACTAAAAAAGGGTGTCGCAGGTGCGGTTTTAGGAGTTTCTCTTTTAGCGTGTTCGGCTGGGTTACTTTCTGGTTGTAGTGCTGGTAAAGATGGATCTACTTGGCATTCTGGCACAGAAAACCCTATTACAACTCAACTAGAAGGAAAAGTGGGAGATTTTTATTTAGATGAAGATGATTTTGATATCTATAAATATACTTCTACAGGTTGGAGTTTAATAGGAAACATTAAAGGCGCTACTGGTCAACCTGGACAACCTGGTCAACCTGGACAACCGGGTGCAACTGGAGCTACTGGTCAACCTGGTCAAGATGGTCAAGCTGGTCAAGATGGTGATGTAGTTGTGTTTAGAAAAACTGCAACAAGTATTGAATGGAAGTATTCAAAAGAAGCTGATTCTGAATACAGAACTTTGGTAAATTTATCTGAAATTACAGGACAACCTGGACAAACAGGACAAACAGGACAAACAGGACAACCTGGACAAAACGGAGATAGTGTTGTATTTAGAGTAGAAAATGGATATATTCAATGGAAATACTCAAAAGCAGAAGATTCAACTTACGTAAATTTAGTTAGTTTACAAACATTAACTGGTGAAAAAGGTGATGCTGGTAAAAAAGTTGAAATAACGGCAGATACTGAGTACATAAAATGGCGTTATGAAGGCGATAGTGAATATACAAATTTAGTTGATTTATCGTCTTTGAAAGGTTTAGAGGGAAAATCTGCTTATGAAATTGCGAAAGAAGCAGGATTTGATGGTGATGTAACAACATGGTTAGAATCACTAAAAGGTGAAAAAGGTAATGATGGTGATACTATTGTATTACGTGTTACGGATGTTGCTATTGAATGGAAATATTCAAAACAAGCTGATACAGAATATCAAGAATTAATTTTATTGTCTGAAATTGCTGGTCAAGATGGTCAAGCAGGCCAAAATGGAGATAGCGTTGTATTTAGAGTAGAAAGTGGATACATTCAATGGAAATACTCAAAAGCAGAAGATTCAACTTACGTAAATTTAGTTAGTTTAGAAGCTTTAACTGGCGAAAAAGGTAATGATGGTAAAAAAGTTGAAATAACAGCCGATACTGAATTTATTAAATGGCGTTATGAAGGCGAAACAGAATACACTAATTTAATTGAAATTGCTTCACTTAAAGGTGAAAATGGAAAATCGGCTTACGAAATTGCAAAAGAAGCAGGATTTGAAGGTAGTAAAGAAGCATGGCTTGAATCACTTAAAGGCGTAAGTATAACAAAAGTAGAAATAAAATATGAAGTAGATAATTACGGTGTAGAATATTCGGTGTACACAATTCATTTTAGTGATGGATCTAAAGATATTATTAAAGTTGAAATGCCAAAAAGAGTAGATTATATTTCTTATGAGGGGGAATATAAACTATTAATGTGTGAAGAAGGTAGTGAACCTACTTTAAAACTTAGAGTTTATTTTGAAGATGGAACAAATGAAGAAGTTGATATTACTGATGATATGTTTATTACAGATGAAGGTTATGATAAAATCGACTTCCAAACAATTGGAAATTATTATACAAAAATTATGTATCAAGGAAAAGTAACTTATCATACTTTTGAAGTTGTAGATCCTAACGATAATACAGTTGAATATGTTAATTTAAACTATTCAAACATTGTTTTAAAGCACGATGGGTTAACTTTAGTTACAAATAATTTTAATGGATTAAATTTAAGTTATTCATGTGTAAATGGAGAATACGGTAACGTAAATTTAAATGATAATGATGTTACTGTAGACACTTCTAACTTTACATCTGTTGGAGTTCCTTTTGATGCAACAGTTTCTTATAGAGGTGCTAGTACTAATTTAACAATATTACCTGTTGATGATTTATCTCAATTAACAATCGTTAATGCATATTATTCTGGAAATACTGGATATAGAAATTGTGTAATAAATGAAAATCCTTTTAACGAAACAGAATGTTTAATTTTCAATGTTTCTCATAGTGAATTAAATTATACATATTTTATGCCAGCTACTGCTGATTTATTAATTGATAGTAGTAATAATGTCTTTAATAATACTGTAGAATCAGAAACGACTCAATATTATTTTGATAGTTCAAAAACATTGGGTTATACTATAAATGATACATTTAACATTGCTGTTTACGACCCAGCTTTGGCAACAATAATGGCTGTTGTTGGTAGTGGTGAATTTAAAGCAGGCACTGCAAGTATGGCTGACGTTAGTTATTATGCATATATGAATTCAGAGGTTGCGGGTAACGTATCAGTTGCATTAAATTATAGTGATATAACCGTTACAAGTGGATCAGTAGATTTCAATACAATGGGCACATATTATGTAAACATTTCTTATAAAGATACACAAGGAAGTGTTCAAGTTAAAATTTATGACCCAGAAGTATGTAATATAAGAGGAATAAGTTTAGATGGTAATGCTTATGATTTACAAATAGATGTAAATGCAACACCAACTGAAGTAAGTGAATATATTGCAAGTGTATTTGATGATATGGACGCAACAGTATATTATTATGAAAATGTTAATGGAAAAAGTTATAAAGACATTACTATAAGTAGTTCTGACATAGATTATTCTACATTAGATACATCAATTGTAGGTCCACAAAACATTTATCTTGTTTATTCATTAGATGGTCAAACCGGTGAATACAGAGACGCAATTGTAATTACTGTTGTTGTAAATATGGAAGAAGCTACATTATTAAATGAATATACTGCTATTAATAATTTAAGTATGTGGTATACTAGCGTAGTAACTTATGATAATGGTTATGCTATAATGAATAGCAATATGATGGACAGTTGCACTACAAGTTATACTATAGAAGGTAATTTATTTAAATATTATGATGTTAATATGGGTGGTTATGGATATTTTGAATTAGTTGCTCAAGAGTCAGATACTTATAATTCTCTAGATATTTATACTCCAGCTGGTACATTAGAAAAACCTGCTTCAATTCAAGAAACTTATTCAGCCGTTATAGATTTTGCAGGTCAACCAATGCCAGTAGAATTTTTAGTGTATGGAGATGAAGATTATACTGGAAATGGTGAATATTTTGCTCAAGTAAATGTTAATGGCTTTGGTGTATTCTCTACAATTAAAGTTAATATTGATAGTGATGCAAACACTTTAACATCTATGGGTAAAACATTTAATATTGGTAATGATAATTCTTTAACAGAAGTTACAGAATAATTTATGAACAAAAAATAGGGAGATGAAAAAATCTTCCTATTTTTATATATTTAATAAAAACAGTTTTAAATTTAAATGCAAACTAAGATAACCGCATATTACATAAAATTATGTTTGTGTGAAAAGTTTTTATAAAAAAAGCCTGCGAATGCAGGCTTTATGCTTGGGGTGAAATATCGGATTCGAACCGATGACCTCTGGTGCCACAAACCAGCGCTCTAACCAACTGAGCTAATCCCACCACGAACTTTTATATAATACAACAAAAGTATATAAAAGTCAAGGAAAAAAAATAATTTTTAAATTAGTTTTAAAGCATGTTAGTAAATTCTGGGAAAACTGTATCCATTTTACCTTTATTAAAAGAAACAAAATTGCTTTTTTCTGTTTCAAATATAGGGAAATCTAAATTTAAATTTAGCTCTTTACTATATTTTTTTAAAAGTTTAACATCTTTTTTAGTTAAAATTACAAAATTGTTTTTATTTTTAGATAAATAATTTAATTCAGTAAACATAAATTTTAATTCTTCTGGAATTGCATAGTTATTTTTATCCATTGTTATTTTTAATTCTTTTATAGGAGCAGAATAAATTGCAATAAAATTAAAATTAGTATTTAACGAATAAATTAGATGTAGGTCTATAATTTGTTTTTGAATAAATTCAATTGTTCTTAAAATTAAATTATAAAGGTATTCTATCTTTTTTAAGTATTTAGAAAAAACCCTGATTTCATTATTTAAATGTTTTTCAATTTTAATAAAATATTCAGAAGAAAGGTTGTTTTTATATTCATTTAATCCCGCAATATTATCTTTAATATTATCTTTTAAACTTTTTTTAACAAACTTTAAACTATTATGTAGTCTTTCTAAATTATCTATACAAGATAAATAAAAATTTAAACTAGTACTAAATAAATTTCTATTTAAACTTCCAACGATTACAAAATACATATGATTAAAATATTCAAATTTATCATGATAAAAATTATCAAGTCTTTTTATTGATTTTTCAGAATTTAATTTTTTAATATCTTTAATAATTTTTTTAGCATTATCCATATATTTTAGTTTATTATAACTTTTTAGAATTGTCAATATCAAAATTTAAAATGAGGCAAAAAATAGTTAAAATAAAAAAAATAAAAAAAAATAAATTTTTTTGCAAAAAATCATTGACAAAACTTTTTTAAAGATATATACTATCAAAGTCAACTTAAAAAGACAACTAATTAAATATGGAAGCATAGCTCAGTTGGTAGAGCATCTGCCTTACAAGCAGGCGGTCATAGGTTCGAGTCCTATTGTTTCCACCAAACACGCGGACATGGCGGAATTGGCAGACGCGCTAGACTTAGGATCTAGTTCGAGAGAGTGGGGGTTCAAGTCCCTTTGTCCGCACCAAGTTTATTTAACCGGAAAGTTGTAAAACTAACAAATAGTAATTAAATATTATGACTCATTAGCTCAGTTGGTAGAGCACCTGACTTTTAATCCGGTTGTCCCGCGTTCGAGTCGCGGATGAGTCACCAAATTGCCCCTAAGGGGCTTTTTGTTTTTAAAAGGTGAAAAATGAATAATAAAATTAAAAGTTTTTTGAAAAGTTTTACATTATTTGAAATTTTTTTAATAACTATAGGAATAACTTTAGTTACAACTTTTTCAATTGTTTTTGGGGCAAATCCTTTAGCTATTTGTTCTTCGGTTATTGGTATAATAGGCGTGGTATTTATAGCAAAAGGTAGTGTAATAGGCTCTGTATTAGGAATAATAATGAGCATATTTTATATAATAGTATCTTATATAAATGGCCTATATGGGGAAGTTGTTTTGTATGTTTTAGTAATAATTCCAATGAATATACTTTCAATAATTCAATGGTTTAAAAATGTAAGCCAAGATAAAGTAACAATAAAAGTGCAGAAAACAGCTAAAAAAGATTTAATTATTTTAGCCATAGCAACCATTATTGCTATTCCTATAGTTTATATAATATTAAAGTTTTTTAATACACAAAGTTTAATTTTAAGTACATTTTCAATTATAATTTCAACTGTAGGTACATATTTAAATGTTAAAAGAGATAAATTAACTTTTATTGTTTTTATTTTACATAATTTAGTTGTTATTTCTTTATGGATAGTTACAATAATTAATATTCAAAACTTATCTTTAATTCCAATAATTGTAAATAGTAGTGTAAACTTGTTTAGTAATATGTATGGTGTTATTAATTGGACAAAAATGCAAAAAAAACAAAATCAAAAAGGCTCATATTAGAGCTTTTTATTTTTATTTAATTATCGATAAATTTTAGTTGGTTTACCATTTTTATATTTATCATATCCCCACCAACTTGGCATTAAATCTTTAAGTTTAATTGTTTTATTTGTTTTAGCATTTAAGCAAATTTCTAAGTCTTTATTATCTTCATCAATTTGCATTAAAAATTCTCGACAAACGCCACAAGGAAGAATAAGCTCTCCATCTTTATAACATAAAAGTTTAATAATTTTACTTTCACCGTTAGTAATCATGTTACCAGCAGCGTTTCTTTCTGCACAAAAACCCATACCGCAATCAGTATCAATATTCACTCCCGTATAAATATTACCATTAGCCGTTTCAATTACAGCACTAACTCCAGCAACTTGCATAAAGGGTGAAATATATCTTTCGTTATAAAGTGATTTTGCTATATCTTGCATTTCTAAAAAAGTCATAATAAATCTCCTAAACATATAATTATATTAATATTTTATCAAAAAAATCTAACTTTAACAATAAAAATAAAGCAAACATATAAATAAAATATAAAAAAATTAAAAAAATAAAAAAAATCGTTGACAAACCCAAAAAATTAATATATACTAAAAAAGTCAAAAGATATGCGGGAGTGGCTCAGTGGTAGAGCGTCGCCTTGCCAAGGCGAATGTCGCGAGTTCGAATCTCGTCTTCCGCTCCAAATAATTGGCACCATAGCCAAGCGGTAAGGCCAAGGTCTGCAAAATCTTTATGCCCCAGTTCGAATCTGGGTGGTGCCTCCACTTTTTTTACAAATGAATATGCCGAGGTGGCGGAATAGGCAGACGCAAGGGACTTAAAATCCCTCGAGAGCAATCTCGTACCGGTTCAAGTCCGGTCCCCGGCACCACATATTGTGTTTTTGACCTATTAAAACACTATATCTAGTAGAGAGATTTTCCTAAATCTCTCTTTTTTTATAATTTTTCAAAAAAATAAGTGTACAAACAAGTGTACAAATTAATTTTTTTATTATTAAAATCATTTAGCTTATTTATGCTATAAATAAGGGTATCATTATTTTAATGTATATATGTTGTAGAGGTTACTTTACTTCCTTTTTTATGGCCAACAAAACTTTTAATAATAAATTTAGACAAACATTCATCTATAATTTTTAATATAATAGTATATTTCAAAGTTTTAATAAAAAAAATAAAAAAGATAGTGAAAACTAATTGCTATCTTTTTATTTGAACTAAAAATTTTGGGGTTATATAGAAAAAATAATTATTTAATAATTTAAACTAAAATGAATTAATAATATGAAATAAGTTAATGTTTTGTTAGTATTATTCTAATTTTCATTATTTAAAATTTGAACATAAGCATCTTTTAACCTTTTACTAGATATACTAGGTGGTACATTTCCACATGAGCCACCAAAAACAGGTATTACAATGCAATTGATATCATTTTTTAAAGCACAAATAAGAGTTGATCTCATACAATAATATACAATCATATCATCTAATATAATTGATGGGCTTTGCATAGTAGGTGTATGAATTAAACTTAAATTGGGGATATCTGTTTTTATTATAAAACTTGTTGCAACACCTTGTTCTCCATAAAAATTTGTTTTTATGTAGTTTTGTACTTTAAGTTGAAAATCCCAACCAAGAATATCTGAAAGTGCAGCATCATATCCACCTCCCATATGACCATAAGAGTTTGCTGGACTAACCAAACATTCTATTTCATTCTTGTGTTTATTGTAAAAACTTTTAATATCCTCGTGAATGATTTGTACATTAGAAAAATCATTAAAATTTTCCTTAAGTTTTTTGCAAGAGTCCTCATTTGTTTCGACAATGTAAATTTTCATATCTTTAAGTTTTTTCATAAATTTTCTCCTGTTTTAACTTATTTTTTAATATGTAATATTTTGTACTTGTAATTAAAATTATAACAATATATAAAACATGTTTTCACTTGTCTTTAAAAACTTAATTGTTATTATAATATACCTTTAACACAATCAAAAGTCAAGTGTTTAAAAAGTTTATTAGATTTACTTTTTTAAAACAAAGTTTAATAACATTAAAGTTAAATAAATATTATTTTTTATTTGGTATTTACAAAATATTTACATTGTGTTATACTACAATAGAGGTTTAAAATGAAAAAAATTAATATTAATGATTTATATTTAGTTAGAAATGGTTATAACAATTTATATAGTTTGGGTATTAAAAATATTAAATTTGGTCCTACAATAAAGGAAGTAGATGTAAAAAATGATAGTGAAATTTATATTGGAATAAATTTATTTGGATCGTCACATAAAGTTAGTTCAATTTTATTCAATGATTATTCACAAGAAGCATATTTTAACTCTAAAACTTTTAGTAAGTTAGAAGTGGGTATTGGTTTTATTAAAAAAATAAAATTTGCGTTAGAATATGATAAAAAATTTCAAAGAGCCTTAAACTTAATGACAGAAGGTTCTAAATATGTTAAAGAAGAAAAAGATGCTAACGCTTATGCTAAAATGGTACTCGAAAGTTGTTTAATTGAAGAATATAATAATTTGAAAAATTATAACGAAGAAGCAATACGTTAAAAAGAAAATCGGATAAAAAAATCCGATTTTTTATTTTATAATTTTAATTAACAAATGCTTTTGTTGTAAAAAATATAATTTATAAGCATATTAGAAACAAAAAGGTATCTAAGACGTCTAGTTTAGAATCCATAGGGCTGTGTTTAAGCTTGTTGCTATACAAAGCCAAATTGGATAGATTGATAAAATTAATCCATACATTGCATCTTCTTTTGCAATTTCAAAAATTAATCTAATGGCAAAAAGAGCATTAATAATTATTATTACATTTCCAATAAATAATTGGTTTAGAGTAAAGAATACTAAACACCATAAAATATTTAGTACACCATTTATAACAAGTAAAATTATATTTTCTTTGGTAAGTTCAGTTTTGTTTTGCCATTTTATTAAAATTATAGCAAAAGCTAAATAAATAACTGTCCAAACTATTGGGATTATAAAAGATGGTATCCACTCAGTTGGTTTTGTTAAACTATCAAACCAACTCATTCCAATTTGTGTAAAAATAGTGCCAATAACGGCTACTATTATTATTGATAGTGTTGATATAATATTTCCTTTCTTCATAAAAGTAATATATGCCAAAATAAATTTTTTATTATTGATTTTTAAATTTTTTAAAATGTTTGACTTTTTTTATTTTAAAATGTTAAAATTAAGCAAAATAATGAAAGGAGAATTCTTATGGAACTTAAAGGTAGTAAAACAGAACAAAATTTAATGACAGCTTTTGCTGGAGAAAGTCAAGCTAGAAACAAATATACATACTTTGCTAGTGTTGCAAAAAAAGAAGGTTATGAACAAATCGCAGAAATTTTTACTAAAACTGCTGATAACGAAAAAGAACACGCTAAAATGTGGTTTAAAGCATTAGGTGAGCTTGGTAATACTTGTGAAAATTTAAAAGCTGCTGCAGACGGCGAAAATTATGAATGGACTGATATGTATGATACTTTTGCAAAAGTTGCAGAAGAAGAAGGCTTTGTGGAATTGGCTAAAAAATTTAGAGGTGTAGCACTAATTGAAAAGGCACACGAAGAAAGATTTAGAGCTTTACTTAAAAATGTAGAAATGAAAAAAGTTTTTGAAAAAAGTGAAATGATTATGTGGGAGTGTAGAAATTGTGGACATTTAGTAATTTCTACTAAAGCACCAGAAATTTGCCCAGTATGTGACCATAAACAAGCTTACTTTGAAGTAAGAAAAGAAAATTATTAATATATAGCCACACAAATTAATGTGTGGTTTTTTATATAAAAACGTTATTAAAAACAAAATAAAAACATAATTTATTTTGTAAAAAAAATTTTATAATATTGTAATAAATATTTTGTGAAATTTACAACATTTAGTAAAATAATACTTATAGGAGAAATAAAAATGCTTAAACTAAAAGATATTACTAAAGTTTATGAAACTCAAGATTTAAAAGTTAATGCTTTAAACGGAATAAATTTAGAGTTTAGAAAAAGTGAATTCGTTTCTATTTTAGGGCCTAGTGGTTGTGGTAAAACTACACTTTTAAATATTGTGGGTGGACTTGATAGGTATACTAGTGGTGATTTAATTATAAGCAATAAATCAACAAAAGATTTTAACGATTCTGATTGGGATACGTATAGAAATCATAAAGTTGGTTTTGTTTTTCAAAGTTATAATTTAATACCACATCAAACTGTTTTAGAAAATGTTGAAATTGCCTTAACGCTTTCTGGAGTTGGCAAAAAAGAAAGAAGACAAAAGGCAATAGACGTTTTGGAAAAAGTGGGACTTAAAGACAAAATAAAAAATAAACCAAACCAACTATCTGGCGGCCAAATGCAAAGGGTAGCAATTGCAAGAGCACTTGTTAATGATCCAGAAATAATACTTGCCGACGAACCTACTGGCGCATTAGATTCTACAACTAGTGTGCAAATTATGGAAATTTTAAAAGAAATTTCAAATGATAAATTAATTATTATGGTTACTCATAACCCAGAACTTGCTAACAAATATTCAACTAGAATTGTTAAACTGTTAGATGGAAATTTGGTTGATGATACCAATCCTTATGTTAGTGAAAATATTGAAACTAATATAGAAGATATTCAAAAAGAAAATAAAGAAAAATTTTTATCGAAACAAGAAATTAAAGCAAAAAAGAAAGAAGAAAAGAAAAAAAAGAGAGAATTTAATAGAGAAAATAAAAAGAAAAAAATGTCGTTTTTTACGGCTCTAGCATTAAGTTTTAAAAATTTATTAACAAAAAAAACAAGAACACTACTTGTTTCTTTTGCTGGCTCTATTGGAATAATTGGAATTGCTTTAATACTAGCTGTTAGTAGCGGTTTTTCAACATATATAACTAAAATGCAAGAAGATACTTTGTCTACTTATCCTATAACAATTCAAGCGAAAAACATTGACTTTTCTTCTATTGTAATGTCTATGTTTATGAATAATAATTTAAGTGAAAATGTTACTCACGACAAAGACGGCGTTTATGATAAAGATAGTTTTTCTGAAATGATGAGTAATATGGGTAATAACTTAAATGCTAATAATTTAAAGAAATTTTATCAACATATTAATGATAATAAAGAAGAATTAAATAATTATATTAATGCTGTTCAAGTTACATATAATATGAATTTAGAATTTTATACAGGTAATCAGATTAATAATATAACAGAAATTAATAATGTACAACCCAATAGTAATGCTTTAATGCAAATGATTATTAAATATGCACTATTTTTCTTTGAGGATAAAACTAATGCGGTAGCGGAAAAAGAAATAATTAACAATATTTTTACCGGCAACTATATAATTTCAAAGCCACAAAACGGCGAAATTGACTATACTTTTATTCGTCAATACGAAGATTTGGCTTATTTAGAAACTGAGCTTGAGGCTAACGGTAGTATAAAGTTAAATAGTACACAAATTGCAGGGCTTGCTTTTACAATGCTTGGGTTTGAAGGTATGGGTAGTGGCTCAGGTTTAAATTCTGCAATGAGAATGCTTGGTAATATGGATATTTTCTATGAAATGATTGATAACGATGAATTAATAGAGTCTCAGTACAATGTTTTAGCTGGAAGATATGCTAATAATGCAAATGAGGCAATTTTAGTATTAGATAAAAATAATGAAGTTGACGAATATGTATTATATGCTTTGGGTTTAATGCCAGAAAGCGAAATGGATAGACTTTTAGAAGGTCATGTAAAAGGAAATCAAATTGATGTTAAAATTGAATATGAAGACATTTTAAATACTGAGTATAAAATTTTAACGGAAAGTGATTATTACGTTGAAGATAATGGAAATATAGTTAACTTTAAAACGTTTAATGACACTAGTGACATGACAAAGTATGCAAAATATATTGAATACTATAAAAATGCTTTAAACAATACTACAAACAAAGTAAAAATTGTTGGTATTGTAAGACTTGATGATAAATCTGATACTGGTTCACTTTCTACCGGTATTGCATATAGAAATAGTTTAACTAGTCAAATGATTAGTCATCATAACACAAGTGTTGCAACAACTGGAAACATTTTAGAACCAATTGACGAATTGACACCTGAAACTATTAGTATTTATGTAAACAAATTTGAATCTAAAGAATTTGTACAAAAATTTATTAACGATTATAACGAAACAGCAGAACAAGGTGATGAAATATCTTATACCGATTATGTTGGAATGATTATGAGTACAGTTTCAATTATTATTAATGCAATTACTTATGTGTTGGTTGCATTTGTTGGAGTTTCTTTAGTTGTTAGCTCTATTATGATAGGAATTATTACTTACATTTCAGTGTTAGAAAGAACTAAAGAAATAGGAATTCTTAGAAGTGTGGGAGCTAGTAAAAAAGATATAAAAAGAGTATTTACTGCAGAAAGCTTTATTATTGGATTATCTAGTGGTGTATTTGGAATTTTAATTTCTTTACTTTTAATTATACCAATTAACATTGTTTTACAACATTTTACAGGATTAATAGGAATGGCATCGTTGTCTGTTATACCTGCAATTATATTAATTTTAATAAGCATTGCTTTAACATTAGTTGCAGGGTTAATTCCGTCTAGACTTGCAGCTAAAAAAGATCCGGTAATTGCGCTAAGAAGTAATTAATAACTATTAAAACAAACTTACAAATTTTTTTGTAAGTTTTTTATTTATAAATGTATTTATAAAAAATTAATTAGTATTTTTATTTGACAGAGTTTTGTCTTATTTTGTAAAATTACAATAGCAAAGTTTTGCGGTCTTTTTGACTGTATATAAATTCAACAAATTTAAATAACTACTTTAAACTTGAGCAAAATATATATTGTTAGGGGTATTTTATGAAAAATTTTAAAACAAAAAACATTTTTTTAACAACAATTAAAAATGTAATTATAGGTTTTATGTTGTTAATTGCATGTTTCTGTGGGGGAATTGTTTATAACAAAACAATTCAAAATAGAAAAAATACAATGCAAAATGTAATGGCAGCAGAAGCTTTGCCTGGCTATTTGCATAAAGATTGGTTTACTAAATTACAAACAGCTGCAAGCGAAAAAGGTGTTACTATTACTAAAGATTTACCAACTTCAATTTATTTTACATCTATAGACCCAGAATATAATACATCAAGCGAAAATATAGTTGGTGTAAGTATTGGAAGTATTTTGGAAACAGATGGAACTACTGAAACTTGTGGGGAAAAAGATTATACATCTGATTACAGCTCAACTACAAGTGATGTTATTTGTTATTTAGATACAGCTAGTTATGAAATAGTTATTTTTTGTCCTGGAACAATTTTTGCTCCGACAGATAGTTCTGGTTTGTTTGAGAGTTTTACAAATTTAACAACCATAGAGTTTAACAGTGTGTTAGATACAAGTAAAGTTAGATTTATGGGGTTGGGAGATGATGAATCAGAAACTGGTTTTTCTTACGGTATGTTTCGTTTTAGCACGAGTTTAAAATCATTAGATTTAAGCGGTTTTGATACAGCTAATGTAACAAATATGAGTCATATGTTTGATCATTGTACTTCTTTAGAAACTATTACATTTGGCTCAGATTTTAATGTTTCAAATGTAACAAATATGAGTCATATGTTTTATTATTGTACTTCTTTAGAAACTATTACATTTGGCTCAGATTTTAATGTTTCAAATGTAACAAATATGAGTCATATGTTTGATCATTGTACTTCTTTATTGGAATTAGATTTAACTGGCTTTCAAACATCTTCGTTAAAAAATCTAAATGCTATGTTTGCTAATTGTATTTCTTTAGAAACTGTTACTTTTGGTTCGAATTTTTATACTGGAATTGTGAAAAGTACAAATTATATGTTTTCGGATTGTAAAGCGTTAAAAAGTTTAGACTTAAGTATGTTTAGTTTATCATCTTTAACAAATATGGACTATATGTTTTATTCATGTACAAGTTTAGAAAGTTTAAATTTTCACGTAAATATTGGACAAAATCAAATATCAGCGTTTTTTCCGTTTGGTGGAGGGATTAATAATTTAAAAGAATTTATTGTGCCTTATAGATACTGTAGAGCGGGATCAGGTGGTGCACCTTCACTTACATTTGATTTACCAAGTAGTGGATCATGGTATGATGTAGACAGTAGTAATTTATCAGTTACAACGAGAGAAGCTATTACTACAATTAAGCCAGATGAATATTCTTATTATATTGGGCTTGAAGCACCTACAATTTATGAGAATAGAGTGGCAGTTGGATATAATATTACACCAAATTTAAATGGTGGAACAGTAAAAGGAAATATGCCTATTCAATATTATTATTCAAAAGAAGATATTGTTACAACATTACCAATAGTAGAATATGATGACGCGTATAGCGCTAGATATGTTGTAACAAGTAATAATGCAAGTATTACAGATAATTATGTGTTAACTATTCCAGCGGGTACTGCTTCAGAAATAACATTAGATATAATAACTGAAGAAAAAGAAAATACTTCATATTTACATAAAGACTGGGCGACAAAACTTGGAATAACAAGATCAGAAATTACAAAAATTACATTTACAAATAAAACTGAGGATATTCCTTCTGGCATTACTGGGGTAAGCATAAGTAGTTCTTACGCTAATGAGGTTTGTGGTGTGACTGCATATGATGGTTATACATATGATGTTATAGGTTATGTAAATGGAACTGAAATAACAATTTTCTCTAAAGCTGAAAAAATTTATGCTCCAACAGATAGTACTAGTTTATTTGCTAGTTTTTCAAAATTAACAACTTTAGATTTTAATAACATGTTAGATACAAGTTTAGTTACAAATATGAACAAAATGTTCAATAACTGTTCAGCTTTAACTAGCATAGATGTAAGTTGCTTTGATACGTCTAATGTAACCATTATGAGCGGTGTATTCTTTTTATGTTCAAGTTTAATTAGTTTAGATTTAAGTAGTTGGGATGTAAGCTCCGTTACAATGTTTAGTGGTGGTGGAAATAACCCTCCATTTATGATGGGTAGTAATGCTTTAAAAGAAATTTACGCACCTTATAATATACCAGACGGGCTTGGAGTTACTATACAAGGTGTAGGTGGTAATACTTGGTATGAAGCAACAGGCATTAATTCAACCACTACTTTAGGTACTGCGGTAACTGATATTACAAATGCAAACTGTTCTACAAGTACAAGTGTTAAACGCTATGCTGTAGCTTATAGCATAACAAACTCAACAGATAGTAGTGTAAGATATTATTTTTATAGTGGCGAAAAAGACTTTGAGGTTCAATTACCTTATTCTACTGATGAAACAAACACAACAGTTTATACAATTACAACAGCTCCAAGTATTGGAAATGCTGAAGTTACTAATTTTAACAAATTATTAATAAGTAAAAATACTTATGGAAATATTGTTTTATCATCATCAGATATTATAGCAGAACAAGCTGGTTATTTGCATAAAGATTGGGCAACTAAATTTGGAATATCAAAATCAAAAATTACTAAATTTACATTTACTGATGTTGCTCCTGCTGTATTTGATTCTCGAGCAAGCATTGGTAGTATACCAACAACCACAACCGCAGAAGATGGTTCTATAGTTACAACGTGTGGAACAGCAGATTATGATAATTTAAGTTGTTATGATGTTATAGGTTATTTAAATGGTACTGAGTTTATAATTTATTGTCCTTATAAAATTTATGCCCCAACGGATTGTTCTAACTTGTTTTCACAAACTTATGCTACACAAATTGAATTTAACGATTTATTTGATACAAGCAAAGTTACAAATATGTATCAGATGTTTGGGAATTTAAATGTAATAAGTAAGTTTACAAGTTTAGATTTATCTGGTTTTGATACAAGTAATGTAACAAATATGGCGGAAATGTTTTATTTTTGTTATTATTTAGAAAATATAACTTTTGGGGAAAATTTCGATACAAGCAGTGTAATAACTATAAATAAAATGTTTTCATACTGCCGTGCATTAAAAAATTTAGATTTAAGTGGATTTAATACAAATAGTGTAACGGATATTGATGGTATGTTTTCTTATTGCCAGTCATTAGCCACCTTAGATTTATCTAGCTTTAACACTAGTAAAATTACAAAGATGACTAGTTTGTTTCAATATTGTTCAAGTTTAGAAAGTATAACTTTTGGAGAAAATTTCGATACCTCTAACGTGAAAGGTATGGGTTATCATTCGGACTGGACCCCTGAAGGTATGTTTTATAACTGTTCAAGCTTAACCGAATTAGATTTAAGCCATTTTAATACAAGTAATGTAACAAATATGGCGCATATGTTCGATACTTGTTCAAGTTTGAAGAGTATAATTTTTGGAGAAAATTTTGTTACTACAAACGTAACGGATGTGACAAATATGTTTCTTTATTGTAAAGAACTAACAACATTAGACCTAAGTGGTTTTGATCTTGGCGGTGTAGGTACAAGTTCCTCAAACATGCTTTTTGGGTGCACTAATTTAAAAGAATTTTATGCTCCTTACAATGTGAAGGAGACTTTAAGTATGTCTTATGCAGGTAATGGCAATTGGTACTATTATATTGGAAATGATTATACATCTATACTTAATTTAGTGGTAAAACAAATAGATGCAAATACTTGTTCAACAAGCACAAGTGCTAAACGCTTTACGTCAGCTTATAGTATTACAAATGAAACAACAGGTGAAGTTGTCTATTACCTATTTAATAGTTCAAAAGAAATTAAAGTAAATTTGCCTGGTTTAACAGCTTATAAAATTTCTTCTTCTCCAACAGGTGGAAGTGCTGAAATAGAAAATTTAACAACTTTAGTTTTATCACCAAACACTTATGGAGACATTGTTATTTATTCTACTGAAACCGAAGTTGAACAAGCTGGTTATTTGCATAGAGACTGGGCTACAAAACTTGGAATAACAAAACCAGAAATTACAAAAATTACATTTACTAACCAAAAACCTAGCACATACAACACTAAAGCAAGTGTAGGTAGTTGTGTAGTGTCTAAAACATATCCAGATGGACGTCCCTATACTACTTGGGGGCATGATGACTATGATGGAATGAGTTGTTATGATGTTACAGGTTATGTAATAAATACTGAAATTGTAATATATTGTCCTTATAAAATTCATGCTCCAAGATCTTGTATGTATTTGTTTGGTGAAAGTGATTCTAAGTTGAGTGGATTTACATCTTTAACAACTATAGAATTTAACGATTGTTTTGATATTTCTAAAACACATGATTTACAAAGAATGTTTGATGGTTGTTCTAGTTTAAAAAGCTTAGATTTATCTAGCTTTGGGGAAAACCAGGCATTTAATATGGACGGAATGTTTGAAGGTTGTTCAAGTTTAGAAAGTATAAATTTAAATAATTTAGATACAAGTTCAGTAACACTTATGAGATATATGTTTAAAGACTGTGATAATTTAAAAAATATAATCTTTGGTGAAAATTTTGATACAAGCAATGTGACAGACATGCAACTCATGTTTTATAATTGTCCAAAATTAACAAATATATCATTTGGTGAAAAATTTAATACTAGTGCAGTAACAAACATGTGTGCTATGTTTTACGGTTGCGAAAGTTTAACCGATATATCGTTTGTTAATAATTTTGATACAAGTAGTGTAACTGATATGAGGTCAATGTTTGCTGGATGTAATGGGTTAGAAAATATTGATTTAATTAATTTCGATACAAGCAATGTAGAAGAGATGACTTATATGTTTGCTTATTGTGAAAATTTAAAAAGTATAACTTTTGGTGAAAAATTTAATTCAAACAAAGTATTAAGTATATCACAAATGTTTGATGAATGCGTAAGTTTAACTTCTGTTACATTTAGCGAAAATTTTAAAGCAAAAAGTGTAACAGATGCAAGCGATATGTTTAATAATTGCAAAAGTTTAATTGAGTTAGATTTAAGCATGTTTGAAACAGAAAGTTTAATAGATATGGATTATATGTTTGATCATTGTTTTAATTTAAAAGTTCTTGATATTAGCAACTTTATTACGTCAAACGTAACAAGTATGTCAGCCACTTTCCAGTATTGTTTTAGTATTGTTTCATTAGACTTTAGTAACTTTGACCTTAGTAAATGTAATGATCTTGATAGTAATTTTCCACATTTGCCGCGTTTAAAAGAATTTTATGCTCCATATAAAATAAAAGATGAAATAAATTTAGAGAGGTTTAGTGATTGGTATAAAGAAGTAGATGGTTATATATCTACCGCAGATAAAGTTACTGCTATTACTTCAGAAAATTGTTCAACACAAGATTATGCTCAAAGATATTTAGCTGGTCTTCCTGTTGTATATAAAGACAAAGGTGGTTTAGATTTTACTGGAACATTTGATATTGAAAATTTTGTTCAAGTACAATTATATAACAAAGAAATAACATTAAAAGAACCAACAAAAGAAAAATATATTTTTGAAGGTTGGTATTTAGATAGTGAATGTACAAACAAAGTTACAACACTACCAGGATTAACAACTGATAATTTTGAATCTACAACACTTTATGCAAATTATATAAGAAATTCTTATACTGTAACATGGAAAAATTTAGATGGAAAAGTTTTAGAAATAGATGAAAACGTTGAATACTTAGAAATGCCAACATTTGATTCAAACAATCCTACAATGGCTAGTGATGCAAAATATTCATATGTGTTTAATGGCTGGACACCAGAAATTGTTCCAGTGACAAATGATGTAGTGTATACGGCTAAATATTTAAAAACACTAAGAACATATACTGTATTTTTCTATATGGCAGAATCATCTGAATTTGATGGAGTACCAACTTGGCCGCATGGTTATATAACTTTCCGCAGTTTAACAGTATTTTATGGAACTAAAATTTATATAGAAGATGATGTTTTGTTGGTGGATGCTGATACTCCAGTTAGTGTAACTATTAATCTTCCTGAAGATAACGCACAATATATATATACTTTTGATTATTGGACAGTTTCTGATGGTTATACTATTGTAGGTGATATTGAAATTTTTGGAGTTTATACAAAAGAAGTTAATACTTATTCTATTAACTTTGAAGTAAACAATAGTGAATATGGTACTGTTTCTCAAAGCATTTTAGAAAATGTACCTTATGGAACAACACTAACTGTAAACGAAAATGAAGTTGTAGTAAACTTAGATACTCCTGTTACTATTACAGCAAATGTAGTAGAAGCAGATGGATTTATAACAACCTTTGTAGGGTTTGATATAGAAAGCACAGTAACATTAACATCAAATATGTTAGTTAAAGCAAATTTTGATAGAATTAAAGAGGGCTTTATTTTAACATTAGAAAAAGGAACGGGAATTAAAGAGGTAACTGGTGCAGGCACTTATGCTTATAATGCAGAAGTGGTAATAGAAGCAAAAGTTTTAGAGGGCTACACTTGGTATGGCTGGAGTGGAGACATAACAGAAAGTAATAAAACCTACACCTTTACAATGCCTGCAAACAATGTAACTCTTACAGCTATAGCTACAGCAAACACAGATACACAATATACAGTTATACATTATCAAGAAAATTTAAGTGGAAATTACGAGGTAAAAGAAACTGAGATATTAACTGGTACAACAGATAGTGAAATATTCGCTAGTGTTAAAACATATACAGGCTTTACATTTGATGAAGATAACGAAAACAATATTAAATCTGGAACAATTTTAGCTGATAATAGTTTAGTTTTAAAATTATATTATTCTAGAAATACTTATACAATTACATGGTTAGATGAAGATGGAAAAGAGCTTGAAAAAGATGAATCTGTATACTATGGTGCTACTCCTAGTTTTGATTCGGCTGCTCCAACAAAAGAATCTACAACAGAAAATACATTCTCTTTTATAGGATTTAGAAAAGAAAATGAAACAGAAGTAACTAACTTAGAATTAGTAACACAAAATATGACTTATATTGCTGTATTTATTGCAAATGTAAGGTCTTATGTTGTTAATATTACAGCAGCCGATAGTTTTGGTTATGTAAACACAAACATTGTGCCAAATGTGCCATACGGAACAGTATTAAGTGTTACTAACAATATAATTAATGTTAATAATACAATAGTTATTGCAAGTTCAAAAAATAAAGATGCTCAATTTACATATTTATTTGATTCTTTCAGTATTAATGATGGTTATGTCGTTACTGGTGATACAAATATACAAGCAAACTTTAAAGCTGTTACAAATACTTATACTATAAATTTAGCAGTTAATAATGATAGATTTGGTAGTATTTCAAACAATCAAGTATTAAATGTACCATATGGAACAAAAATATTAATTAATGAAAATACTTTAGTTATTACAGATACAACAATAATAGCAACACCAATGCAAGAAAATGAACAATATATATATTCATTTGATTCATTTAGTGTGGTTAATGAATATGAAATAACTAGTAATACAACAGTTACCGCTAACTTTACACGAGTTGTTAAAAATTATACAGTAACATTTAATGTAGATGATGTAAACTTGGGTACAGTTTCTAAAGATTATGTAAGTGTACCATATGGAACGCAAATAAGTATTAATGAAAACAAAATTACATTTAACACAGAAACTCAAATAGTAGTAACAGCAGATACAAAAACTATTTCAGGTTACACAATTACATTTAAAAATTTTGGAATAACCGATGGTGTTGTTACAAAAGATATTGTAATTACAGCAAATTTTGAATGTGTAAAAAATAAATATAAAGTACAATTAAACGTAGGTACTGGTATTGTTAGTGTAACTGGTGCTGGAACATATGAATTTGGTCAAACTGTTACAATTAGTGCAACGGTAGATGTTGGTTATGCATGGAACATGTGGAATGGAAGCTTTGAAGAAATTTCTCAAACATATTCGTTTGTTATGCCAGCAACAAATATAGCATTAACTGCAAATGCTGTTGTTAATACTGGAATAAAATATATTGTTGAACACTATCAAGAAGACTTAACTGGAGACTATGAATTAAAAGACGTAGAGAATTTACTTGGAGAAACAAATTCATTAGTTACAGCAAGTGCAAAAACATATATTGGCTTCACTTTTGATGAAGATAATGAAAGTAATGTTAAATCTGGTACTGTATTAGGAAACGGTAGTTTAGTGTTAAAATTATATTATAACAGAAATAGATTTACTATTACTTGGAAAAACGAAAACGGAACTGTATTAAAAACAGATGAAAATATTCCATACGGACAAACACCAAGTTATACAGGTGAAACTTTAACAAAAGAAGCGACTTTACAATATAGTTATACTTTTGCAGGTTGGACACCTGAAATAGAAGTTGTTACAGAAGATGCCGAATATACAGCCGTATTTACAAGTGCTATTAATAAATACACTATAACTATAACTTATATGCTTAAAGATGAAATACTAAAAGAAGAAACAAAAATAGTAGATTACAATGAAGATTACACAATTTATACTTATGATAAAAATTATGTGGTTGACAAAGTAACTTTAAACAATGAAAAAGTTAACGATAATAATAGTGTAGTATTAGAAAATATTTCAAGTGATAATAACGTTGTTATTTATTACAAAGAAATAGAAAAAATTAATCCGATAATATTAATAAGCATTATTGGCGGAGTTGTTCTTTTAGTTAACATAATTGGTTTAAGTGTGATATTTAAACATAAAAAGAAAAGGGGATTAATAGAAAAAAGCAATGCTTTGATTATGAATAAAAACATGCAAAATCAAAGTGCAAATCAAAACATAAACGAAGTGAAAAAAATAGATACAACAAAACCTCAAACAAAAAAAGAGATGGATAGTACTATTTCTATAACTAAACCCATTAATTTACCTACTAAAAAAGTGGTTTCACCAATTAAAACACCAATAAAACCAAATGCTAATACTAAAGCTCCAATAAAACCAAATATAAAACCTAAAAATTAATTAAAGCACCCGCATATTTTAGCGGGTGCTTTTTTATAATATTTATTCTATATTATTGTCATTTTTTTACATAATTTAATATTAACCAAACAAAAAAGTGGCTAAGCCACTTGGTACTCCCAAGGGGAATCGAACCCCTGATACCACCGTGAGAGGGTGGTGTCTTAACCGCTTGACCATGGGAGCATGAAATAATTATATAATAAAAATTTTTAAAATGCAATAAATTGTTAAAAATATTACAATTTTTATTTTCTTAAATTAGTTTTAAAGGCAAATATAATTGAAAATTCTACATTTTTTTGTTATAATTTGTTTAAATGGAGCGATTTATAAACTTTAGAGCATTTTTATTTGTTTTTATTGGAGCTATTTTAGGTAGCGTTTTTTCGTTTCAAGTTTTTTCAGAAAATTTAATTTGTTATATAATTACATTTGTATTAACACTATTAGCTTTAATTTATATTATTTTAACTTCATTTTTATCTAAAAACAATAAAATTAAATTTATAAATAAGTTTTTGATTTGTATTTTAGTTGGTTTTACTATTTTTTCTAGTTTAAGTAGTATAAATTATTTAACTTTTAATAAAAATTTAGAAAGCTTAGAAAATGTAAATGTAATAGGTAGAGTATGTACGGTTAATGAAAACGCGGAATATAACTATCTTATTTTGGAAGATTGTAAAGTTATCGATTTTAAAGAAGAAACAACTTATGGTTTATCTGGTAAAATTAGTTTGGTTGTTTATAGCGAAGATGTTTTTAGTAATTTATCAATAGGCGATAAGGTTAACTACACTGGAAATTTAAACAGTAATAAATTAATAGAAAACAATCAATTTAATAGTTATTACTATAAAAACAATATAAAATATTCAAGTTTTGTTAATGATGATGTATTTTCGTTTACTGATGGCAATTTGAAATTAGACGAAAATTTTAGAGAAAAAGTTAAAAATATTTTATTTTCTAATATGAGTTATGATAATGCATCAATTTGTTATGCATCAATTTTTGGTGACAAAACATTAATTGAAGATAAAATTTATGAGAGCTTTTCTTTATCTGGTACCGCACATATTTTATGTGTATCTGGTCTTCATGTTGGATTTTTAGTTGCATTACTTTATTTTATTTTTAAACTTTTAAAATTAAAACCAAAAGTTATCTTAATTATTTTAAGTATAGTATTGTTTATTTACTGCTATTTGTGTGGGTTTTCTACAAGTGTAGTAAGAGCAAGTATAATGAGTATTATTTTATGTTTTGCTTCTACCTTTGGAACGCGTTATGATAGTTTGTCAGCATTAAGCTTATCTGGAATTATAATTTTACTATTTAAACCTTTCTATATTTTTGATCTTGGATTTCAATTAAGTTTTGCGGCTTGTTTTGGAATAATTTTACTTACTCCAAGTTTTGTAAGTTTTTTTGAAAAAATCAATTTTAGTAATAAATTTAGCGAAACATTAAGTATAACATTAGCGGCTCAAGTTGGGACATTTCCAATAATATTGCATAATTTTGAAAAGATGAGTATGTTGTCGATTTGTGCAAATATAATTATTGTGCCACTTTTTAGTGTTTTATTTACAATTTTAATTGTATTTGTTTTTATTAATGCAATTTTTCCTATGGGATTTTTGTTTTATTTGGTTGAAATAATTTTAAATTTTATTATATTTTTAACTAAGGGTTTTGGAAGTGTTTCTAGTATGATTTTTCAAACAAATACATTTTCATTATTCTATAGTTTATTGTTTTATATTTTAGTTTTGTGTTTAAGTAAATTTATTAATTTAAAAAATAAATCCAGATTAATATTTATAAGCGTGTTAGTTATAACGTTTTGTTTTTCATTTTTATTACAATATTATCCCAATAATTTTAATTCCAATTTGCTTTTAAGTACAAATGTTGAAAATTGCAACATAATTACTAATAGTTATAATCAAAAAATTATGATAAATTTGGATGAAAGAACAAACGATGATTATGCTGTTGTTAATAAAGATTTATTAAATTATAAAATTTTGAAATTAGATGCTTTAATTTTGTCAAACTACTCAGAAAACTCACAAACTTTTGTAGTTAATATTTGTAATAAATATAATGTAGATACACTTTATTTACCATCTTCGTTAACTTACAATGAAGAAAAATATTTGTTTGAAAATTTAAATTCAACTTTTATTTTTAAAGCTAAAGACAATTTTTATGGTATAAATAATATTAATTTTAAAATTTTAACAGAGATTAATGGTGTTTATTTAAATGTAATGGAAAATAACCATTCTTTTACAATGCTAATAGGAAATAATTTAGATAAAACTACGGCTTCTTATTTAATTAGAGAAAATTTAACAGGAAATTTTATAAAATTTAATTATTTAAACAAAAACTATATTAATAGTGTTGAAAAATTTGATATAATATTTTGTAATAACGCAAATATTCGTCAAACAAACATTTATTCAATAAAAAACTTATCTAAGTTAATCGACTTAAACAATTTCAAGGAGAAAATTTATGAAGTTTAAAGATTTAAAAAAGAGTTTAACAACAAATTTAAGTTCTTGTTATTTATTATCTTGTGGAAGTGATGAAGAGGATTTATATTTAAAGGCAAGTGCTAAAAACAATATTATTAAAGCAGCAATAAATGGATTTTTAGATTTAAATTTATCTATTTTTAGTACAGAAAATTTAGATGTAAATAACTTTAAAAAAGCGTTAGAGACCATGCCATTTATGAATGATAAAAGAGTAGTTTTGCTTCTTGAAAATGAAGGAAGGAAAAATGAAAATTTATTAAAATTTTTAATGGAATATTTAACAAAAATGAATTCTTCAACTATTTTAATAATAGACGCTAATTTAAATTCTAATTTTAAAAGTTTAGAAAAACTTGAAAGTGTAAATGTTGTTGATTGTAGTAGGCTAGATAGAGATATTTTAACTAGTTTTATAATTAAAAATTGTAAAAGCAAAAATGTTGAAATAGAAAGTAAAGCTGTTGATAAATTAATAGATTTTTGTGACGGCTATATGGTAAAAATTAATTTAGAATTAGACAAAATAATAAGTTTTAAACTAAATGAAAAGCAAATTTTTGAAAAAGATATTGAAGAAAACGTAGTAAAAAGTGAAGAATATCAAATTTTTGAATTAACCAATGCACTTTTTAGTAAAAATAGCGATAAAGCATTATTTATTGTAGATGATATTATAAAAAACAAAAAAAATATTAACATGATTTTAAATTTAGTGTATAATCATATAAGAAGATTATTTTATGTTAAAATTAGCAAAACTTCGACTTTGGAACTTTCTAAAATGTTAGAAATTAAAGAATTTGCTGTAAAAAAACTAGTGGAAACTGCTAAAAATATGTCGGCAAAAAAATTAAGACAAGTTTTGTCTTTGTGTGAAGAAACTGATTTTAATATAAAAAGCGGAAATTTAGATTTAATTAGTGGAATTTATAATTTAATTTTTACAATTTTAATTTAGGAGAATTATGAGTGTATTTAGTATAAGTGATTTACATTTGAGTATTAATAGCGATAAACCAATGGATGTTTTTGGTCCTGTTTGGGAAAACTCTTTTGAAAAAATTCAAACAGATTGGCTTAACAAAGTGACTGATGATGATATTGTCCTTCTTTGTGGAGATTTAAGCTGGGCAATGAAACTTGAAGATGCTATTGAAGATATAAAAATGTTAAATAATCTTCCTGGAAAAAAAATACTTTTAAAAGGAAATCATGATTATTGGTGGCAAGGAATTACAAGTTTAAGAAATGTGCTTCCTAAAAATTTTTATGCTATTCAAAATGATGCTTTAAAAATTGATAATTATATTTTCTGTGGGACTCGTGGCTGGATAATTCCAGAAAACAAACAAAATACTGAAGATAACGTTAAAATTTACAAACGCGAAGTTGAAAGATTAAAATTATCTTTTTCTCAAATGCAAAAACTAAGAAATAATGGTGACAAGGTTATATGTTTAATGCATTATCCACCTTTTAATCAAAATATAGAAGATACTGATTTTACAAAATTAATAGAAGAAAATAAGGTGGATGCTGTTGTTTTTGGTCATCTTCACAGCAATTTAAGCGGTTACAAATTAAAAACAAACAAAAACAATATTGAATATTTTCTAACTTCTTGTGATCTTATTAATAATAATTTAATAAAAATATTATAAATTTTTAAAAAACTATATACATTTTTAATTTTTTTTGATATAATGAGAAAAAATAAACTAAGGAGAAGTTTGTTGTGGAAGGTGTTTTTCATGGGTTTATAAATGCTATATATTCTTTCTTATTTATGATTTTAAGTTGGTTTAAAGACGTTTTTGATATGTGTTATATAATGGTTAGAAAACTAGTTGGTATAGATACATATTATTACAACGGGGTAGAAGTTGGAAATGGCACTTCTGCTGGAACTGTAACTGGCGATATTATTGAAATTTTAATTAGGTCAGAAATAACTAGAAATTTATTTATAAGTCTATTAGTTTTAGGAATTGTTTTATTATTTATTGTAACTTTTGTGTGTGTTTGGAAATCAGAATGGAGTTCTTTTGATAAAGAGACAAATTCTAAATCGGCAGTAATTAGAGGAGCTTTAAAGGCACTATTTAACTTTATTGCTGTTCCTGTAATTGCGTTTTTTGGTATTTTTGTAGGAAATGCACTTTTAAGAGCAATAAACAGCGCTACTGGTGCTGGAGATGATGTTTTAATGAGTGATATAGTCATGACATCTTTAATGACTAATGCTGTAAGGGTAGACTCTCGTAATATTGGTAAAAGTGATAACTTAGCTCTTAAGAATGCTAATATAGCAGAGGCCGGTGAAAATGGCAAACAAGGTATACTTAGATACTTTATGAATAACCGTGGTGAAATTGTTGTAACGGATATTTTAGAGGCGTTTAAAAGGAACTGGACTATTTCTGGAGCAGATGCTGGTAAATATGAAATAAAATCTGATGAAGGTGCAGGTGATTGGTTAGTTGAGTTTTTCGATGATTCAATTGATGTGGATTCAATTAATCGAGAACTTGATAGTGGAACACTAGTTTTTAGTTATGATGATAAAGAGTTAGTACGTTTCTTTTTTGATTATTCTGAAGTAAACTATGTTTTAGGTTATATTGTTTTAATTATTATGGTGGGAACATTACTTAAAATAACATATGGTTTAGTAAAACGTTTATTTGTACTTTTAATTTTATTCATTGTTTCTCCACCTATTGTAGCGTTATCGCCAATAAATCCGAAATTAATTTCCAATTGGAGAGAAATGTTTATTGGAAATGTTGCTATGGCATATGTATTTATTGCTATATTTAATATTTTCATGTCTATTTACCCATTGTTTGCAAATATTAGATTATTCGCAGACAATGAAGGAGTATTACAAACATTAGTTAACATATTTACTCCATTATTAGTGATTTGTGTAGGATTATTAACGATTACTAGTGTCGAGTCAAGAATTTCGGAATGGATACTTGGTAAAGGATATGATGTTTCTAGTCAATCTGAAGGTGGCTGGAATAAGGCCTTTAGTATGGCAGGTAAAGCATTAAAACCTATGACTATGCCTGTTAAAGCAGTTGGAAAAGTAAGACAATATGCACACACTGGAGCATATCATGGCATGGGCGCAATGCTTAAAACAATGGGTAAAGATGCTTTAGGTGTTGGTAAAAAAGTTGCAACTGCTGGTCCACTTAATGAAATGTGGAAAGGTGCTGGGGTAAATAAAGACTTATTTAAAAGTTATGCTGCTGTAAACAAAGATAGAAAAGAACTTGGAATTAAAGACACTAAAAAGGCAGTTAAAGAAACCAAAAAAACTATTAATGCTGAAATTGATGCTGCTGCAAATCTTCTTGGTATTCAAGGAAATAAAAAAGATAGAGAAAGGCAAATTCAAAGCAATGTTGAAAATTACAACAAAAATAAAGGCATTGTAGATTCTTTAAAAGCAGATATAGAAAGTGGCAAAATTGAGAAGGGTAGTGATCAATATAAAGAATATATGGATGCAAAACAAGTGCTTGATCATATTGAGGCAAGTGGTCAAACTGAAAATATTGAAAGATTAGCTTCTGCTTATGCAGATAAACAAACTCTTGAAAGAAGCGGAGCATATGGGCAAGTAAAACTAAACAATGATTTACCACAATATCAAGGAAATAGAGCCGCTGCGGAAGCAACAAGAGAAGTAATGGCTAAATATACTGCACTTAATGATGCAACAGAAGAAGCAACAGAAGAGGCAAAAGCAGAAGCTAAAGCAGAAACAGAAGAGGCTAAAGCAGAAGCTAAAGCAGAAACAGAAGAAGCAAAAGCAGAAGCTAAAGACGAAGTACAAAAACAAAAAGAAAGTTTTGATAAGCTTAAAGAAGACTATAAACAAAGTAAAGATAAAGATGCTGCTAAAAAACAAATGCAAGATTTAGATAAAGCCATAGATAAAATAACTCGTACAAATTCTAACGTAAGAGAACTTCAAGATTTAAAACATGAAATTAAAAAATTATCTTCAAAAATTGATAGACAAAACAATAGAAAAAGATAACAATATTTTTGTAAAGTTAAAAATAAAAACACTTTATCATAAAACGATAAAGTGTTTTTTATTTAAAATATTTAAAGCATAAATGAAAGAAAATTTTAAAAATTTAATCGGTTAAATAAAAAGTGCAGGTTGATAGTTTTTTGCGTTTTAATTTTAAAATTTTCCCATTTTCCATTTTATAATAAAAGCCTTTTTTATAAGGGCAATTATAACAGTTAGCTTTTAATAAATTTTTGAAAGGGCAGTGTCTTAATGTCATGAATGGATAATTTGTTTTTGTAGAAATATTGCTTTCAGCACAAATTACAGGTTTGTTATAAACACTTGCTGTATAATTGTTATAAACATTTAAGCCAGCGCCAATTATAATGTTTGTATTAAAACTTAAAGCGTGATAGTTGTTTGCAATAATATTAACTTTTGTATTATTAATAATATTTTCTAAAAGTTTTATATCTTTTTCAAGCATAAAATTTGGGGTATCTAAATATAAAACTTTATTTTCTTTTTCACAAAGCTGTTTTAATTTTAAAATTTCATTTTCATTATATTCACTTGGTGAATATATTATATTTTTATGTGTTAATTTTTCATTTAAATTTTCTATTATTTGAAAATCTTCAAATTTTTTTATTTTATAATTATTTGTAATTTTTATTTTTTGTATATTTCTTTCATAACTTTTAACTATTATGTTATAAATTTCATCAAAAACTTTTCTTCTAAATTCATTTAATTGTTGTTTTGGCATAAAGATATCATCTAATTTTGTTACATTTAATTTGGCATTAAATAAATCGCTTTTATAAAAGTTTTTTTGTAATTCTATTTGAGTTATAGGTGAATTTTTTGCTTTTTCACAAATAGGCCCTACAACTTCATAATTTTTATCTTTTATTTTAAATTTGGCTTTTATTGGCTTATTTTCTATTGCTTCAATATTTAGTATAATTTCTCTTTTTTTTGCAATATTTAAAAGTTCAGTTTCTTTATTATAATCGATAATTAAATGTAAGCTATCATTAACATTTAATTTTTGAGTTGTAGTTAAATAGTAAGTATTAGTGTTAATCTGTTTTAAATCAAAAGCCGTAATAGTGTTTTTTTCTTTAGTTTTGTTAAAAATTTTAAAAGTCGATTTTGGATATAACTTTTCTTTACTTTCAAAATAAATCTCGTTAAATTTTTTGCCGTAATTAACTTTTGTAATTTTACCTATAAAAATTCCCGTATGATTATTGTATGGAGAAATTATATTTCCATTCCCGTTTAAATAACCTTCTGTAAATTCTCTATTAAAAGCGAGTTTTAAATTGTTTTCGTTTACCTTTAAATTGTTTAAAGCATTATAATATTGTTTTGTGGTTTCGCCAACATAATAAGGTCTTCTTGCTCGACCTTCAATTTTTAGAACATCAACACCAGCATTTTTTAGTTCGGCTAGTTTTTCTATCATATTAAAATCTTTAGCACTAAGCAAATAACCCTTTTTTAAACTTTTTCCGTCAAACTCAAAAGAATAGGGAAGTCTACAAAGTTGTTTACACTTGCCTCTATTTCCGCTTGCATTAAACAAGTATGAACTCAAATAACAGTTCCCTGAAAAAGAAACGCATAATGCTCCATGGACAAAATATTCAATTTCAATATTACATGCTTTTTTTATTCTTTTTACTTCATTAAGTGGAGTTTCTCTAGATAAAACAACTCTTTTTATATTAAATTGTTTTAAAAAATTAACACCTTCTAAATTATGTATTCCCATTTGAGTACTTGCGTGGATTTCTATTTGAGGGTAATATTTATACACTAAACTAATTAGACCCAAGTCTTGAATAATAAAAGAATCAACACCCAAATTAAAACAGTCTATTATTAAATTTAGAGCATCTTGAATTTCATCGTTTGAAAATAAAATATTAATAGCCAAGTTTACTTTAATATTAAAAATATGTGCAAAATCAACTGCTTGTTTTAAATTATCTAAATTAAAACAATTTACATTATTTCTTGCATTAAAACTATTTATTCCTAAATATATTTCGTCAGCTCCATTAAAAATGGCGGCTTTTAAACTTTCTTCGTTTCCTACTGGAGATAATATTTTCATAATATTATTATATCATAATATTATTTGTTTTTAAATAAAAATATTAAACTATTTTATTTTTAATATAAACTAGAATTTAAATATTTGATTGTTCCACAAAAAATTTGATAACAAAGTTTTTCTCTAAATTCTTTTTGTTGTAATCTTAGTTCATCTTTTTCATTGCTTAAAAAGCCACACTCTACTAAGCAAGCAGGGCAAGATGCGCTATTTAATACTAAATAATCGCCCTCTAAAGATAATTTTCTTGCATCTTCTATATTTTTTACCAATAAATCTCTAATACAATTAGCCAGTTTTTTACTATTTTCATCGTTTTGTTTATAAAAAGTTTGTGCTCCTATGCTAGATGTTAGACTAAATTTATTCATATGAATAGAAATAAAAATGTCGCAATTACTTTTTTCTATTATTTCTTTTCTTTTAAGCATATCTTCATATTTATCTTCAAGCAATCCATATTCACTTGTTCTAATTAATTCAACTTTATAATTTAAACTTAAAAAATAAGTTTTTAATGTTTTTGCGTATTCTAAATTTAAATCGCTTTCTTTAACTCCAGTAGTTAGTCCAATAGCTCCTCCGTCGGGGGAACCATGCCCGGCATCTATTAAAATAAAGGGTGTAGCATAACTAATTGTATTTGCTTTATAACCATTATTTATATTAATATAAATAAGATAGAAAATAATTACTAATATAATTGCTAATAGTTTGTAGTTTATTTTTATACTTTTAATCATTATTATAAAGTATTCTAAAAATGATTTTTTTATCACATCAAAAAAATTTAAAATATATATTGAAAAAATATTTTTTTGTTGTATAATATTAGTATGTTAGTTTATAGATATTTATCAGAAGAAGAATTAAAAAGTATACTTGCAAATGACAAATCAAATATAGGTCGCGAATTTTTTACTACAGAATGTAAACAGTTTAATAGTCATAAATATAAAAAAGGAGTTAAATATTTACACTTTTTTAAAAATAAAAAAGATATTAAACATATTAAACCAATGAAGGCAAATTCAAATAAAACTTATTATATTTGTGAATTCGATATTCCATTTTTAAAACTACTTCCACATATTGGTTATGGGGTTTATGCTGGGCATGGATATGATGAATATAATAAAAGCGTTTGCGAGTTTATAATATCTGTTGATAAATTTGATACAAAATGGCTTAAAAACTTTGAAAAAGATAAAGAAAAAACAGCATCTTTAGAAAAATAATTAAATTTAAATATAATTTTAAAATATTGCAATTAGAAAATTTATATGCTATAATAATTTAAAGGAGTTATTTATGGAACTTATTAAAAATATGTTGAAATATTTGTTAATATTATTGGTGATTGTGGTGGGAGCGTTGTCTCTTGTTGGTGGAATAATGTTTCTTTTCCCAAATATTACTATTTTAAATTTCAAATATATAGCAAATCATACAGATGAATATGTATTGTTTCAAAATAAGGCTATAACAAAAATTAATGTAGAAACTAATAATTATAACATTATTATAATGCCAAATTCAGAAAAAAATGTAAGCAATAACACACAATTTAAGATTGTTGTTGATAATGATTTTATGGGATTTGCTAATCAAAATTATGAAATTAAACTTGAAATACCTTCTTCAAGTGATGAAAAAGAATATGTTAATGTTTCTGATTTTAATGAAGTAAACTTTGCAAATTTTTATAATGATGGCGAAATTACGTTAAAACTTGTAGAACCAACTGGCCTTGTTTCATATTTAAACTCTCAAATTATTTTTTATATTCCAGAAACAGCAACAAATATTGAATATAATGTAAAAACTAATGCGGGAAGTATTTTATTTGCACAAAATTCTAATAATCCGTCAAAAAAACTTTCAACTTCAGATATAGATATTCATGTTAGTTCTGTTCAAGGCTCATTTAATTTAGATAATGCTAAAATGGAAGATGGTAGTGACCTTGTCATTTCAAATTATATTGGAAAAGTTAATATTAATAGTGACAATATTGGAAACGTTATTATTGACTCAAATAGTGGTAATTTTACATTTAAAAACATTGGGTATAACGGTTTTGATGGTGGTAATTTAACAATTAACGGTAATAATCCGTATGTTAGAGCAAACACAATTTATGGTGATGTGGAATATGATTCTACTACAGGATTTTTACAAGCAAAACAAATAAATGGTGATGCTATAATTTCAACAGAAAATGGAATTATTAGAATTGATAAAGCTTTGGGCGGAATTCAATTGTCTAATAATAGTGGAGAAACAACTATCAAACAAATTGGTGAAGCTGATTCTACTAGTAAATCGGTTTCAATTAATAGCAAAAGTGGAGCAATTACTCTTGGTGGAAGAGTTGAAACTTCTAGTGATACTGAAGAACAAAAGAAAGAACCAAAAGGAATTTATTGGTTAAATAACATTAACGCACAATCTAGTAAAATTATAATAACTAACCTTTATGCTTCAGAAAGCGAAATTGTTACAACTACTGGTTCAGTTTTAGTTAATTTTGGAGAAAGTGATGACACTAAAAATTTAAATGTTGAAACAAGATCTGGTGCAATTACACTAAATAATATTTATGGAAAAATTAATGCTAGCACTCAAAAAAGTTCTAAAATAAAAGCAAGTTTTAATAAAATTGCAACAGGAGAAACAAGTACATTTAAGACAATAGAAGGGGCAATTGAATTAACACTTCCAGCACCTACAGATAATACTGAAAAACAATATAATTTATCATTAAAAAGTAGAAGAAATAGAGTTAATGTAAATATTGGAAATTTCAGCTTAACTTCGTTTGAAGGTGAAAAAGATTCTGATCAGTATTATAACTTTACAAGAGCATTCCCACAAAATGCAGCTACAACTAATACAATTAGTTTAGTAACAAATAGTGGAACATTAGTTGTAAAAGAATAAAATACTAAAACAATTTTGAAATATTTAAAAAAAACTGTTGACATATAAGTTAATATTTGTTAAAATGAATTAGCATCTTATGGGTGCTAATTTTTTAGTGAGAGGGAATTATGAGAGATAAAATCACACTAGCATGTACAGAATGCAAACAAAGAAATTATGATAATATGAAAAATAAAAAAAATACACCTGATAGAATTGAATTAAATAAATATTGTCCTTTCTGTAAAAAGCATACATTACATAAAGAAACTAAATAAGGAGTTATTGTATGGCAAAAAATACTAATAAACCAAAAGAAAAAAAAGTTAGAGAAAACAAATTAGCTAAAAAAACAAAAGAAACAGTTTCAGAACTTAAAAAAGTAACTTGGCCAAGTTTTGGTACGGTTGTTAAACAAACTGCCATTGTTTTTGGTGTGGTTTTATTTTTTACTGTAATATTATTTGGAATAGACCGTTTACTTTCTTGGTTGTTTGGTCTATTAATAGGTTAATTTAGGAGTTAGTTTATGGAAATGGATACAGAGGCTAAATGGTATGTTCTACATACTATGCCCGGATATGAAAATGTTGCTAAAGAAAATTTAGAAAGAGTTGTAGAAAAAAACAATATCACTCATAGGGTATTTGATATAGTTATTCCAATGGAAGATGCTGTAGAAGAAAAAAATGGTAAAAAAGTAATTGTTACAAGAAAACTTATGCCAACATATTTATTTGTAAAAATGATTTACGGTGATGATATTTGGCATAGAATTGTTGGAACAAGGGGAATTACTGGTTTTGTTGGACCAAAAGGAAGACCATTAGAACTTCCTGATGAAGATATTGTTAAAATGAGACTTGAAAAAACTGAAGTTGACATTACTATTGAAATTGGTGATCAAGTAGAAATATTAGATGGTGCATTAAAAGGCCAAATTGGTAGTGTTGTTGAAATTAATAAAGAACAATTAACTGCAAAAGTTTCTATTGAAATGTTTGGTAGAGAAAATTTTGTTGATGTTAACCTTGATGAAATTCGTAAAATTAATTAGTGGAGTTTTTATGAACGAAGTTATCTTAGAGGCATTAAAAAATTTAATTAATAATATGGATGCTTTAAACGAAGAATATAATAAAGATTTTGGTGAAGATTGTCCTTATAAAGCAGATGAAGAATCTGAGAAAATTTTGAGAGATGCTGTTAAAGAAAATAAAGACTAATAAAAATAATACGAAAGTAGGTTTCATATGGATAAATTAGATAAACTAAATGAAGCAATGGAAGCATTAAAGGACCTTTATATTAATCAGGTTAAAAATGCTACCCAAAAATATGAAGTTAATTACGATTCTGAAAAATTAGACGACAAAGAAGAAAATAAAGAAAAATAAATTAGAATTTGTATTTAATTGGCGTTAGCCGTTTAAATAAATCAGTGGGAGAAAAATAAATCTTAATATTTTTCGTTTACCACCAAAAAGGAGAGAAAAATTATGGCAAAGAAAGTTAAAGCTGTTATTAAACTTCAATTACCTGGCGGAAAAGCTGTTCCAGGACAAAGCGTTGGTTCTGCTTTAGGACCTCATGGCGTTCCTACAATGGAATTCTTAAAACAATTTAATGAAAAAACTCAAGATAAAGTTGGATTTATTATTCCAGTTATAGTTACTGCTTATGAAGATAGAACTTTTGACTTTGTTTTAAAAACACCTCCAGCTGCTGTTTTAATTAAAAAAGCTTGCGGAATGGATAAAGGTAGCGCTAAATGTAACAAAGAAAAAGTTGGCAAAATTACAAAAGCTCAAATTGAAGAAATTGCAAAATCAAAAATGACAGACTTAAACGCTAGTAGCTTAGAAAGCGCTTGCAGTATGATTGCAGGTTCTGCTAGAAGTATGGGCGTAACAGTTGTAGATTAATTAGTGGGAGAGAATTAGAGTTCTCGTTAAAACCAAAAGGAGAAAAAAATGAAAAAAAGTAAAAGATATGTTGAAACTTTAAAATTAGTTGATAGTTCTAAAGTTTATGAAATTGAAGAAGGTATTGATTTAGCACTTCAAACTAGTAAAGCTAAATTTGATGAAACTATTGAACTTCACGTTAAACTTGGTGTTGATGGTAGAAATGCTGATCAACAAGTTCGTGGTGTTGTTGTTCTTCCAAATGGAACTGGTAAAAGTGTTAAAGTTTTAGTTATTGCTAAAGGTGATAACGCAAATATTGCTGAAAAAGCAGGCGCTGATATTGTTGGTGCTGAAGAAATTATTGCTAAAATTCAAAATCAAAATTTCCTAGATTTTGATGTTTGTATTACAACTCCAGATATGATGGGTTTAGTTGGTAGATGTGCTAAAATTTTAGGACCTAAAGGTTTAATGCCAAACCCTAAAAGTGGTACAGTTACAACAGACGTTGCTAAAGCTATTAACGACGTTAAAGCTGGTAAAGTTGAATATAGATTAGATAAAGCTAATATTGTTCACGTAATTATTGGTAAAGCTAGTTTCGGTAAAGAAAAATTATTAGAAAACTTTAACGCATTAATGAATGCTATTGTTAAAGCTAAACCTGCTGCTGCTAAAGGAACTTATTTAAAATCTATAAGTATTGCTAGCACAATGGGACCTGGAATTAAAGTTAATTATAAAACAAACTAATAAAAAGGCTCGCGTCTTGCGAGTTTTTTTAACGAAAAGAGGTGTTTATGAAAATCAAAAATAAATTTTTAAAAGAAAGTTTAAATTTTGTTTATATTATTGTAGGTATTTTTTTAATGGGTATTGCCTTCAATAGCTTTTTCTATACAAATAACATCGCTCCTGGTGGATTTGGTGGTTTAGCTGCCTTAATTAGTGATTTATTTGTTAAACTAGATTGGTTTTATATTTCACCTTCTATCATTTATTTGTTTTTTAACCTAATATTAATATTTTTTGCATTTAAAGCACAAGGTTTAAAATATTTTTTATACTCTGTATTTGGAATTTTAGTTTATTCTACTTGTATAGAATTTGTTAAATTTAATTTAAATGTTAACGATTTATTTTTGGCAAGTATATTTGGTGCTTTATTAATGGGATTAGGTATGGGTTTAGTTGTTCGTGGCGGTGGATCTACTGGCGGTGGCGAAATGCTTGGTAAGATTCTTGCTACTTATAATCCTGATATTAGCATAGGAAAAATCATTTTAATTGTAGACTTTATAGTATTAGCTTTAAGTTTTGCTACTTATGGAATTATAAATAGCTTATATACATTAATTGCAATATATTTAGCATCAAAAGTAACAGATATAGTTATTGATGGTGGTAAGGGCACAAAAGCTTATTATATTATAAGTGATAAACATGAAGAAATTGCAGATGTAATTTTGCATAAGTTATATCGTGGTGCAACTCTTATTGATGGCAAAGGTGTATATTCTAAAAAAGAAAGAAATATATTAATGTGCTTGTTAAACAAATATGAGGCACGAAACTTAAGAAAATTAGTTTTTGAAATTGACGATAAAGCATTTTTATTTTGTACAAGCGTAAGTGAAGCTTATGGTGAAGGTTTTAGTAAAATTGTAAGTTATTCTAAAGTATTAAAAGTAAAAGCGAAAATTGAAAAGAAAGAAAAAGAAGAAACAGAAAATATAAAATTAATAGAAGATATAAATAAAAATGTTATTAGTGTTTCCGATAAGAAAAACGAAGAAGAAATTAAAAATAATGAATAAGTACTTATGTGCTTATTTTTTATGTGCTTTTTAATGATAATTAATTTTTATAAAAAAAGTTTAATATAAGGTAAAATATATAAAAATGTTAAATAAGTTTAATTAAATGTAATATAAAAAAACACCCTAGGGGTGTTATTTTCCTAAAAATTTGTTTGTAAACCATAAGAACATACGAGTTGGTAATATTCTTTGAGCAAAATAAAATAATTTATATTTAAAGCCAATAATTTTCATAGGTTTAGGATTTTTCTTATAACTTTGTTTTAATATTATTTTTGCAACATAATCTGTGCTCATTCGGCTATTATTATCTTCAGTTTTTGCTAAAGCCTTAGCAGTAGATTCAATAGTATCAGCATAACGTTCATTAGTTGCCATGTTTTTAATTCTATTTTTTTCAAAATTGCTTTTTGTTTGTCCTGGACAAATTGTTACAACGCTAATTTTACTATTTTTTAATTCCATGTATGCAGATAGGCTAATGCTAGATAAAGCTGATTTACTAGCACAGTAAAATCCGCGATAAGGAATAGGAAATAGTGCGCAAACTGAACTAATATTAATGATTTTTGCACCAGATTTCATAAGAGGAAGGGCGTATTTATAACATAGAAATGCACCCATAAAATTAACATTCATTAAATGTTCAACTATACTAGATTTTTCAAGTTCTATAGCTCCACTAATTCCAAAACCTGCATTGTTTATTAAAATGTCAATGTTTGTATATTGTTGTTGAATTGTTTTAAAAGCTAAAATTATATCTTCTTCAATACTAACATCACATTTAATAAAATTATCTAAATTTTTATCATTAGTTCTGGCTAAGCAAATGGGTATATCACCTTTTTCCTTATACATATTATATAAACACAAACCAATTCCGCTAGAAGCACCAGTAATTACTACAATTTTATTCATAATTTCCCCTAAAAAATATTTTCAACTATATTATAACACATTAAAAAGAAAAAACAAAACAGAGTAGAATAAATTTGGTATTTTTTTATTTGTATGATAAAATTATGAATAATAAATTACATGTTTTAGGGGGTTATTTTTTAAACAATCTTAAAATAAAATGTAAAAATTAAATTTTTAAGGAGAAATGTAAAATGAGTTATGCAGACAAGGTGTTTGTAAAAAATGTTAAAGAAATTTTAAAACATGGAGTATGGGATAAAGATAGACTTGTTAGGCCAAAATGGGATGATGGAACGCCTGCACACACTATTAAAAAATTTTGTTTAGTAAATAGATATGATTTATCTAAAGAATTTCCTATTATAACAATAAGAAAAACAAACTATAAAAATGCTATTGATGAATTACTTTGGATTTGGCAAAAAAAGAGTAATAATATTAAAGATTTACACAGTCATATTTGGGATAGCTGGGCAGATGAAAGTGGCTCTATTGGTAAAGCTTATGGCTATCAACTAGGAGTAAAACACCAATATAGTGAGGGTATGTTTGATCAAGTTGATAGAGTAATTTACGATTTAAAAAACAATCCTACATCTAGAAGAATTATGACGAATATTTATAATCATAGTGAATTAAACGAAATGAATTTATATCCTTGTGCTTATTCAATGACATTTAATGTAACTGGAAATAAACTTAATGCAATTTTAAATCAACGCTCTCAAGATATGTTAACTGCTAATAACTGGAATGTATGTCAGTACGCAGTTTTAGTGCATATGATTGCTAAAGCTTGTAATTTAGAAGTTGGAGAACTAGTGCACGTTATTGCAGACGCTCATATTTATGAAAGACATATTCCAATAGTTAAAGAAATTATAAAACACAAACAATATAAAGCTCCAAAGTTTGAAGTTGATGAAAATGTAAAAGATTTTTATGATTTTAAAGTGGATAGTTTTAAATTTGTAGATTATAAATTTAACGATAAAAAATATAAAATAGAAGTTGCAGTGTAGTATGGGTTGTGAAATTTGTCCAAGAAATTGTAATGTAAATAGAAACTCTGTTGCAGGTTTTTGTAATAGTACATGTCTTAAAATAAATAAAGCCATGATTCATTTTTGGGAAGAGCCAATAATTAGTGGGGAAAATGGTAGTGGTACAATATTTTTTAGTGGTTGTAACTTAAAATGTATTTATTGTCAAAACTATGAAATAAGTAGTTTAAATAATGGAATTAATATAACAATAAATCAATTGGTTGATATTATAAAAAAACTAGAAGAAAAAAATGTAACAAACATAAATTTTGTTACCCCTACTCATTTTACTGATGAAATTATTTCGGCATTAAAAATTTATAAGCCAAAAGTTCCAGTTGTTTGGAATACGTCAGGATACGAAAAGCCTGAAACAATTGAAAAACTGAAAAATTACGTAGATATCTTTTTATTTGACTTAAAATATTATGATGAAAAATTAAGTTTAGAATATTCAAAAGCTAAAGATTATTTTAAATATGCATCAAACAGTTTAATTAAAGTTAGAGAAATTATTCCTTTAGATATTATTGAAAATAATATTATGAAAAAGGGAATAATTGTAAGGCATTTGGTTTTACCAAATACAACAAACGATAGCATTAAAATAATTGATTTTATTAACGAAAAACTAGGTAATAAAACTATTGTTAGTTTATTAAACCAATATACACCTTACTATAAGGCTTTAAATCATCCTATATTAAAAAGAAAAGTTAAAGATATAGAGTATAAAAGAGTGGTAAAACATTTAATAAATTTAAATTTTGAAAATGCTTATCTTCAAGATAAAGACGCTAGTAATGAATGTTTTATACCAAATTTTGAAGAAGAATTTAATATAACAAAATTTTTAAATGATTAATTTTAAATTTTGGCAATTATATTTGACTTAAATTTATTATTGTGTTATAAAATTATTATGAAATTAATGCAAAAATCTTATTACTATTACTATAAAATTTAGTTCTAGCTAAAAGGTAGAAGTTTTTTGCTTATAAGTCTTCTACCATGTAGAAGATTTTTTTTAAGGAGAAATTATGGATAGATCAAAATTGTTTGAAACATTAAAAGAACGTGGATATGTTTATCAAATGTCTAACGAAGAAAATGTAAGGAAAATTGCAAATGGTGAACCAACTACTGTATATGTTGGTATAGATCCAACGGCTGATAGTTTACACATTGGGCATTTCTTTTCATTAATGATGATTAAATACTTTCAAGATGCTGGTCATAAAGTTATTGTTTTAGTTGGTGGTGCTACAGCGATGGTTGGTGATCCTAGTGGAAGAACTGATTTAAGAAAAATGTTAACAAAAGAACAAGTTGAACATAATTTTCGTGAAGTTAAATCTTTAATAGAAAGATTTGTTAATACTGATGGCGAAAATCCAGCTATCATTGTTAATAATGCTGATTGGTTTAAAGACTATAGTTATGTAGATTTTATGAGAGATATTGGTAAACATTTTAACGTTAACAGAATGTTATCTAATGAAGCTTACGCTAGACGTTTAGAAGAGGGTGGATTAACTTTCTTGGAAATGGGTTATATGTTAATGCAAGCGTATGATTTTGTTTATTTAAACAAAAAATACGGTTGTACTTTACAAATTGGAGGTTCTGATCAATGGGGAAATATGACTGCCGGAACTGAACTTAGTAGGAAAATGGCTTTTGAAGATGGTTTAGAACATAATCTAGAATGTTTAACTTGTCCACTGTTAACAAATAGTGAAGGTCAAAAAATGGGTAAAACTGCTAAAGGTGCTCTTTGGGTTGCTAGAGAAAAAACAAGTGTTTACGATTTCTATCAATATTTTTATAATGTGCCAGATACAGATACTGAAACACTACTTAGATTATTTACAAGAATTCCACTAGATGAAATTAAAGAACTTGTAAATTCTGACATTGTAAAAGCTAAAAAAGTTATGGCTTATGAAATTACAAAACTTGTTCATGGTAAAGTTGAGGCTGATAACGCTATTAATATGGCAAATAATATTTTTAATAATGCAAACTTTGAAAATATGCCAAGTGAAAATGTTAAAATTGATAACGAAATTAATGTTGTAGACTTTTTAGCATTAACTTCACTATTTTCTTCTAAAGGCGAAGCAAGAAGAATGATAGAACAAGGTGGAATAACAATTGATGATGAAAAAATATCAGATATTAAGCTTGTTTTGAAGGTAAAAAGTGAATATATAATTAAAAAAGGTAAGAAAACTTTTATAAAAGTTCTAAATAAATAATAGCAAATAAAAAGGCAGATATAATTCTGCCTTTTTATTTTTTAAGTTTTTTAGAAATAGCGTTTAACTCTTTTGCTTCATTTAAACATAATTTATATTTTTCAGTTAATTCTTCAATTTTTTTTAAGGTGTTTAAATTTGTTCTATCTTTATTATATATTTCTATTAAAGCTTCTTTTTCTTTATTTATTTTATTTATAGTATTTAAATTTTCATTTATTAATTTCGTTACTTCAACTAAATTATAATAATTTTTCATTTTCTTCCTCCAATTTAAATATACAATATTGTTCATCTTGCCAATCACCTTTATATTCGTAATTTTCAGAAAACTTTTTAAAGTTTAAACCTTTTAATAAATTTTCTTCTTTTAATATATTGTATTTATAAAATATATTTGTAAATTTATTATATTTTCCACCAATATTTATTTGTTTGATTTTATTTTCAGGATGATTTTTATTATAAGTGTTTACAAAGGCCTTTATTCCTTTTAAAAAAGTTAGAAAAACCTTTTCACGTTCTAAAGGATCTAAAATATTTGTTGTTAATGAACCTGTATTTACTACACCATAGCCTTGAGTAGGATTGATATAGAGTGTAAATTTTGAAACAATTTTACCAGCTTCATTTTTGATTACCAAATTTTTCACATCTGGGTGAATTATACTTGCAATCATTATTCCTTCACCAGAGCCATCAATATGAGCACAGCAAGAACAGTAGTATCCAAGCATTAAATTTTTAGGATCATTTTTCTTTAGCCATTCGTAGCTATAATCTTTTTTTAGCGTTTTTGTAATATCATTTAAACTTTCTAAATTAAGTTTTAAAATTTCTTCTTCAATTTTATTAGCCACTGAGAAAATAGAAGCATCTTCAATTTCAATATCTTGAAAGTTATTTTTTTCTACCATTTTATTATATTTTTCTATAATTGAAACACCCAATTCAAAATCTTCCTGATTATTTGAAAATTTAGCAATTTCATTTGCAATGTTTTGAGTTTTCTCTGTTACGCCATCAAAAATAGTTGGAGTTAAATAATTTTTAAATTTTTCTACCGTTGGCTTTAGTTGCCTGTGTTGAACATTTTTTGATACATTGTTTATTTGAATTTCTTCAAAATTATTATAAGCTTCAGAAAATATGTCGTAACCTTCTGCATATAAAGAAAGCAGTTTTGTAAAATTTTCTTTTTTTGTTATAAATTCAGAGTATTCTTGATTAAAACCTTTTAGTTCCATTTTTTGAAACATACTTATAAAAGTTGTTAAGCTAACTGTATTTGTAATTAAAATTTCTTCTATAAAATTTGAAATTTTATTTCCAAATTGTTTGTTTTCACTAAAAACTCCCAAATTATAACATGCAATTATAAAAGTTTGTTCGTCGTATTGATCAAGGTTTGTTGCAAATAATTTTTCTAATCTTTTATAAAATTTAAAATTAGATTTTTTAAAAATTTCATCTTGCTTATATCTAATAAGCAATTTTGCAAAACCATAAGGAATTTTAATGTATTTTTCAATACTATTGTTTAAGCTGTTTAATTTATTATATTCGTCAGAAAATCTTACTGAATAATTTTTAAAGCCAGACAAATTTAAACTAAAAATTGTATTAACACTTTCATTAGAAATAATTTCAATTTCCACACTTTTCAATTGTTTGCAAAACATTAATAAATTTTCATCCAAATGAACCATTTTATATGTAGACAATTTAAACTCTTCTAAATTATTGCAGTTAGAGAAGGCAATAGGCTCAATTTTTTCTAATGTTTTTGGAAAATTAATATTTTTTAATTTTATACAATGAGAAAAGCAGGAACTTCTAATTAATTTTACATTTTCGGGTATGGTTATACTTGTAAGGCCAATGCAAGTGTCAAAAAGACCCATAGATAATTCTGTTAAACTATTAGGTAGTTGTATATTTTTTAATTTAAAACAACTAGCAAAACAAAAATGACCAATTTCAACAACGGAATTGGGAATAATAACATTATCTAAGTTGGGACAATTTTTAAAAGCATAGCCTTCAATAATTTTTAAATTTTTATTAAAGTGTATTTTTTTAAGATTTTTACAATCTTGAAAACAACTTTGTTCTAATCTTATTATATTTTGTGGTAATTTTACATATTCTAAATTTAAACAATTACAAAAAGTTGATGGCCTTAAAGTTTTAATATCGGCATCTATTATTATATTTTTAATATATGGGTTATTTATAAACGCTTTTTCATTAATTTCTTTTACATTTTTATTAATTATAACAGTATTTACATTTAAATTTGAAAAAGCATTAGAATCTATAATTGTAATATCATTAGGTACAACAAAAACACGTTCGCCATTAATAAAGCTAACGTCTTCATTATTTATTGTTGTTAATTTTTTTATTTTTGAAAAGATTCCCATTTAAATTATTATATCATAGTTTTATATTTTGTCAATGTTAAAATAAATTGTGATATTAAAGATTTCTTTGTTTAAAAATTTCATGTTTTTAAATATTGAATAAATAGTATATTTAATATAATTTATTAAAAATATTAAAATTAATTATATATTTTTACATTTATATAGAACAATCAATAGTTTTATAAAAATGGGTAAGAAAGAGTAAAATAAAATTTTTTTATTTATTAACCCAACCCCATAAACTTTTTAGCGACAAGACAACCATTGCAAAAAAGGCGCATATTAAAAAATCCCATTTTTGCTTCTACTATAATTTTTTTATCACTTGTGTTTATTTCACCTTTTAAACAAAATCGCGTTGCAATCAACCCAGAATATTGATCTACTACTTTTCCATTAATTACAAGAGAACAAACATTTGGAGAGTTAAAAATTTGAATTATATTTTCATTTTCTGTATATTGTATTTTTAATTTGCCTAAATCCATATTATTTTTCTCCTTATAAGATTGATTTGAAACAATGTATAAAATATTGGCGGAGAAAGGCGGATTCGAACCGCCGGTACCGGTTAGTACACTTGTTTTCGAGACAAGCACATTCGACCACTCTGACATTTCTCCGTAATTAATTATAACATAAATTTTTATATTTTCAAATAATTTAAAATTACTTTTTATTTATACAATTTTGATTGTTTAAATTGTTAATAAATTTATAGGAAGATTTTTTTGCTATTAAGTTCTAATTAAAATTTAAAAAGCATATTGACAATAAAAAGTTTTTATGTTAATATAATAACGTTTATAGGAGATAAATATGAAACAATTTTATACATTTGTTGGAGCGATAATGAATAGAGATAATATGCCTTGCTTTGCAACACCAGTTTATGTTAATAATGGTAAATTCTTTATTCAAGAAGTTGATAATAAAAAAATCACATTAAAAGAAGTTAATAGTAATTTTTTTGTTTCTGATAAATTTGTAAGACCTGTTAGATATCATTTTTCAGAAGACTATATTTCTAATAATGCTTTATATTGTTACGCTTTTGATGAAAATAAAAGATGGATTGGTAATCATAAAGAAATATCAGATTTTATTGAAGAAAATTACAAAAAATATAAAGGCAAATTTAAAAATCCTTTTGTGCTAGCTGAAGTTGTTGAGTTTGTTGGCATAGAGAAAAAAGGCCTAAGTGATGTGTTTGAATTATAAAAAATAGCATAATTTTATGCTATTTTTTATTTGTTTTCATTATTATTTTCACTATTGTTAATATCTAAAGTATCAACTTTAATATTTTTATTTTTTCCTTTTTTAGGTGTACGTTTTTTTCTTGCAAGTTTATCAACAAACTCTTCGATTTTTTCTCTGTATTTAACACTAAAAACAAAAGATATTATTAAAAGTAAAATTAAAATTGGCCAAACAATTAAACCATAGCCACTAAATGGTATTAATGTCCCGCTTCCTAAAAAACATGTACAAATTATTCCAATTGGTCTTGTTATTAAATTTGTGAAAAAGAAAAAATCAAAACTCATGTTAGTTACACCTGCAGCCATGCATAAAATATCATCTGGAAAAATTGGGAATAACATCATTAAAAAGAAAATATATTTTCCATTTGTTAATTTTTTTGTCCATTTTTCAGCATCTTCTTTTCCAGCTATCCAACAAAGTAGTTTTTTCCCAAATTTTCTTCCAAGGAAAAAAGCAAAAATGCTACCAAGCATAATAGAAATTAAACTCACAAAAAATGTAGTCCAAGGTCCAAAAATTAGTGCACCAGCAACTGTAGTTAAAAATGCGGGTATTGGCAAAAATGTAACTTGTAAAAATTGAATTATTATAAAAATAAATATACTCAATTTTCCACCAGATAAAATAAATTCTTTAACATCTTCTAAACTATTAAATTTATCTAATAATCCTGTATATTTTAAAATAAAGTATCCACCTAAAACAACAATAGAAACTAAAATAGTTGCTATTAGTGCACGAAAAATTTTACCTCTTTTTGTTGAATTATCTAAAATTTTATGTTGATTTATTTTTTCACCCATTTTAGATTTAGTTTCGTTTAGTTTAGAAAAATTTTCTTCTTCTTTAATTAAAACATCTTCATTTTTATTAAGGTTATAAAATTCTTTATTTAAAATATTTTCTTCTTTTTTAACAATTTCTTTTTCTTTTTTATTCATAATGTAACTATAATTATATTATATTCAAAATTTATAATTTAAACAACAGAATTTTTAAATATAAATAACAATTTTTTATAATAAATCATATTTATTTTTATGACAAACAAAAAAAAGTTAAAAGAATTTAAATCGCGAGGCATTAAAATTATAAACGAGGCCTCTGTTTTTATTGATGATAGTGTAACAATTGGAAATAATGTTACAATTTATCAAAATAATGTAATAATTAAAAATTCAGTTATAAAAGATAATTGTATTTTAGAAGAAAATAATCATATAGAGAATTGCGAGATTGGAGAAAACAATATAATATCTAACAGTTACATGAAAGATAGCAAAATTATGAATAATAATTCCATTGGTCCATTTTCAAGATTAAGAGAAGTAGACATAAAAAATAATACTAAAATAGGAAATTTTGTTGAAATTAAAAAAAGTATAATTTCTAATGGAACAAAAATTTCTCATTTAACTTATGTTGGAGATGCTTTTATAGGAGAAAATACAAATATTGGTTGCGGTGTTATTTTTTGTAATTACAACGGAAAATACAAATTTAAAACTACTATAGGAAATAATTGTTTTATAGGAAGTAATTGTAACTTAGTCGCGCCAGTTGTTGTGGGAGATAATGCTTTTATTGCTGCAGGATGCACTATTTATAAAAATATTGATGAAAACAAATTTGTTATTTCTAACAGAGAATTAAGTATTAAAGAAGATTATAAAAAAATACATATAAAAAATAATAAAACTAAGAATTAAGGGGGATATATGATTTATTTTGGAACAGATGGAATAAGAGGTGTTGCAAACAAAGAGCTTACAGTGGAGCTTTGTTATAAATGCGGTTTAGCAATAACCAAAGTTATAAAAGAGCCTAAAATTATAATTGCTACAGACACAAGAGAAAGTAGAGATTTAATTAAAACTTCTCTTTTGAGTGGATTATTATCTGGTGGGGCTTATGTTGTAGACGTTGGAATTGCTCCTACTAGTATGGTTTCATTTTTGCTAACTAAACTCAAGTTTGATTTTGGTATTGTTATTTCGGCATCACATAATCCAAGTGAATATAACGGAATTAAAATATTTGATAAATTTGGTCAAAAATTAAGCGACAAAATAGAAGAGGAAATTGAATATCATATAATTAACACAAACAGTAATTTAAATGGTAAAATAGGAACTTATAGAAAAGATGAAAAATTGCAAAAAGAATATATTAATTACATTATTGAAAATGTAGATGTTAGATTTAACGATTTAAAAATTGTTTTAGATTTGGCAAATGGTGCAAGTTTTAAAGTGGCACCCATAATTTTTAAAAAACTTGGTGCAAAAGTTATAACTATTAATAATTATTCTAATGGAGAAATTAATGAAAATTGCGGAAGTTTGCATATAGATGGACTAAGAAAAAAAGTTTTATTAGAAAAAGCTGATGTTGGCTTTGCTTTTGACGGCGATGCTGATAGATTAATGTGTATAGATAATTTTGGAAATATTGTAGATGGCGATAAAGCAATTTTTTTATTGGCAAATTATTTGAAAAAGAAAAAACAATTAAAAAACAATATTGTTGTTGGTACAACGCAAACAAATTTAAAAATTGAGGATAGATTAAAAAATAAAGGTATTAAATTTTTACGCAGTGATGTTGGTGATAAATATGTTATTGAAAAAATGAAAGAGTATAAGTCTAATCTTGGTGGAGAGCAAAGCGGTCATATAATTTTAAGTGATATTTTACCTACTGGTGATGGAATATTATCAGCTGTAAAAATTTTAGAAGTTATAAAACAAGAAAAAAAATCGTTATATAAATTAACTCAAATAAAACTAATGCCGCAAAAATCTATTAATGTAATTGTAAAAGATAAAGCGAGAATAAAAAATAGTGAAGAATTAAACGATTTAATAAAATCTTTACAAAAAAATTTTGATGGTCGAATTATTGTAAGAGCAAGTGGAACTGAAAACAAAATTAGGGTTTTAGTAGAAGGAAAAAGTAAAAAACTATTAAATGAAATTAGTGGTAAAATTGTAAATTTAATAAATAAACTTAATATTTAGTTTGAAATAAAAAGCTAAAATGTTATAATAACTATATGCAAAATAAATATTCAAAAAAAGATAGCGCATTATCTTTTATATTATCATTAGTTATTCCAAACGTTTTAGCTTTTTTAGCGATTTTTTTTCTTTCATTTTTTATGGGTACTACAAATATTGTAAATACTAAAATTTATAAAATATTAGCAACAACACTAAGTCAAGTAAGTTTTTTATTAATTTTTTTATTTATTTTAAAAACAAAAAAATTAAGTTTAAAAGAAAGTTTGGAAACAAAAAGGCTTAACATTAAACAAGTTTTAATTTTAATTACAATTTCTTTAATTTGTTTATTTTTAATAAGTCCAATTATCAATGTGTTTGATAGTTTTTTAGAGTTTATTGGTGTAACAAGTTCTGAGTTACCAATTAATATTAATAAACCAATCAATTTTATATATTTAATTTTAACTATGGGTATTTTTGCACCAATTACTGAAGAAATTTTGTTTAGAGGTGTAATTTTTGGTGGATTAAAAAACAAGGGTAATAAATTTGCAATAATTATTTCTAGTTTAATGTTTATGCTTATCCATTTAAATTTGCATCAAACAATTTATCAGTTTGTTTTAGGAATAATTTTAGCTTTAGTTGTAATGTATACTAATAATATTTTTTCTTCAATTTTAATACATTTTATTAATAATACTTTTGTTTTGGTAATAAATTATATTAATCCACAATTTTTGGTTTTTGATTATTTATCTTTAACTTATATTATAATTTCAATTTTATTATTTATTTTTGCTGTT